>JANQFE010000061.1 GCA_028278025.1 Thermodesulfobacteriota bacterium | reverse complement strand
AAAAAAGAAAATTCAAAAAATTCAAAGCGTAAGACAGGTGTCATACCTGTTCAGAGCTTTCGATTCTTTATATATCAAATTTCATACCGAACAGTATTGATTCTGTCCCTTTATTTTCTCTCTGGCTGCTTTTTTTACTGTAAACAGAGGACTTGCGGCTACGGGACAGGCTCTAAGTAGTTGATTTATAATATTTTATCATATTTTGCTGTCTTTCCGAATTAGCATACCTTGCAAGACAAAAACATTTATTCCCTGCTTCCTGTCGCACTCTGCATAAATTAAAGCTTTACTGTTGTTTTCTGTCTTTATTGAACTTATTTCTTCTGATATAATATATATTTCCGATAAGCACATTAGTTTTAACACTTACATGATTATCTAATGCATGTAATAATCTGAGGGAAAGGCATATACTAAATAAGGATAAGCTATTATGATTCTATTTTTTTCAGGCGCTCCCAAACACGCCAGCCATTTTCAATTTAATATTATAAGAGAGGCTTTGGTACAACAGGGGATCGATTTTGAACATGTAGGTCAGAAAATATTTAATGCTCATGATTATAAAAGCATAAAGGAATTGCTGGATACTATTGACTCCAGTAATGATAAACTTTACCTGGTAAAGGGGCATCTGGGTTATGCTTTTGAACGGGATTTTCTCCTGTCTTATAAATCTATGCGGGTATTTTTAATTTGGCGTGATTTGCGGGATGTCCTAGTTTCACAGTTCTATTATTTAGTTAACAAGGGTCAAAAAAACTATAATAATTTCAGTGAATTTTACTGGCAGCACGACAGTGGTCGGGCGCTATTTCGATATCATTTAGATTATCACAAAACGTGGGAACAGGTTGCGCATGATCCCAGAGTTTTTTCTTCCAGTTTTAATGAATTGAAAAACAATTTTAACAAAGCAGCCTCTGAGATGCTGGAATTCTGCAATATAAGAAATGTAGATATGAATGATCTATCTAACAGAATCAGCGTAGATACATTGAGGAAAAAATCAAAAGAAAAAGCCCTGTTCAGACGAGGTATTGTAGGTGAATATAAAGAAGTTATTAAGCCGGATGAACTGGTTGATTTGGAATGCATTGAAAAACTTTATAAGTCTTCATTATCCAAAAGATGTATATATGAATTAAAGGTGATAAAAAATTACCCCAACAAATTCTGGTACCTCACAAGATATTTACGACTGCTAAGGGAGCGGCTGAGAGTATCACGCTGGAACAAGCAATGCAGGACCCTGTTTAATCTGGGCTGACTGCACATGGCTACCAACTAAAAAAAATTTTAAGCATTCCAATCATTTTGTCTGCCAAACAACTTCAGTTTATTAACAAAATTCTTGTAAGTGCAGTAAGGAAATATAAAAAAGACCAAGTACATTTTTTTAGCACCAGATTTTAAACAAACAGGTTAATAAAATTATCAGATGAAACGATTATTAGTGATTTCTGGACACTTTCCCCCCTCAAGTGCTGTTGGCGCTCTGCGGCCCTTCAAACTGGTGCGCAAAATTGCTGAACATGACTGGCAGCCGTATGTTCTTACTATTTCGAAACAATGCATTAACCACATTGATACAAATCTCGATATAAAAAGTCTGGAATCTATATCCATAGAAAGAGTTCCCTGCTGGAGCATGTGGGAGCATATTCCATTGTTGCAGGAACGTCAATCCGGCCTGCTTCAGAAAATCGCGCTGCACACAACAAGATTATTAAGCAAAGCAACCCAACCATTTCTTCCGGTCGATACCTTCTATCCCTGGGCTCTTGCAGCAACACATGCAGGTATCTCTTTGGTAAAACGTCATAAGATTGATCTTATCTGGGCCACATCTCCAAAGCTAAGTTTTTTAGTACTTGCCCACCGAATTTGGCAAAAAACTCGTATACCATATATTATCGACTTTCGTGATGTGAAATATAGATTAAACCCCAAGGTCTTATCTGCCACAGAAAAAAAAAATATTGCTGTTGAGCGTAACATTCTGCAGAATGCTTCCGGTATAACATATGCAGCACCTGCCCAGGCTGAAACACTGGGACGCATGCACCCCTCAATCATTCACAAACCCAAACATTTAGCATATAACTGGTTTGAGGCTGCAGAAACAGCTCGCCTTCGGGCTGAAAAATTTGACAGACCTACAATTATTCATGGGGGGGCATTATACAGCGGGACAAGGAACCTTAACGGATTCTTTGAAGCCTTAAAGATCTTTCGTCAAAAGGATAAAACTCACGGGGAAAAAATTCAATTTTTACAGTTTGATAAAAAAAATATGCTGACTTATCTGCACAGCGTTATAGACCAGTATGGATTAACTGACACGGCATATCTGCATAATAGAATAACCCGATTTCAATTTCTGTCGCTCTGCCTGGGAGCGGATATTCTGCTTCTTGTAGTCGGCCATGACAAGGGAATCCATCAACATGCCGGTGCGATTCCCGGCAAGCTGTATGATTATTTTTCCGTTTGTCGCCCCATCCTTGTTATAGGCCCCCGCGATTGTGAGGCTGCCCGGATGGTAATGCAACTGAACAGGGGGCTTGCCGCACCTGACGATGAACCTGATAAAATTGCTGACGCTATTGAGCAGCTTCTTCATAACAAAGGCCCCTCAGGTGTGCTTGACCTGTCGCCAGAACGTGTTCGCTGTTTTGAGTCGGCCTTTGCCGTCAGGGACCTTGCAGGCTTTTTTTCTGATGTGCTTGCAGAAAAGAACAAACCGTGAATATAATTGAGACTATCAACACCAGCATTAATAATTATATTATTACATCATCATATAACACTCAAAGAGAATCAGTGACAATTGTCAACCAAAGACTTTTTTTAGCAAATAGTAAGGTTTCTGCCTTCAGGTTAAAGGCACAGAAAGAATTGTAAAACAATGACAGCAAACTCAAATATACATATTACAATACGGGGCGGCAACTTCATCGGTAAAGGTGCTGAGGCTATGTTGATGGTTGTTCGGGATAGTGTGAAATCTGCTTTTCCCGAAGCATGCTTCTGGGCTCAACCTCTCAACCAGCAGGAATGTCAACGTTTTGAAGCTAACGGGTTTAACACAATCACACGCCAAAAGCCAAAACGTTTTATCGGACTTTTAGATGTCATCTTTGGCACCCTGGGAGTGTCTATTCATAAGCAGGTTACTCTTGAACAATATAGAAAAAAAAGCTGTCGTAACATTTTTCAAATCAGCAATGTCGTTATAGATATTTCAGGCTTTGTATCCTCAGATCAATTTGGTCCCCGCTCCGCTCGCTCTCGATGGAAATTATACAGTGCAGCGAAAGCAGCAGGCAATAAGATTTTTTTTATGCCCCAGGCCTGGGGGCCGTTTAAAAATAGAGAAGTCCGCCTGTTTACCAGGCTGCTGTTGTCTAATGCAGACCTTGTTTGTGCACGGGAGCAGCTAAGCTATAAGTATCTGGTAGATGCACGCTGTGTCAAACGCCAGAAAACTATTATTGCCCCTGATATCGCTTTTCAGTTTTCGGCGAGCCCGCCTGATAATGCAAAACAGCTCCTGGCCCGTACAAACTGCATTGACCCCAGCAAACCATTTATTACCATCACCCCTAATATGCGTATCTATGAGCGGACTTCAGGCCAGGAAACTAACAATGCTTATTTTTTGGAACTCGAAAAAATTATGGATTATTTTTTGAAGGAGACACAATGCAGCATTGTTCTTATTCCACATGAGACTTCGTTAGGACGCACTAATGATCCGGAGCTGTGTAAAATGCTCCTGGACAAGGTTCAGCAGCCACAACGGGCCTGTATGCTTACAGGTAATGAATCAGCTGCTGATATAAAGTCAGTTATTGGGCTTTCTGAATTTCTTGTTGCCAGTCGCTATCACAGTCTTATTGCATCAATGTCGATGAGAGTGCCTGCAACTGTTATTGGCTGGTCGCATAAATATGACGAACTAATGAAAGAAGTCGATCTTGAGCAGTGGGTAACTGATCCAGTTCGACGTTCAGATGCATTAGCTATGGAAACTATTGTAAAAGCCTGGGAAAAACGGGATACTATAAGGAGTGCTTTGCAAAAGCATGTTCCCAAGATTGAAGACAGCGCCCGCACTGCACTGAACCGAATGATTGATATTATCAAATCTGTGCAAACTGGATAATGACCCTGAGCATACATCATGTAATAACAAATCATCTTTGCACAAGCTGTGGGACCTGTGCCGGAGTCTGCCCGGGCAAGGCGCTTGAGATGGTTGAAACTCCGGGCGGACAGCTGGTGCCCCGTCTTGATACTTCACTGTGCAACAACTGTTGTCTCTGTGAAAAAGTATGCCCGCAAATTAGCATACCTCCGCTGATGAAACAATATTTAGCCAATCCTTATACCGGCCCCATCCTGGCAGCCTATTTAGGGCAGGCGTCCGATACATCAATTGCTGCAGAGGGGCAAACAGGCGGACTGGGGCGAGTGCTTTTATCCGGTGCTCTTGAGCTTGCAATGGCAGATAATGCGGTTTGTGTTGTAGACAATCCCCAGCAGCCATTACGACCGTTTTCACGCTTGGCAGGAACTCCCGAGGAAGTACTTTCATCATCACGAAGCAAGTATTGTCCAACCCCTGTTAATCTCTTGATTCGTCAAATATTAAAAACCAGTGGCACAGTAATATTTTTAGGCCTGGGCTGCCATATGCAGGGATTACTGCTCGCTATGGAAAAACTGCCTAAACTTAAGGAAAAAATTGTTTTGCGAATCGGACTTTTTTGTGACCGTGTACTGACCTATGCAGCAGCCGATTTTCTTGTTCGATGTGCCGGAATTAAATCACAAAGCGTTGCCCAGTTTGATTATCGGCACAAGTCCTGGAAGGGATGGCCGGGAGACATTAGAGTGAAAACTCATAATGGTCGTATCTACAATGTACCACGGCAGAGGCGAACCGGTTCAAGAGAGTTGTTTACCCCCATTCATTGTCGGCTTTGCATAGATAAATTAAATGCTCTTAGCGATATTTCATTGGGAGATCCCTACGGACTTAAGAAAGGTCATCAAGTCCCTACTGCTGCTATTGTACGCACTGAAGAAGGTAAAAAACTGCTCTTCAAGGTTAACGAAACTGGCAGGGTTGACATTTCCGCTGCAGATAGTGCTAAACTCTTACAATACCAAAACATTACCAAAAGGATTACTGATTGTTACGCATTTGGACAGGAAATGTTGCAGCGGAAATACTCGCTGCCGGCACCCCTTCTGACCCCTCCTCTGGAAATTAAAAAAAACGGATCCCGTTCTTTTTGGATTAAACTGAACATTAGTTTTACACTTTTCGCAGACAGTGTATGGGGAAGACGTGTAATCAACTCTATCCCCCCAATCCTAATCGGCATATGGGCATCTCTAAGACAATCCTGCAGGAAATGGCAAAGACGTCCAAAAGATATTCTTAGGCGTATCATGAATCGTTCAGGAAAAACAAGGCGTGAGAATTCGCAATAGAAGCTTAATAATTCTGTTCAGCAATGGCCTGGAGAGATCAAGCATTATCATACTGGGTATTATCCTGGTCCGCCTGATCAGTCAGGAGTCCTTGGGGACATTCCGCCAGGTGTTTCTGGTGCAGGCATTCCTCGCAGGAGTTATTTCACTGCAGCTTAATAACAGCCTGTATTATTTTCTTCCCAAGTATGGTCCTGAAAAACGTCGTACACTGCTTCTTCAGACATTCTTAATGACCCTGGCATTAGCCATAATTACTGCTGTTGTAATGTTTTTGGGATCGGGCTGGATTGCAGATACATTTCATAATCCAGAACTGGTATCCCTGATAAAAATATGTGCAATTTACCCATTTGGGAACAGACTGGCGATGCTTGTCCCGGCGTTTATGATCAGCCTGGATAGACCAGTTCGTTCGGGAGTTTATAATATAATTTCACACGCAGGTCAAATGGGGGTGGTCATAATTGCCTTTACAATGGGTTGCAGCCTGGCGACCGTAATATGGCTACGAGTTGTTGTGCAGGTCATTATGGGCGTAATTGGCTGTATTGATATGGCACGTCTTTCCCCGCAAGGTAAGTGGCGGCTGGACAATACAATTATAAAAGAACAAATCCAGTATACCTTTCCACTTCTTGCAACATCACTTGTTGGTGTTTTAAATCTTCAATTCGGCAAGCTTCTTATTTCCAGCTTCTTTGATCCGGCCTTATATGCAGTCTATTCATGCGGTGCAGTACAATTACCGATAGTTTCAGTGATAACCATAAGTATAAGTTCTGCCATAATGCCAAATCTTGTTAGTGTAGCGGAAAAGGGTAATATAAAAGCAGCGTTGAACATCTGGCAAGAGGCCGCCCGTAAATGCAGTTTGATAATTTTCCCTTGTTTCGCTTTTTTCTTTGTTTGTGCCTACGATTTCATTGTGCTTCTGTATGGTCAGTCATATGACCTTGCTGTGTGGCCTTTTTCAATATATCTATTTACGTTGCCTATTCGTGTTGCAGTCTATTCAACACTGTTTCGCGCAATAGGAAAAACAAAATACATTGCCTATCAGGCTGTTCTGGCACTAAGTATAAATATCATAATAAGCACAACACTTGTATGGCTGGGACAAAAATCCCTTTTATCATTTATTGGTCCGAGTGTGGGATCAGCAGTTGCATCTTTGGCTTCAATGGTGTTCCTCCTCGCGACATTCAGCCGCATTGCAAAAATTCCTATTGGTTCAATTATGCGCTGGAAAGAATTATCACAAGTATTTTTGATTAGCGTATTAGCCGGTCTTATCATTATGTTTATTCCATTGCCTGAATTACATCTATTGGTAAAGCTAATCGTTCAGGCAGGTTTGTTCATGGCAATACTGATTGTTTTTATGCTTGGCAGTAAAATGCTTCATAAAGATGAAATTGAATTGATCCAATTGCCATTCAATCGAATGTGGAAGTTAGCAAGAGGCGGACAGTCTAAGTGAATTCATAAGTCTAGTCTCAAATCAAGCGAAGCTTGATTTGAGACTAGGAATGCGGTGGAGAAACGGAACGGTTCTCCGACAAACTCCTAGTTTCTATAAAACATGCACTCCAAATAACAGCTTGTTTTAAAAAAAAAGGCATGACATAATAGTATTTTATAAAAATAGATGTCTTCATAATCATTAGCAAATGATTTGTTTCATACACATTGAAAAAGCAGCTGGGACGACACTGCACGCATTGTTTAATAACAACTTTGCGACATATCTCGCGTTGCGTCCATGGCATTACTGGACTAATGACAAAAAAAATTCTTTTATGCTTGCAGAGGTTAAGCAGCTTAAAAAAATTTTAAGATTCTCAAGGGGCTTTGGCGGCCATACCGCAAGAAACTATCTTGGTTATGAGAATGTTTTAGGGTGCACTGTTGAATATATAACCTTTTTACGTGAACCAGTGTCTCGCTATATTTCGCATTATAATTTTCAAAAATGGGAGATGAACATTGATTGGTGCCTTGATGATTTTTTAGAAGAAAAAAAGTTCGACAATTTTATGACAAAAAGAATAGCTGGCTGTGATGATATAAATAAAGCTAGGGATAACATCAAAAAACAATTCAGTTTTGTTGGAATAATGGAGGACTTTGACACATCTTTGATTTTAATGAACCAGAGACTTTTTAATAATTCTCTTAATATTTATTATGAAAAAAAGCGTTCTGCCCCAAAATACCCTGACAAAATTGATCTTGATATCTACATTGACAGAATTCGTGAAAAGAATCGACTTGATATTGAGCTATACGAATATGTCAGATCCACTATTTTTGCACAAATGGTAAAAGAATATGGTCCTGATTTAGCAAGCGACCTTACTGCTTTCACGGAAAAAAACAAGCTTTTCTCTTACAGTCCTAACATAGTAAAAAAAATGATTGGCAGGCTATACTTGAAAATTTTCAGAATATATGAATCCAAAGCCCACCGGTTCTATCACGATCCACAGTTTGATTATCAACCACACAAAAAATAATTATTGTTCAATTTTTAATTAAAATTAATATTATTATAATAGAATAGAATGAATTAGAAAAAACTCAAGGAAAATTTGTCTAGAACGAATATATACTACATAGTGTTTTAATAATACCATGGAGCTCCTATGCAAATCATTCATGTTGTTGGTGCACGACCAAATTTCATGAAGGTGGCACCGGTTATACGGGCTGTATCTGCAATAAAAGGTATCGAACAGATTCTTGTTCACACTGGACAGCATTATGATCACAAGATGTCTGAAGTTTTTTTTCATGAACTTGACATACCTGAGCCAGACATAAATCTTGAAGTCGGGTCTGCATCCCATGCAGCTCAGACAGCACAGATTATGATTCGTTTTGAGGAGGTTGTCCTAAAACAGAAACCTGATCTGGTTCTGGTATATGGTGATGTAAATTCAACAGTTGCAGCAGCTCTGGTATGCTCAAAGCTGGGAACCCCGGTTGCACATGTTGAAGCGGGGCTGCGTTCAAATGACCGATCTATGCCTGAGGAAATCAATCGTTTGGTTACCGACCAGATTGCTGACCTGCTTTTTACTCCATCTGTGGATGGTGATGAAAATCTTTTACACGAAGGGATCAAGAAAGACAAAATCTACATGATCGGCAATGTAATGATTGATACTCTCGTGCGTCTGCTGCCAAAAGCTCAGCACAAACTGGATACTGGTGCACTTGATAGTCTGGTTGGAAATGAAAGATATTGCCTTGTAACTTTACATCGACCATCAAATGTTGACGATCCTTACGTGTTAAAAGAAATTTTCATAGCTTTAAATGAAATCAGTCAGAATATTTCTGTCCTTTTCCCAATTCACCCAAGGACAAGAGAACGCCTCCAAAAATTAAATCTAGGGCCGTCACATCCGGGTTTCAAGCTTGAAAATCCCTTGAGCTATCTTGACTTTCTTGCACTTCAAACACGCGCAGCAGCCCTTATAACAGATTCAGGCGGGATACAGGAAGAAACTACGTACTTAGGCATCCCGTGCCTTACCATACGCAACAACACAGAACGCCCTGTTACTTTAACGCTGGGAACAAATATTCTGATCGGTCAGGATATGCGGCAATTAAAATCCGAGGTAACGAAAATCCTATCCGGCAATTGCAAAAAAGGCACTATACCTCCTTTATGGGAAGGTAAGGCAGGTGAGCGTATTGCTGATGTAATCACAAAAAAATATCTGCGTTGATTCTTCTTAATGAGCGTACAGTATTTGTCAAATACATCTGATGTTAAACAAAACCATCTGTATTCAACATTATCAATATCAAAAAAATGAAACTAGGCGTTTGTGTTGACCAGGTTTTTTTTAAGAGCAATGATACATATTTTACTGATGCAGCGTTTATTCAGTTCCTTCTCTCCTTTCAAAAATATTTTGAGAAAATTGAGTTCATCAGCCGGGTAAAAATTTCTGAAAAAGGATCCCGGTATGCTCTCAGCAAAGAAAAGAATACTGTTGTAGAACTGCCATACTACAATAATATCTTTCACCTCTGCACACAATATCCTTTCTATATTAATAAAGTAAAGCACAAGCTGAAAAAATTCGTCACTACCAGTGATCTGCTGTTTGTGATGGTCCCGCACCCGATTGCTTTAACAATACTTAACTATTGCACCAGTGAACATAAAAAGGTTTTTGTTTTTGTTAGGCAGAACATGCTGGCATCAGCTGAAATAAGATATCGTGGAATCAAGCATTATCCTGCACTTCTTGTTACACACTGGTTAAACTTTCTTACTGACAAATACTGCAAAAAACACCCCGTGCTTACTATGGGAAGTGAAATGTATCAGCGATATATAAAAATCAACCCAAACACCTTTCTGTTTGCAAACTCAAAATTCACTAAAGCTGATATTGTTTCAAAAACCAGTTTAAAGGAAATCCGATGGGACAAATGTGTCAACATTCTGTTTGTGGGAAGGCTTGACCCGGAGAAGGGTATTGACTATCTGCTAAGAGCCTTGGCGGCAATAAAATGTTTTAATTTTAAACTTGATATTGTTGGGGAAGGACCATTAAAGCATGAACTTATGAACACAGGTAAGGTTCTGGGCCTTGAAGAAAAGGTCGCATTTGCTGACTACGTTCCTTATGGTGAAGCCTTGTATCAACACTACCTTAAAGCCGATATGTTTATTTTGCCAAGCCTCGGCGCTGAGGGCCTGCCGCAGGCTCTGCTTGAAGCAATGGCAAAAGGTGTTTTAGTATTAGCATCAAACAATTCAGGCATACCGGGTGTTATTGAGCATGGAAAAAACGGTTTCCTGTTTAAGCCGGGAAACAGCCAAGATCTCTCTACTGTCCTGGAAAATATATGCCTGTCGAACAGTGACACTATTGCTATTAGAGCTAAAGCATTGGACACAGTTCAACAATACACCCAGGAAAAGCAGCATGAGGTTTTTCGTGATATATGTTTGCGTCTGCACAACCTTGATCTCACGCCAGGGGTTCATACTACGAGCTGCTGACAATTTCTATAATGTATACAAGTGTGAAATTTCCCTTCGTAGATTGAACGTGTATACAAAAAAGAACTGTTGTTTCCTTATTTGTATACTATCACAGGAAGGGAACGTGCATCTCTTTTTATAATATTATAGGCAGCTGCTGTGAACAGATTATATCATAATCAAAAGCCTGTACTTCTCCTTGGCGCTGAAGACACGCCCGCATTACCTGTTGTCTGGTCCTTAACAAAAAGAAATATTCCGATAACTGTTGGATCACCAAGAAAAATTTCTGCGAGCGGTTTTTCGCGTTATCCTGTAGAGAAATGTGTTTATCCGGACCCTGCTGCCCACACTGAAGACTTTGTGCAGTGGGTTTTACAAAAAATTCAATCCGGCAACTTTCCTGTAACAATGGGGTGTGGTGAACATATTACCTTTTTGCTGTCGAAAAACAAAAACTTGTTTGCGCCATATACCAGCATTCCTGTTGTGGACTTTGAAACATTTCTACTTTGCAGGAACAAGGCGCTTACAATGAAAACTGCTGTTACATGCGGTGTCCCCATTCCTGCGACATGGTTTCCGGAAGAGGATGGTATTGAGAAAGTCGCAGCAGACGCAGCATATCCGGCTATCCTGAAACCCTGTTTCAGTCATGGTGCAATTGGAATTTCTGCAGTTGACACCCCTGATGAATTAATAAGCGTTTATAATAATACAAGAGCGCTTTACGGGCCGTGTATTGTACAGGAATTTATCCCTCACGATGGCAAACAATACAAGGCAGAGCTTTTATTAGACAAAACACATAA
Source organism: Thermodesulfobacteriota bacterium (assembly GCA_028278025.1). Classification (GTDB taxonomy): domain Bacteria; phylum Desulfobacterota; class WTBG01; order CAIYCZ01; family CAIRTM01; genus JANQFE01. Next base: position 38,584 of record JANQFE010000061.1, on the reverse strand, counting down.
GGTAAAAATGTGGGGCAGTTATGCAAAATTAAGATTTTATCCTCCTACCGGGGGGTCAAGCACACTCAACCAGACTGTTTATCGAAAAGATATTCTTGATTATTCAGAAAATATTCTTTCACATATGAAATGGTGGGGCATGGGTGACTGTGACTTTATTATTGACCCACGTGATGGCATTGCTAAATTGATGGAAATCAATCCACGAATCACCCGAACCATACGAATACTGGTTGATGCAGGTCTTGATTTTCCCTATGCGCTGTATCGATTGGCACTGGGGCTGGAGCTGCATGAATCAAAACACTTTGCGACAGACATTTTCCTTCGTTACCTGCCGGCGGATATTGCATGGTTTATTCGCTCAAAAAAAAGATTCCGGGCAGAACCCTCGTTTTTCAGGTTTTTCGCCAAGAACCTGCATTATGAAGAATGGTCATGGCATGATCCCCTGACAGGACTGGGACTATGGCTACTGCTTTTAAAAGATATGATAGATCCCCAACAAAGAAAAAAACGTTTTTACAGAAGAACGTAATCTCTGTTAAGCAGTGCTGTGCCGGTAGTTCTGTAAATTTTTTTAAGCTCTTATCTGTAAGGTGTAAAAGAAAATATGGTTGGACTGTCTTTACTTTTAATTATTTTTTTTGGATGCAGTATTATAATCTTAAAATTTGCTTTGCTTGAATATCGCAAAGACCGTATTCCTGTACTAAACTATCATCGCATAATCGATAAGCAAAACATACCTGCCTGCAAGCAAGATTCCTATGTCGTCTCCGATCAAAAATTCTCAGAGCAAATGAAATTTCTAAAAGACAACAATTACACCGCAATAGACCTGGATGATTACCTTTACTTAAAAGAACATAAAAACGAACTGCCGCAAAAACCTGTAATAATTACTTTTGATGACGGGTATGAAAATAATTTCATTTATGCTTATCCGATACTGAAAGCCTTTGGATTCAAAGCTGTTATTTATTCTGTATCTGATCCAGGAACAGAAGAATTTACAAAAATGGACCTTCCTGAAAAGCTTCTTTCACAGCAACAGATGTATGAATTAAGTCAGAATGGTATTTCAATTCAAGGCCATACCGCAACACATCCTCACTTAAAACTTTTATCAAATGATGAAATCAAACTGGAATTGACAACATGCAAGGAAACGCTTGAATCCATAACCCGAAAGCCGGTAGCTCATATGGCTATTCCGTACGGCTCTTATGATAAACGGGTATTTGCAATAGCTCGTGAAACAGGCTATAAAACAATCGAAGTGCCCGGCAAAGGAACAATAAACCTTGCCACTTCTCCCTATAACATCCGCAGATTCTCTATTCATAAGGATACAACACTAAAAGAATTTAATAAAATATTATCATCACCTGTCTATGCTATTGTAAACAGACTGTATGCCCTGGCTCATTTAACCATCCGAAACGTATGTGGTAAAAAAATTGAAAGCACTATAAAAAAAATGTGTGCTCGCTTTGGACTGGATAACCCTGGCCGCCTTTTAATGTTCACTGGCGGACTAGGTATTCTTATACTGATATTATGCTTACTGTTTTATTGAATAGTAAATGAAATCTTCAAAGAAAAAAAACATCTGGCTTATCAAAGTACCTGAACCAACTCCGCTGGACGGTGAAAACGTCCGTTTGTTCAGAGGCGGTATTCTGGCTGCAAAGCTTGCTGAGGCAGGGCACAATGTTACCTGGTGGAACACAACGGTAAATCACAATAAAAAAATTCAACGGTTTACAAACACTGCAACCGTAAAAGCAAACGACAGATTCAGTATTATTTTTTTACATGCACTTCTTTATAAAAAAAACACAAGCCTTTTAAGAATTATTAACTTGTATAACACTACCAAGGCTTTTCGCACGCATGTACAAAAAATACCTTCACCTGACATCATTATTGCCTGCTTGCCTCCATTAGGTTTATGTAAAGAGGCGGTCGACTATGCAAAACAACATGCGATTCCGATTATAATTGATGTGCAGGACCTGTGGCCTGATGCATTTATTAAATTTGCTCCTTCATGGTTTCATCCGGCCATGAAGCTGCTTTTGACACCATGGTTTAACACGGTTAAAAATATTTGTGCTAATGCAACAGCTATAACAGGAACCACTGATGAATTTGTCAATTGGGCCCTGGCGTATGCACATCGTGAGAAAACTTCTTATGATCAGTCTTTCCCTTTAGCTTACGTCGAAACAGCACACAGCAAAATAGCCATAGACGCAGCGGAAAAGCAGTGGCAAAGATACGGGGTAGAAAAAAAACCGGAAGAATTTATTGCCTGTTTCTTTGGTTATCTGGGGAGGCATTACGAGCTTGAAGTTATCGTTGAAGCAGCACGTAAATTGCAAAACAACAAAAGGTCTTTTAAATTCGTATTATGCGGTGCCAGTGACAGCCTGGAACAATATAGAAAAATGGCCCATGATTGCAGCAATGTCATCTTCACAGGCTGGGTTGATAGTGTTGCTATCTGGACACTGCTGCAGAAAAGCTCTGTTGGACTAGCTCCTTACAGAAAAACCCCTACGATGGATAAAAACATTACCAATAAGCCGATCGAGTACTGGTCTGCAGGTCTGCCGGTTATTTCAAGTCTTGAAGGGATTTTGCAGCAGGAATTGTGTGCACACAAATGTGGTATAACCTACGCACATGGAGATGTTGACGGTCTGGTAAATATTTTGATCGAATTATTTGATAACCGTGAACACCTCCATGCTATGTCACAAAATGCTTACCGCCTTTTTAAGGAAAAATACTCAGCCGAAAAAGTATATAATGACATGGTTGCGCATATCGAAAAAATAAGCGATTGTCACAAAGGCACTGTATAACTTATGTGCAGAGACCAACATCACCTTCAAACACACCTCAGCTTATCCCACAACAAAAACAGCCCGATCGTTACTTTTAGTTTTTATAAACTGTTTTCTTAATTCGATTAATATGACCTCTGCCAAGGCCCTTGACCTCGCAGCCCAGCTCAAAATATCGTCTAATCCTGTTATCGGTGAGTATGCCAAAGCAATCAATTATCGCTGCCGGCTGGCCAATTTTTTCTACAAGCCAGTCAGGCTCAATTTCAAGATACGGTTTGTGCGGTACCGCGAAAACTACAACATCTGAATCGTGCAGGGCCTCTTCAAGGCTCTCTTCAATACGCAGTTCATTGAGCTTGTCCTGGTTCCTGAAAAAACGGGCCCAGCTCAACCCGCTTGCAGGGTAAGTATCCTGACTTTCAAATTCCCACCAGTGCTCCACAAAAGGATCATGAACCTTAAGCTCAGCACCCATTTCCGTCAGCCTGCGTATAGCCAGCTCTGATCCGCTATAGCGTGTATCGCCGACATCCTGCCGGTAGGCCGCCCCCAAGAGCAAAACGTTTGCTGATGCAATCGGCTTGTTCATGTTCCTTAAAGCATCCCGGGTAAGTTGTGCAACCCGTAATGCACGAGTGTCGTTGGTGTTGATTGCCATCTCGGTAATTTTGAAAATATCATCCTCAAAACCCATCAGATGTTTGTAAGCCCACATGCCCAGTCCACCGTCCTTGGGCAAACAATAGCCGCCTATGCCGGGGCCCGGAAATATAATATTATTATGAGTAGGCCGAACCTTGATTGCATTGATAACCTTAATAAGGTCAACCCCGTTTCTTTCTGCAAAAAGGCTCCACTCATCAAGAAAAGCCAGTATGGTTGCACGAAAACTGTTTTCAACTATTTTAGCGGTTTCAGACTCAATAGGCTTATCCATGACGGTCAGAGGGTAGTCTTTCGTATTAAGTACTTCATTCAAAAACTTCTCAACCTTCTGCCGGGCGGTCTCGTTTATGCCGCTACAGACACGCCAGAAATTGCGAATACTGTCAACATACTCTTCGCCTGGCATTACGCGTTCATAGCTGTGCGCAAGCAAAGGCTCTGCAGTGAGTCCCCGTTTCTTAAAGATTTTTTTCATAATCGGATATGCAATCTGTTCAGTGGTTCCGGGAGGCACAGTAGTCTCAATCAGCACCATCGCTTCAGGCTGCATCTTTTCAGCAATTATTCCAAGTGATTGCTCAAGGGCCTTGATGTCGGCAAAGCCATTGGCTACATTCCCCAGCGAATCCTTTATATAGTCACACTGCACATCAACCACAATAACATCTGCGAGCGACAGAACATCATAGGTGTACGTAGCAATAAATGTTTTTTTCTCATTTACCGTGCGTGGAATTATTTTATCAACCTCGGGGTCTTCTGATTTAACCGGTGGAATCCCCTTATTAATATAATGTATTTTCCAGAAACTTCTGGGGCTGGGCCTCTGCATACCAATAACGAATTTTCCCGGCTGACCGTTTTCATCTTCACTGTCTGCTACAACAGCAGCCATGACGGAGCCCACAAATCCAAGACCGATAACAACAACAATTTCTCTACCCATCTTTTTTTGTTCGTCAACTACAGCTTTAATTTTTGCAAATTCTTGTTTGTGGTCTTCTTCTGTTGGTAAAGGATATTTCTGATTGTCCGGTCCGGTTGAATACTGTGTCATTATGAATTCTCCTGTAATTATAGTTATTGCTTGATAAACATATATATAAAATATATAATTTTATTATATTATTTGGCAAATTGTCAATATAAAATTAATAAAAAAGACATAAGTAACGATACATTTTATCGATCCGGGAACACAACTGCCGGGCAAACAGGTAAAAGCAGCCTCATAAAGATATTAAACTTCAATACCTCTGGAGTTTTATGAAACACGGTTTGTCAATTGACGTTGAAGATTATTTTGAAATTATTTTTCAGGACTATTTCCATGAAAGCATCCCGCCGACTGCAGAAGTGGATCGCAACACAAACTGGCTTCTTGATGTGCTGGCGAGCAAAAATGTCAAAGCAACCTTTTTCGTTCTTGCGAACATTGCCGGGCAATACCCTGCCCTCGTGAAAAGAATTGTTAACGAGGGGCACGAAATCGGTGTGCACGGCTATGATCATGTCCAAATTTATAAAATCAAGGCTGAAGATTTCCATAAAAACATAAAAAAAGCAAAGGAAGAAATCGAAAACATTTCGGGAGGACGAGTTCTAGGGCACAGAGCGCCGACTTTTTCTATAACTAAAGAATCCCTTTGGGCAGTTGATATTCTCTGCGAACTGGGCTTTGTATATGATTCCAGCATTTTTCCGATTAAAGGAAGCCGTTATGGAATACCCGACACGTCACAGACAATTTTTTGCTGGCCGAACGGTCTGTATGAAATACCCTTATCATGCCTCGATATTATGGGAAAGAGAGTGCCGGTTGCAGGAGGAGGATATTTACGACATTTCCCTTTATGGTGGACGATGTTTGCAATAAGACGTTTGGAAAAATTAAATCGCCCTGCCATAATCTATACACATCCGTATGAGTTTGAGAACACCTATCCGGAAATCTGTATAACGGGCAAACCAATCCCTGCAAAATTAAAAATACATACCATGCTTCAGAGCCACAATAGGGGCAGAAGGCAAAAACATAAATTACTCTCTCTTTTGTCACGTTTTAACCTGATCCCCTTAAAGGATTTGCTTGGGATATAATACTTTTAGCTATCAGTTATCTTTTAGTTAGGGCTGAGGTAATTGTGGTATTATTTCACCTTGACATAGATTAAGTCATTACCTTAAACTCTTTTAGAGTGGCTAAAAAAAACAGCTTAACGGATAGGAGATATGGCATTAAGAATTTTAGTAACAGGAACTGCCGGTTTTATAGGATTTTATCTCGCGCAAAAGCTCATTGCTCGTGGTGATGAAGTAATTGGTTTGGACAGTATAAACGACTATTATGATGTTCGGCTTAAGCATGGCCGGCTCACTGAAACAGGCATAGAACAAAGTCACATTACGTATGGAAAACTTGTTCAAAGCCATAAATATCCTAATTATAAATTTATACAGCTTACTTTAGAAGACAGGGAAAAACTAACTGAAATTTTTGAACAGTATGAGTTCGACGCTGTTTGCAGCCTTGCGGCTCAGGCTGGAGTGCGTTACTCACTTACCAATCCGTATGCCTACGTTGAAAGCAACATAGTTGGATGGATGAATATGCTCGAAGCCTGCCGCCATAACAACATAAAGCATCTGGTATATGCCAGCAGCTCAAGTGTTTACGGGTTGAATGAAGAAATGCCCTTCTCTACCCATCATAATATAGACCATCCTGTAAGCCTCTATGCAGCCAGCAAGAAAAGCAATGAACTGATGGCCCATACCTATAGTCATCTCTATGAGCTGCCGACAACCGGTCTGCGCTTTTTTACTGTATATGGCCCCTGGGGGCGACCAGATATGGCCCTTTTTATATTTACCAAGGCTATTCTGGAAAACAGATCGATTGATGTGTATAACAACGGCAATATGCAAAGGGATTTTACCTATATTGATGACATTGTTGAAGGCATTATTCGTGTTATCGACAGACCGCCGCAGGGCGAGCCCTCCTGGAGCGGAAAAAATCCAGATCCGTCTTCAAGCAAAGCACCCTATAAAATCTATAATATCGGCAATAACAGTCCGGTGAACCTTTTGGACTTTATTGCAGCAATTGAGAAAGCTCTGGGGAAAAAGGCTAAAAAAAATATGCTCCCATTGCAGCCCGGAGATGTTCCTGCCACCTGGGCTGATGTTAGTGATTTGATAGAGGATCTGGGATATAAACCCAATACCCCTATTACTGAGGGAATACAAAAATTTATTGACTGGTATAGAAAGTTTTATACCATATAGCCCTAAACATTTATTGCCAATTACCGAAAAATATTCCGAACTATTGTTCAGGGATAGAGATCTAAGAAAAGGGTTTTTGGCACTTGTATCACCTCTCAAATCTTTTTCATTTAGCCCTTCTGGATCATAGCAGTACCGTTTTACTAAACCAACAGTTTCCAGGATAGAATTGTATATGTTATTAATAGTAAATATATAAAAATTATGTGCTATGATTAGTTATTGTTTAGCATTAAAACCAAATTGTAAACAACTTGGTTTAACAGTTTTTATGTGTTAAAATTTAAAATTGAACGGCTTTTACAAACATAATTGCACTCTTATAATGAGAAGCTTATACGCACCAATATATCAATTAACTGCATAAATTATCTGTAATATTTGCAAACGACATGCTGTTTCTTATAGCTATATTATTATCTTTATCTGTTGTTTTTCAGCCTGAGTTGGCCCACGCCTATATTGGTCCCGGTGCAGGTTTCGCAGTTGTAGGGTCGTTTCTGGTAATGTTTACCGCAATTGGATCAGCTCTGCTCGTGCTTATCACCTGGCCGCTGCGTTATGCAATCAGGGCTATCCGTTACAGACGCGTTTTTGCAAAAAGCCGCTTCAAGAAAGTTGTTGTGCTGGGACTTGACGGCATGGATTACAGCCTTACAAAAAAATGGCTCAAAGAAGGTAAGCTGCCAAACTTTTCAAAACTGTATGAACTGGGGTGCTTTAAACCCCTGGCTACAACAGTTCCGTCCATTTCACCGGTAGCCTGGTCAACCTTTCAGACCGGTTCAAACCCGGGCAAACATAACATTTTCGACTTCCTTACCCGGGACCGCAAAACATATGCTGCTAAACTGAGTTCAACCGATATTAGAGGCCCCTCAAAAACCTTAACTGTGGGCAAATACCGAATCCCCTTGGGGTCTCCTGACATCAGACTGCTTCGCAAGGGGATCCCTTTTTGGAAAATTCTTGGTGATCACGGAATCTTCAGCAGTATTATGCGAGTGCCGATTACCTTTCCAACTGAAAAGTTTTATGGCCTGCAGCTCTCAGCAATGTGCGCTCCTGATCTTCGCGGCACCCAGGGTATGTTTTCTTACTACACAACTGAAGACAATGGCAACGACACAAGTACCGGCGGTGAATATTACCTGGTAACAAAAAATGATAACCACATCAAGGCGGACCTTATCGGCCCGCATGATCCTATGCTGAAGGTAGGCACCCCGCTTACCTGTCCATTTACCATATCTATTACAGATCAATCCTCAGCAGTCCTTAAGCTCAATGGTGATTCTTACAGGCTCACCAGGGGGGTATATTCAGACTGGATCAAAGTAGTCTTTAAAGCTTCACTGGGAGTTAAGGTATCGGGTATCTGCAAATTTTTGCTCATTGAAACAGAACCTGAATTTCGTCTCTATGTTACACCCGTAAATATCGATCCTGAGAAGCCGGCAATGCCTATAAGCTATCCTCAGGTATATGCGACCTATCTGGCAAAACGCCAGGGTCCCTATGCAACGCTGGGACTTGCCGAAGACAGCTGGGCACTCAATGAGAAGTGCATCAGTGATGATGATTTCCTGCAGCAGTGCCTGCAGGCAGATCAGGAACGCGAAAAGATGTTTTTTGATTCGCTGGAAAATATAAAACGGGGCCTGTGTGTATGCGTGTTCGACGGGACCGACCGTATACAGCATACTTTCTGGCGGCAGATGGATGAACAGCACCCGGTCCACCAGGGTGACTATCAGCCTCCCGACTCTCCTGCAATCGAAAAAATCTACAAACAGGCTGACAAACTTGTCGGCAAAACCATGCAAAAGTGTGCTGATCCGGATACACTGCTTATGGTCATTTCCGATCATGGTTTTAATGCTTTTCGTTATGGCGTTGACCTGAACCTTTGGCTTGAGCAAAACGGCTATCTTACCCTGAAAGAAAACGGCAGAGGCAAAAAGAACCTTGCCGGTGTTGACTGGCCACAAACCCGAGCGTTTGCGATCGGCCTGGCCGGTATTTTTCTAAATCTGAAAGGACGTGAAGCACAGGGTATTGTAGATCAAAAAACAGAAGCCGCCCAACTGCGCAACGAAATTACTGAAAAACTGCGCGAGTTGACAGACCCGGCGAGAAACAAACCGGTTATTAAACAAGTCTATAATGCCCGCAGCATTTACAGCGGCCCTTACAAAAATGATTCCCCTGATCTGCTTATCGGCTACCAGTTCGGTTATCGGGCCTCATGGGAAACAGCCGTAGGCCAGGTAACCGACCGGTTATTTCATGAAAATCTGAAAGCCTGGAGCGGTGACCACTGTATTGATCATTCCCTGGTTCCCGGTATTCTTTTTTGCAACAGGGTGATTGAAAATGAGCATCCGCGGCTCATGGATATCGGCCCTACGGTGCTCAATATGTTTGGTATTACGGTGCCCGGCCATATGGACGGCAAACCACTGCAGGTGGCTGACGATGCTGCTGAAGCATCCAAAGCACCTGCACCCGAGTTATAACGAAACAGAGATAATAAAATGAAAATTAACCGACGTGATTTTTTAAAACACAGCTCTTGCACCGTTGCTACCCTGGCAACCGGTATTGGCCTCAAGTCTGCTCTGGCGCAGACCGAACAATTTCCTGTTATCAAACCCAAAAAGGTCATTATTCTCGCATTTGACGGCATGGATCCGCGGCTGTGTGAGAAAATGATGGCTGAAGGCCGGCTTCCCCATCTTGACCGCCTGCGTAAACAGGGCGGTTACAGCACGCTTGGCACAAGCATTCCTCCGCAAAGCCCGGTGGCCTGGGCAAATTTCATAAATGGTGCCGGGCCGGGATCCCATGGCATTTTCGACTTTATTCACCGTGATCCCGAAAGACAGGCCTACCCTTTTTATGCTGCTGCAAAAACTGTTGCCGGCCAGGGATACCTGGAGCTTGGCGATCATAAAATGCAACTCAATTTCTGGCCGTTTAATCATAAACCCGCTCAGACTATTCTAAAGCGCCAGGGTACACCTTTCTGGGATTACCTTGACCGTGCAGGAGTTGATTCAACTTTTTATTGTCTGCCCTCAAACTATCCTCCAAGCCCTTCACTCTACGGACATCACCGTTGCGTTGCCGGCATGGGAACCCCTGATCTGCTGGGCACCTACGGCACCTACCAGCACTTTGCAGAAGACGGTCCTGAAGAAACGCAAACCGAAGGCGGCGGCAAACGCTCAAAAATTTATTTTGAAGGTGAAACTTCCCTCCCGGTTACACTGTTGGGACCGAAGAATACTATTTTAAAGGAGCCTGTGCCGACGCAGATTGATTTTATTGTCCATCGTGACAGTCAGGCCCGCGCAGCTGTTATAGAAATTCAGAATCAAACCGTTGTCCTTAACGAAGGCCAGTGGAGCGAGTGGTTAAAACTGGATTTTGAGCTCTCAATGCCGGCCCTGATGCCTGATAAAAAGCTGAGCGGCATTTGCCGCTTCTATGTGCAGGAAATTGCACCTAATTTCAGACTGTATGCAACACCGATCAATACAGACCCCTCAGATCCGGCAATCAAACTTACGGAACCTGAACAGTTCAGCCGCGAGATATCCCAAAAACTCGGCCTTTATTATACAACCGGCTTTCAGGAAGATCACAAGGCCCTTTCAAATGAAGTGTTTACTGAGGACGAATATATCGTTCAGTCTGAAAAAGTTCTGCAGGAACGGCTCGAGCTGCTGGATCATGCAGTTTCAAACTATGATGACGGCTTACTGTTTTTCTATTTTTCCAGCACGGATATGCAGGCCCACATGTTCTGGTGGGACTCTGATGCTAAACATCCGATTCGCTCTACACCGGAAGCAAAGAAATATTTCCAGCACTTGCAGAAGCTGTACAGCCGTATGGACGCTGTTGTCGGCGATATGCTCAAACGCTATGGCAGCACAGCCCACATTATGATAATGAGCGATCACGGGTTTGCAAACTTCGGGCGTCAGTTCAATCTGAACACCTGGCTGCGCAATAACGGTTACCTCGGGCCTCCTGACTGTACCGCAGTACTGGAGAATGCCGAATGGTCACAAAGCCGGGCTTTCGGATTAGGGATAAACAGCCTGTACCTTAATCTAAAAGGCCGTGAACGCTACGGCATAGTTGAACCGGGACGCGAAAAAGAGCAGCTTTTGGATGAATTGACCGCAAAATTAAAAGCCCTGCGTGATAAGGACGGCCGGCAGGTTATTAGAGCGGTTCATCGCACGGAACAAGCCTACAGCGGCCCGGCCCTGCACTATGCTCCTGATCTGGTAATCGGCTACAGCCGCGATTTTCGGGCCTCATGGAAGACCTGCCTGGGAAATATAACCGATGAAGTTCTTCTGGATAATACATCGGCCTGGAGCGCCGACCACTGCATGGATGCTTCTGAAGTGCCGGGAGTGCTTTTCAGCAATCAGCCGATTGCTGCTGCGAACCCGTCACTTGTGGATCTGGCACCGTCTGTTTTAACAAAATTCGGTCTGCCAATACCGTCAGAAATGACGGGCCGTAATATCATTAAAACATAAAATGAACACCAAGGGTAATTAGCACAAAGGATATGCCATGGCAAAAATCAAGATTGACTCAAAACTGTATGATCGTGCAAAAAAAGCAGCCCAGGCAGCAGGTTACAGCAGCTTTGAAGAATTCGTCACCTCCGTCATAGAAAAGGAGATCGCTCAGCTTGAGGCTTCATCAGAAGGAGAGGATGCTGTAGCGGATCAGCTGCGAGGGTTAGGATATATAGAATAATGAGTCTGCTTATTCAACTGATAACCGGCACAAATATAGTCACAAATGCCCTTGGAGGATTTTTCCTGCAGCCTGTAGCCGTACTTCCCGGGTGGCTTTCCATTACAGCTATTTCAGCTGTGCTTGGTGTGTTTTTGCTGATTATCTTTAAATATACATCAAATCAGAAAGCAATCGCTTGTACCAGAGATGACATCAAGGCCAACCTGCTGGCCGTAAAACTTTTCAAGGATAATATCGTTGTGACCTTCCGGTCCCAGGTAAAAGTTTTTGCCGGAGCTTTCAGACTGCTCTTTCACTCAATAGTACCGATGCTGGTTATGATAGTGCCGGTTAGCCTCATTCTTGCCCAAATGGGCCTGTGGTACCAGACAAGACCCCTGCAGCCCGGTGATGCACCTGCTGTTATAAAGCTTACGTTAAATGACGCCCTGCAAACCTGGCCGCAGGTAACCCTTGAGCCCTTGCCTAATGTCAAGGTGGTAACCGGGCCGGTTCGTATTGTAAGCAAAAAGGAGATTGTGTGGAAAATTGAACCGGTAGAAGATGGATACGCCACCCTGGTTTTTCACGTTGGTGATCAGATCTTCACAAAACAGCTTGCTGTCGGCAATGGTTTTATGCGCCTGAACCCCAAGCGTCCAGGACCACAGTTCAGCGACATCCTGCTTTTTCCGCTTGAAAAACCGTTTGGTCCAAATGCTGAGGTCCAGTCTATAAGTATTGATTACCCTGAAAGGCCGTCCCGCATATATGGTACTGACTGGTGGATTTTATATTTTTTTATAGCATCAATGGTTTTTGCATTGCTTTTTAAACCACTGCTGAAAGTCAGGATTTAGCTTTATGAAGGAACCTTTTATAACTATAGTATCCGGCCTGCCTCGCTCGGGCACATCTATGATGATGCAGGCTCTCGAGGCCGGCGGCATTCCGGCATTAACTGATAATATCCGCAAACAGGACGAGGATAACCCCAAGGGATACTATGAGTTTGAACCGGTAAAAAAGACAAAGGATGACCCATCCTGGGTGTCGGCTGCCAGAGGAAAGGTTGTTAAAATGGTATACAGCCTTTTATATGACCTGCCCAGCGAATATGAATACCGGATTGTTTTTATGCAGAGAGCCCTCGAGGAAGTCATCGCCTCACAGAAAAAAATGCTGCAGCGCACCGGCAAGCAGGGTGCTCAGGTTGGCGATGAAAAGCTGACTGAATTGTTTAAGGCCCAGCTCATAAAATTCAATCACTGGATAGCCAATCAGAAAAACTTCTCAATTATTTCAGTAAACTATACAGATATGATTGCACTACCACAACTACAGTGCGACAGGATAAACACCTTTCTGGGAGGTATTCTTGATACTGAAGCGGCCTCCGCTACTGTAGATCCCGCCTTATACCGTAATAGATTATAAAGCCTATACACGTCAATTTCAGCAATCCCATTAAAAAACAGGTATACTCCATGCCCCACAGTGGTACCAGAATCGTACCTGTTAAAAAAGCACCGAACAATGCACCGCCATGATCAAGGGCATCAACCCAGCCGGCCACATATCTGCCCTCATATCCCCTGCTGATAAGCACATGGCATACCAGGGGAAACTCCATACCGACAAGCAACCCTATTACAAATATAAGCGTAAAATAGACATACTGCGTTGGAAAAAGAAGTATTGTACTGCTATCTACGTCTGCAAAACCATGCAGCATGAATGGCACTGAGAGTATATAGCAACAAACCAAAATCTCAAGCAGCATCAGATTTTTCAATGGGGCTCCCCGTGCTTTTTGCAACCAGACCCGCATACCGAACCCGCCTGATGCAAGGCCCAACATAAACAGCGCTACAACAACTCCTATCTGCTCATATATATATCCGAAAATGCTCTGGAACATGAAAATAAGCACTAGTTCCAGGGCCATGCCTGCACATCCGGTAGTGCTCATAACCCAGAAGCAGGTATAACGAAATCCTTTCCGGGGCCGAAAAAAACGCAGTCCTGCACATCCAATCAAAAACAGGCACGTCACTGTGATAATAATCCACCGTAAACCGCTTTCCTGCAGGCGGAGCAACGCTTGAAATGTCCTCCCTTCACTCGAGATACTATTCCAGATAATCAAGTTATAAAAATAGGTAATTGGGTGAAAATCGGTGTTGAGCAGACTCGGGGCCCTTTGCTTAAGAGCTTTTTCCATAAATGCAATTCTGTCTTTCTGTACCAGCCATTGAAAAAGCGTCGGGGAAAAATTATCAGAATGGATGTTGCGTTTCGTATAGCGATCTGCAAGCACCTGTGCGTTTTGGGAAAAAACACCGTCTGAGGCAGCTGCAATAAAATAATTCTTTTCTCCAGGCACAACCATAATAAAGGGAAATACAGAGGCAATGCCTTTAAACAGCGATCCATTGTAATCTGCAATTTCCTGGCTTACATAATTTTCAGTTGAAGAAATCCCAATTATGAAAATTCCTTTCGGGGACATAATGGCATGTATTTCACGAAAAAAATCTGTTGTATAAAACCTGTTAAGCAGTGCAGTGGAAGGGTCGGGAGTCTCTGCTATAATCACATCATAGTGCTTTGTTGTCTCCTTAATATATCGGCGGCCATCCGAATAAAAAAGAGTTACCCTGCTGTCATCAAGAGCCTTTGTGTCCTGTAAGTTCAGATAAGGCCGCAGTATTCGTACAAGCTCCGGATCAGGTTCGATATAGTCAACTGATTCTACAGGATGTTGCAGCACTTCCCGCAAAAGTCCTGTCAAACCTCCGCCAATTATAAGAACATGACGCGGGTTGGGATGCTGGACAAGAAAAAAATGAGCCTTGCGTGCGGCCTGATATGTGTCAGGATAACTACTTAAAAAATTCCCGTTTACATAAAGGCTGTACTGCCCTTGAGCTTCAGCCAGCACAATATTTTGATAGCGTGAGTCCCGATTCTCAATAATTTTTAGTCGATTGTTAAAGGAACTCCAGCGAATTTGCAGCAGGTAAGTATCTAATTCTGAAAAAGCACCGCTGGCCAGAGCAATAACTCCTGCCACAGACAGCATCACAAGCACTGTTTTCAAAACAGGATATTTGCGTGTATCGGTCAGTTTCATACAAACAGACAAAGCACTTAAGCATATCAGCAAGGCCCCACAACCGAAAACAAGCAAAGGAGGATATCGGGGTATCAGCAAAAAAGATATTGCGAGTCCTCCCGCAAGACTTCCAACAGATTCCCATATATACACCCAGCCTATGTTAATACTCTCCTTGCCGCCCTGCTCAAAAAGCACTCTGCAAGCTAAAGGAAAAACAAATCCCACCATAAAGCTGAAGGGACACACGGTTACACCTGTTCCCCACATAATATGGTAAATTGATGCATATCCACCTGCTGGAATATCAAAAAAGATGTGAAGCATACGCATAGCAGGTATGAGCATAAAAGGCAGCAGACAAAGAATTACAAGACATCTGAGAAACTCCGGCATAGCAGAAGATGCACGACTGGTTTTGCGGGCACCCAAAACAGCCCCGCACCCGATTCCCGCAAACCATCCGGCAAATATAACACCAATACAGAGCTCATTCCCAAAATAGATGACCAGCAGTTCGCGGATAAAATAAATCTGGGCTGCGATCGAATAGGCCCCCAGAAAAACAAACATGGTTGTCAGGATAAAGTAGGTCAAAACACTCCTTTCGGTATGTAATTACCGAAGTTATACAGTTAGCCCTCATTATTCATCAGCAGGTAGTGAACGCACTACCCCCTGATATTTACTACAAAAAAACCTTCCGGCACGCCTGCGGGCATCGGGCTGATTGCAAAGGCGGTGCGAGCAATGTCTGGTAATCAAAAAAGCAGCTGTTTTTACGAGCACATAGCCTGGAGCAAGCAGCCCGATGCCCGCAGGCGTGCCGCTAATAATCATAAATAATGCATGTTAGAGACCAAAGGATCCCTGTTTTTGTATAAAATATCAGCCGGCAGTCCTAAACATAATGGGTATGAAGTCTACCGGCACTCAGTCAATTTCTGTAACTGTGATTGTGCATGAGCCCTTAGGGGAGAACCGTGGCCGAAAAGACAGATATCAACCTCCAAGCTTGCAAGGGTGCGGGCGGAATCTAGTGCTTGAGTATAGCTGGAGCAGCCTGCCCGTGGCGGCAGTCTCAGGGACGGCTCACCGCTCAGGGCATCACCTGTACAGAGCAGTTTTTTGTCATGATGGTAAAAGCTCAAACTGCCGGGCGAGTGTCCGGGCGTGGGGATTATCTGAATCCCTCCAAAACGGTCCGTATCACCCGGCACAAAGGAAATGTCAAGCTGTGTTGCTGCATACTTCAGCAAAAAAGTCTCCATCAAAAATAAAATTGTCTTGAAGATTTTTCCCCCAACCCCTTCCCTTTTCATACTGCACAGCATTTTCCGGCCCTCCAAATGATCTTTTTCATGCCGGCTTGCAACAACGTGGGCACCTGTAGCAGCTTTTACAGCAGCAAGGGACCCCACATGGTCAAGATGGGCATGGGTGACAAATATATATTTTACCATTTCTGCGCGGTAGCCCAAATCATGCAGGCTGGCAACTATTCTTTTATCATCACCCGGCATGCCCGTGTCGACAAGCATGAGATACTCATCATCTTTTAAAAGATACATATTGGATCTCTTGCCCTTAATCCAAAAGACCCCCTCTAGGACCTGTTCATATAGTTTCATATATACACCCCTTCACTAAATTGTTATCATAGATTACAAAAAAAACATTTTTTTATTTATTATTTTTTAGTATTAATTATAATAGGTTTAAAATTCAACAAAAAAGAGGCCCCTTATGCATGATGACAGAAGGAAACGAACCAGGGTCCCGCTTGCATGTAACGTAAACATTCATGTATCAGGCCGTGAAATTCCCGTAACGTCCTGGAATCTAAGCCTGAGAGGTATGCAATGCTCATCTCATCCCCGACTTAAAGTGGGCGACACATGTCAGGTAGCCTTTAATGTGAGCTCCGAGGTTCAATTCCGGATAGAGGCCAAAATTGTACGGGTAACAGAAGCTGAAACCGGGATTTATTTTGTAAGCATGGATGAAAACGGCTTTCATCATCTTAAGAAGTTAATCCAATATAATAGTGATGATCCCGACAAAATTGAAACCGAAATTGCAAAACCAAGCAGCATCACATAGTATTGTTGCCTTATGACACGAGGAGATTTTTTACAGGAATCAATACCATAAAACTAGAGCATTTCCCTTTTTTCTATAGCCCGTGAGCACTGCAACGGCTGATGTGGTGAGAGCAGCTACGGCGGTGCGAGCGATAGATGATATAGTAACTTCTGGATATTCCAGCGAGCATGTTGCCCGCAGCAAACAAGCAGGTGCGTGCCCGGCTTACGCCCAATTTTAATTGTTTTCATGTACTAGTACAGTTATAAAATTTTTTCCGAGTTTCTGTAACGACCTATGAATATATTTCAAAATATTTTTAATCCAAACAGTCTTGTATTTGGCATTCCAGCCTCTAAAGTATGTATCGTACTGATTATCATTGCAGTTACTCTGGTTTTTCGTCGCTTATTCTCATTGATACTTATAAAGTACTTAAAAAGGCTGGCAGCACGCACAAAGACAGAATTCGATGACATCCTTATCCAGATATTGGAGAAACCTCTCGGTTTTTTCATTATGCTTCTGGGGCTGGTTCTAAGCCGTATGCTGCTCATCGCACATATTAATCCGAGTATTGATAAAACCATTCAAAGCCTTCTGCAGTTTGGCTTTGTTATGATAGTGTGCTGGCTCTTATACCGCAGTGCAGATGTTTTCACGGTCTTTCTTGAGAAAGTTGCCCGGCGCACAAAAACAGAGCTTGATGATCTGCTGGTCCCCTATGCAAAAAAAGTAATAAAAACCATTGCGGTAATTTTCGTGATAATAAAAGCTGCCGAGCTTTTCCTCGGCATGTCCGCAGCTTCGCTTATCGGGCTGCTCGGCGGGCTTGGACTAACCCTCGGCCTTGTCTTTAAAGATATTATAGCTAACTGGTTCGGTTGTGCTGTTATATATATTGACAACCTGTTCCGGGAAGGCGACTGGGTGCAGCTTGATGATGGCAAGGTCGTGGATGCTGATGTTGAAAGTATTGGTCTGAGAAGTACAAAGTTCCGTAATTTTGATAAAACCGTTTCTATAGTTCCAAATGGGCTCATTGCTAATTCGGTTGTAAAGAACTGGTCACGAATGTACAAGCGGCGTGTAAAATACAGCTTTAGAATTGACGGCCTCGTATCAGAAAAAATGGAGCACGTCCTCACGGGTATCCGCGAAATCATTGTCACAAATGAGGATGTACATCAGGAATTTCATATGGTCAACTTCAGGGAACTGGAGGGCAATGCCCGCATTATTCGGTTATATTACTTTACAAAAACCACCCTGTGGAAAGAGCATGAACAGGTCCGCGAAAACATTAACCTGCAGATATTAAAACTGTTTGAACGGGAAGGTATTGAAAAGCTGGCCTACACCATCATTGATCTCAGCGATGACCGCCCGGGCGATTTTGAACGATCCGTGAAAAGTGAATAAAAGATTCATTACTGTTCACTGTTTAAAATATTCTTTCTGCACCATCTGCATATCAAGCCAGGTCTCGCGCTTTTTTTCCTGATTTCTTAATAGATATGAAGGATGATAGGTGGGCATAACTTTAATTTCACCAAGCAAGTGAAATGTTCCCCGCAGTTCGGTTATTCCCCTGTCTGTACCAAGAAGCGCTTGTGTAGCAATTCTTCCCAGCGTGCAGATAATACGTGGCTGAATAACCTCAAGCTGTTTGTGTAAAAAAGGTATGCAGGTGTTGATTTCATCATCTTCCGGATCGCGGTTTGATGGTGGTCTGCATTTAAGAATATTTGCTATATACACATCAGATCGCTTAAGTTCAATGGCCCGGATAATTCTTGTGAGCAGTTGACCGGCTTTCCCGACAAAGGGTCGTCCCTGCAGGTCTTCATCAGCACCCGGGGCCTCTCCAATAAAAACCAGCCGGGCATCAGGGTTGCCTTCTCCAAAAACAATATGTTTCCTTTGAGCACACAACCTGCAGCGGGTACACTCGCCCAGTTCTGTCCGCACTTTTTGCAAAAGAACCTCTTGTGACTCATGCTCCCGTGTTGTCGTTTGAGTAAGCACCTCCTGCGGATTTGCCGGCTTATAGCGGTCGCCACTCTGTATTCCTGCACGCCGCCGGGATGCACAATATCCCTTCAGACTGGCAAGGAGCTCTAAAACTTCTGCTTTAACTGAATGAGTGTCAAACATAATACAGTATAATCAATGTTATTGAACTGTTGAAGCATTTCTCTTTTTTCTATAGCTCTTGAGCACTGCAAAGGCTGCTGTGGTAAGAGCAACTGCGGCGGTGCGAGCAATGGATGATATAGTAACTTCTGGATGTTCCAGCGAGCACATAGCCCGCTGCAATCAACACCAAAGACCCTCGCTAAATCATTACCCCCAAATTCAAAAGTGACTCTGTACTACGCTTTTTTGCAAAATGCTCTGAGTACTTATGGATAATTAACATTGTGCTTTCATACGTTGACCACCTCTGGCTTGAGCCGCAAGGGCGGTGTGAGCACGGGCCGTGATGAGAGCTTTAAGCTTTTCCAGCGAGCATATAGCCCGCAGCAATCAAGCCAAAGGTGGTCAACGTATACGAACGTCTCTGTGTACTGGCTTACCTGCTGACAAGCCTGGGCCTGCCGACTCATGAGCTGCCGGTGAGGGTGGCAATCCTGTCGAGCAGTTTGTGGGCCAATTCTGCTTTGCTCATTGTGGGCAACTCTTCTGTGGCACCGTCTGCAAAAATCAGAGTAACCGCATTAGTATCGGTGCCGAAACCGGCATCATCTCTACTGACATCATTAGCCACAATCAGATCAAGCTTTTTTCTATGCAGCTTTTCCTGAGCATGTGCAAGCATATCCTGAGTTTCCGCAGCAAAGCCAACCAGTATCCTGTTTGCCTTTTGCGCGCTGAGGGATTCCAGGATATCAGAGGTTCGCTCAAACTCCAAGGTTAAAGCCGCATCAGCCTTTTTTATTTTGTGCGCTGCCGCTTCTTTGGGTCGGTAGTCTGCCACGGCAGCAGACATTACGACAATCTCGGTTTCATCGAAATGCCGGTTAACAGCTTCGGCCATCTCCCGGGCAGATTGTACCGGAACATAAGCAATATTACGCGGTTGAGCTAAAGCCGTGGGACCACTGATAAGGGTAACATACGCCCCCCGCTGCTGCAGTGCCCGGGCAATTGCAAACCCCATCTTGCCTGAAGAGGGGTTAGATAGAAACCTGACAGGATCAAGCAACTCTCTGGTAGGTCCTGCAGTTACAATAACTTTTTTCTGGTTAAAATCATTCGGCGAAAGTATAGTCATAATCACATCCAGGACATCCTCGGTCTCTGCCAGTCTGCCCTGCCCTTGCACTCCGCATGCCAAGTCACCCCGGTCGGGCTCTATAAAATGATACCCTCGGCCTTTAAGACTCTCAATGTTGTTTTGCACTATGGGATTCTCCCACATGTTGGCATTCATGGCCGGCGCAAACAGAACCGGTGCTCTGGTTGCCATCACAACAGTTGAAAGCATATCATCAGCGATACCATGGGCAACCTTACCTATACTGTTCGCCGTTGCTGGAGCTATTACAAAAATATCAGCTCTTTGAGCAAGCGCTATGTGCCCTATTTCCTTTTCTTCGTACAGATTGAACAGTTCTATTGTAACAGGGTTGCCGGAAAGGGTTTGAAAGGTCAGCGGGGTTATGAATTCACAGGCATTTTTGGTCATGACCACATGGACCTGGGCTCCGTGCTTTACAAGCTGCCTGACCAGCTCAACTGACTTATAGGCAGCTATACAACCGGTAATCCCCAGAACAATTTCTTTACCACTAAGGATAGACATTGTTAGGCTCCCCTTTCGTTTATCATTTTGAGGCCTACGGAAATATAATGAATACCGGAAACGATAGTTAGTATGCCGGTTATCCAGTAAACAGCGGTTACGGCAAGATACTGTCTCTCCAGAATCGAGCATAGCAGGGTTATGCCGATAGCAACAAGCTGAAAAAAGGTGGTGCATTTACTGATTATAGTGGGTCGTATCTCAATGTGAAACGAGTTAAAGCGCAACAGCAAAATACCCAGCGAGATTATAACATCCCTGCTTACAACAAGTATGGTAAGCCAGCTCGGAATCAAACCCACGACTGCACATGCCACAAACGAACTTACCAGAAGCAGTTTATCCGCGATAGGGTCAAGATTGGCGCCCAGTGCTGTCTTTTGATCAAACACACGCGCGCAAAAGCCGTCCAGTGCATCCGTAAACGCAGCAAAACCGAAAACAATAAAAGCTGCTTTATGCTGATTATAGGTCAGCAATATAATAAAAAGGGGGATAAGAAGAATCCTGAGAATGGAAAGGAAATTAGGTAAATTCATATTACTTAGTTACCATAACCTTCTTCTGATGGTATTAATTTTAATTTTATAATATTTTCGTTCAGTGATTCAAGCTCAGGAATATAACCTCCAATACGTGTTTCAAACATCTTCTGCAAAAGAGCTGCACCTTCTATGGTACTGTTTAGTTTCACCAGCCACAGATTACTTTCCTCTTTTTTTGTTATTTCCAATAATTCAAGTTCAGGGAATCTATTTTGAAACACATCAAACCACGTGTGTATATCTGTTTCAGAAGCACCTGTGTCAAAGGAAAGTTTAAAAATAAATTCATGCAGCTGTTTCATTTGAAGATATATTTTATCCATAATTTGTCCGGCGATGCGCTCACAGGCCTTTTCAATTGCATCTGCAACAGCAGATTCCTCATCAATGTGAAGGCCAAGAGCATAGGTTGCTGCCTGCACTGCTACAGAGCCCCGCCTGACATCTATCACCCGTGTGTTTAGATTACACTGGATGCTTGTAAGTGAAGAGAGTTTTTGTTCCGCTGTGCGGCTAAGCCGGCCCCTGCCCAGAACCACTAAACGAGCATTTAGATGAGATGCAAAATTACTAACTGTGTTGACGTCCGGCTCAGGACTCTGGCGCACCTCTTCGGATAAAACATTTACCGGGGTTTCAAAAGGGTTGACGATATGAGCACCTCTTTCTTGAAGCTTTTTTTCCATAGTTTTTTGCAGCTGGTAGCGTGAATATTTGGCACCTTCATCGGAAGACCACCAATAAAAGGATTTTTCAGGTTCATCAGCATCCGACTCTGCAATCATTACCAGCACTTTAAGCTTATCATACTCGGGACCCACGATACCCATAGCCTCAAGATCATGTCTCAGCAGATCCTGCTGCACAAAACCATGGATAATTACCTGATAGGTGTCAAACAATGCATTTTCTTTTACAACTTTGAAACGCTGCAGGTAAATACCGGGATGCTTAAAAAAGACGTTTGTGAGGGTGAGAAAATATTTTGCCATCTCTTCAACAGATATCTGGCCACTTACAGCTTCCATAACAACCTTGCGCTGTGCATCAGCCAAGGCGTTTTTACGGGCAAACACAATATTGCCATCTGCAATTGCGGCAACCCCCTGTCCGATAAAACCATCGCTCAACATATCCTGTGCCTCTGCCCCCGGCACACCCATAAAGATTATAAAAGCTGTACCCAGACACACAGCTATATACATTCCTATGTTACTGCGTCGTTTCATACACTCACTCATTGCCGCAAAATGCCCCTACCATCAGGGTATGGTACTTTTGCGGGCTGTATACTCCGACTGTTCATAACAACTAACCCGTAATTATCAAAAATACTAATGAAGTTTTACTGAATGTTCAAGAATTTTTTGACGGCAGTGTCTATCTCACCGATTTGTTCCGGCAGCTCAATCCGGCAGAAAGTTTTGTCCTGTTTAAACCATGTCAGCTGTCTTTTTGCAAGGTTTCTGGTCTCTTTCTTAATCTGATCTACGGCCCTGTCCCAGGCCATAGAGCCTTGTATAAATTGTATCATAGACTTATAACCTATAGCCTGCATTGATTTTAGTTGCGGGGCATAGCCCCTGTCCAGCAGTATCTGCACTTCCTGCAGAAAACCCTTTGCTATCATTTGGTCAACGCGTCGTTCAATACGCCGATAAAGGTTTTGCCGGTCTCGGGTCAGACAGATTTTAAGACTGCTGTATGGTTCGTCCTGAAAACCATGCAGCTTATGATGCCGGGATAGAGGGATACCGGTCAGATAAAAGACTTCCAGAGCGCGTATTATCCTGACAGCATCATTTGGATTAATCCTGGTAGAAGCATCATAATCAACTTCACATAGTTTTTTAAAGAGCTCTTCCCTGCTCTTTTTTTTAAAAGATCTTCTCAGGTCGGTATCGACCTCTGGTGCGGGGAAAAGCCCGCGGGTTAATGCCTTTAGGTACAGCCCTGTTCCTCCTGCAACGACGGGTGTCTTGCCCCTTGCACTAATGGCCTCTACGGCCTGCCGTCCTTTTTCCATAAACCGGGCGGCATTAAAGTCTTTATCAGGTTCTACGATAGAAAAAAGATGATGGGGAACAACTGCCTGCTCATCAGAAGTCGGCTTTGAAGTGCCAATATCCATGTATTTATAGAACTGCATGGAATCAGCATTAATAATTTCTATAGGAAATTTTTTAGCCAGAGCCAAAGTTACGGCAGTTTTTCCAACCCCTGTCGGTCCCTGGATGATTATTATTTTTATTTTCTCGTTATGCGACAATTGTTACTCAGCATTCATTACTTTACAGTTTAAGAACTTCCCCTTCGCTGCGTGCCACAACAACAGAGCCACACGTGTCACTGAGCACGTTTACACTGGTGCGCATCATATCCAGGATACGGTCAACAGCCAGGATTAATCCAATACCTTCAAGGGGTAATCCGACAGCCTGCAGAATAACTGTAATCATAACAAGGCCTGCCATGGGAATTCCAGCAGCACCAATACTGGCAAGCAACGCTGTCAGCACTACTATACATTGCTGAAAAAAAGTGAGCTCAATACCATATGCCTGAGCTATAAAGATCGCTGCAACACATTCATACAAAGCTGTTCCGTCCATATTAACTGTTGCGCCCAGGGGCAGTACAAAACCACTCACATCATCCGAGACACCTACGTTTTTTCTGACCGCATCAAGGGTTAATGGAAGGGTTGCAGACGATGATGCCGTAGAAAAAGCGGTCAAAAGTGCAGAGACCACTGCCTGAAAATGATGTACAGGGTTTACCCTCCCTAACATACTGATAAGAGCAGGCAGTGTAATTGCTCCATGGATTAGCAGCCCTATGGCAACGGTAAGCATATATGTACCCAGCGGCACAAAAACACTCAGGCCGCTTCTGGCGGTTATATCTGCAAGCAGTGCAAAAACGCCAACAGGGGTTAACCTGATGATGAATTGAGTAAGAAGCATCATAACTTCAAACACACCCTGGAAAAAATTTTGAAGCTGATTTTTGTAACGCTCCGGTACACGTGTAATAAAAAAACCAAAGAGCAGAGAGAAAAAAATTGTCGGAACTATATCTCCCTGGGCTATTGCAGCAAAAGGATTGGTTGGAATTATATCAAGTAGGGTTTCACCAATCCGACCGGCAGATGCCGGCAATTCTGCCGGCATACTTTGCAACCCGAGCCGGCTGCCGACCCCGGGTTTCAGTATGTTTACAAGCAGCAGACCTGTCAGTATGGCAAAAAAGGTTGTTACAATATAATAAGCAAAGGTCTTCAGGCTTAACCGGCCAAACCGTTCGGCAGAGCCCAGGCTGGCAACTGATGATATGATGGATGAGACAATCAGCGGTATTATGATCATCCGGAGCAATCGCAGAAAGACTGTCCCGACAACAGCAATATACCCTGTAATAAAATCCTGAAAATCAAAGATTCTGGATAAAATCCCCAGGATAAAGCCAAGGCACAAGCCGATAAAAATTTTCCAGTGCAATTGTAACTTCATAACAAAAATCTTTTATCATTAATTTATTGACAAATATTATAATTATCATTAACATTATTAAATATATATTGAAAACACTTTTTAAAATATATTTTAAACAGTAGAGAAACCATTATGAAAAAGGCGCTCATTACCGGGGCCACTGGTCAGGATGGAGCATATTTAGCAGAGTTTTTGCTTAAAAAGGACTATTGCGTCCATGGAGTCAAAAGACGCTCATCACTTTTCAACACAGATAGAATCGACCACCTGTACCAGGACCCCCACGAAAAAGATGTACGTTTTATTCTTCATTATGGTGACCTTACCGATTCAACTAATCTGATAAGAATAATACAGGAAGTCCAGCCGGATGAAATATACAACCTGGGCGCCCAAAGTCATGTGATGGTCTCTTTCGATACCCCCGAATACACTGCAAATGCAGACGCTGTGGGAACACTGCGTGTTCTTGAAGCCCTGCGCATCCTGGGATTGGAGAACAAAACAAGGTTCTATCAGGCCTCCACAAGTGAGCTTTTTGGCAAGGTGCAGGAAATACCTCAAAAGGAAACCACTCCTTTCTATCCCCGCAGTCCTTATGGCGTTGCCAAACTGTATGCATACTGGGTGACAATAAATTACCGTGAAGCCTATGGGATGTTTGCAAGCAATGGAATTCTGTTCAACCACGAATCTCCGCTTCGCGGTGAAACCTTTGTAACACGAAAAATTACACGGGCTGCAGCTCGAATCGTATTAGGACTGCAGGATAAGTTGTTTATAGGTAATCTTGATGCAAAACGCGACTGGGGCCATGCTCAGGATTTTGTTGAAGCAATGTGGCTTATTCTTCAGCATGACAAGCCTGATGACTTTATTATTGCAACAGGCGCTATGCGAACCGTCCGTGAGTTTATCGACCTTGCTTTCAAAAAGCAGGGTATAGAAATTTCGTGGGAGGGAACCGGCATTGATGAAAAAGGTGTTATAAAGAATCTTTCCCAAACGGAAAACCCCGAGGTCAACGCAATCCTTGCAAACCACCGCAATCAAGCGGCCCTCAAACCTGGACAGGTAGTTGTTGAGGTAGATAAGCGCTATTTCCGGCCCGCGGAAGTCGACCTGCTTATGGGAGATGCCTCTAAAGCTCGCAACGAGTTGAACTGGGAACCCAAAATCAGTTTTGATGAGATGGTAACGGAAATGGTTTTGCATGACCTGGAACAATCACGCAAAGATGCTCATTTACAACACCACGGTTTTCGTGTAAACCAGAGGCATGAGCTGTGAACCCTGATGCAAAAATATATGTAGCCGGCCATCGTGGGCTTGTGGGAAGCAGCCTTGTGCGTGCATTACAAAGCAAAGGCTTTACTAATATCCTGATGCGCACAAGCGCTGAGCTGGACCTTAAAGATCAGGCTGCTACCGAAGCTTTTTTTGAAGAACACAGGCCTGAATATGTGTTTCTGGCTGCGGCCAAGGTAGGAGGAATTGTAGCCAACAATACCTATAAAGCCCGGTTTATATACGAAAACCTCATCATAGCCTGCAACGTCATTCATGCTGCATATAAATGTGGTGCAAAAAAACTGCTTAACCTCGGTTCTTCCTGTATTTATCCCAGATCTGCACCCCAGCCCCTGAAAGAAGAATATCTGTTGACAGGAACCCTGGAATCAACCAATGAGCCGTATGCCGTTGCAAAAATTGCGGCTATTAAACTGTGCCGTTATTATAATGAGCAGTATGGTACTGATTTTCTCTCAGCAATGCCTACGAACCTGTTCGGACCACACGATAATTTCGATTTTGAAACCTCGCATGTTCTGCCCGCACTCCTGAGAAAATTTCATTTAGGCCGGCTTATCAATAACAAAAGAATTGAGCAGATACAAAAAGATGAAGCCCTCTTCGGCCCGATCCCTCAAGACGTTACAGACGCCCTTACTCAAAAACGTGAAGTTGTTCTGTGGGGCACAGGCACACCGTACCGTGAATTTCTTCATGTAGATGACCTGGCCGAAGCATGTATCTTTCTGGTGCAGAACCACACTGCCTCAGAGATCGGTGAGTTTATTAATATTGGCACAGGTAAAGACATCCAGATAAAACATCTGGCCGAGATTGTTAAAGAGGTCGTCGGCTCTGATGTTGCCATTCGGTGGGACACTTCCAAACCTGACGGCACTCCCCAGAAAAAAATGGATATCAGCAGAATTCAAAACCTGGGGTGGCAGCCGCAGATAGATCTTAAAACCGGAATAAAGATGTTCTATGAGTGGTACCGGCACAAGAGCGAAGGCTAGGTTCCTCGACACACTTCTAGTACTGACCGACAATTAAAACTGTGGATTAGGAGGTTGGGTTTGCACCTGTTTAGGCAGCAAGGGCAGGGTGAGCCTCAGCCTGAACTATACTAATAGTCGTTCCAGCGCCCTTGCCGCCTGTCCCGAGCTTGTCGCGGGGCTCAAAACCAAAGACCCTCCCCGATGAACTGAGAAAATAGTCGGTTCGCGTGCAAGGGTTGCGACACTTTTATCAGCAATCTAAAATCTATTGGGCCAAATCCTGGAGTTCTGCTGCGGCTTCGGGGAACAGAAGATCCAGCGGTTCGCCGTGGTCCCCGGGCACCCCCAGTGGGCTGTCATTAAAATAAAGCTCAAGCCCGCCGGCATTCCCAATCCGCACTTGCATGGACTGCTGTGCATTTTTGCTGTAGGATTCACCCGGTCGCAACGTAATATCAAAGGGCGGCGTATCATCAATACTAAGCTCAATCCAGGTCAGCTCACTGGCGACAAACCTGACCGTAAATGCTTTACTGTCTAATGGAACATCGGCAGGTGCTGATTCCATGGTGTGAGCCCGCTCGTATGTCTCAGGCAATGCTTCCACTGCATTCTTGTTCGGGGCGAGCTCCTCCGGTATGTCAACGCGAACGTGTGTTTCCGGCTGCCGAACGACCTCAATGCTTGGTTGGGTCTGTGGTGCGATATCTACCTGCCTGTCAGTGCCTCTGCGCTGATAACCGATATAGAAAATGAGTAAAACGCATATAACAATTCCTGTAATAATATAGCGATAGTACTGTTTCCCTGTCTGCGGTTTTAATCCGTTTAGCTCTTTGGGGGGTTGCCCCTTTTTTTCTCGAATCTTCTGCACATACATGTCAATCACAATATCAGGGTCCAGGCCAAGCTCCGCTGCATAAATTCGCAGGAAACCACGCACATAGGAAGATGGCGGAAGAAACTCATAGCTGTCTTCTTCCAGGGCCTCAAGGACTGATCTGTTTATACGGGTTGCATCTGCAACTTCTTTGAGGCTTTTATTCTGTAGGTGCCGCTCATGTTTAAGATATGAACCTACGCTCTCCATTGCAGTCTCCGCCAAGCAAAACACAGAATAGATAAACAAGATACTGTCTGTAAAAAAGGGCTGAAAGAGCATTTTGTACAAACCAGGCACTGCCCACGGCTATGATGACTTTCAGGGTCATGCCCTTTTATGGCCCTTTTGCAGCAACAGTTTTTCATCACAGATAACACGAACCCGTCTAAGAAACAAGCAGAAAAGTGATGTTTTTTCAGTCAATTTAGGCCATCTGCCTGGTAAGAATCTTTACGTTGTTTAATGCTTCCCAGGTTATACCCAGGTGACACCGCCGTGACCTTTGATCAATCCAGGTGAAGTAAGGGGCCGGGCCATTTTCAGGCTTAACAATATAATATTGCTAAAAAAATATTTTTTTGATATATTTTCTTTAGTTTATTTCAAACGCGCCTTTCCCAGGCGCGTTATTCTTTTTTAGAGTTTTTATTAGTAAGTACAATAATAAACATCATCTGAGAAACACTACATGAAAAGAATTCTTACCATAGCAGCATCAGACTCCGGCGGCGGTGCCGGTATCCAGGCAGATATCAAAACCATTGCCAGCCTGGGTGAATATCCCTTGAGTGTAATAACTGCGCTTACAGCTCAAAACACCCTGCAGGTGAAGGCCATTCATTCGGTGCCGTCATCATTCGTGCTGGAGCAGCTTGAAACTGTACTGGAAGACATTGGAGCTGATGCGATTAAAACGGGCATGCTTTTGCAGGAAGATATAATTCAAACGGTTGCAGGTGTGCTGCACACCTGCAATGTGTCCCGGGTCGTGGTTGATCCCGTGATGAAATCAAAGGCCGGTGACACGTTGCTGGAACAGTCTGCAATAGAAACCCTAAAAAAAGAACTTTTCCCACTTGCTCTTGTTGTTACCCCCAATCTTGATGAGGCTTCTATTTTTACAGGCATAAAAGTCAACACCCTTGATAAAATGAAAGCGGCTGCAGCCGGGATTCATACAATGGGGCCTAAAAACGTTCTGATAAAGGGTGGCCATCTTGATGGCGACTGCATAGATATTTTATATGATGGCCGGGAGTTTACAGAATTTTCGGCACCGCGTGTCAACACAAAGAACACTCACGGAACCGGGTGTGCATTTTCTGCGGCCCTTGCAACTGAGCTTGCCCGGGGACTGTCGGTTGCACAGGCGGTAAAAAATGCAAAGGAGTTTATCACGACGGCCATTCGGTTTGCTTTGCCTCTGGGCCGGGGCCACGGGCCCACTAACCCGTTTGCTCATCAGTCACGGGATATGCAAATATTGTATTGTACTGTCAAGCTGAAAAGGGCCTTTGCACGCCTGCAGGCGGCTCGCATCGGTCATCTTATACCCGAAGTACAGTCTAACCTCGGCTATGCACTGCTGTCGGCTATAACGCCGGAAGATGTGCTGGCATTCCCCGGCAGACTTGTACGGCTGGGAGATACCATCGCGCACGTAGCCGATCCTGCCGCAGGTGCTTCCAGACATATTGCAAAGGTAATTCTGACTGTGCTAAAATCTGATAACAGATACCGCTCTGCCATGAACATTGCCTGGAGCCCGGCAGTAATCGAATGCTGCAAAACCCTGGGATATAGCGTATGCGAATTTGACAGAAGCGAAGAACCTGCTGATGTAAAAGAACGTGAAGGTTCAACCCTGGAGTGGGGCACTGATAAGATACTTTCTTCACGCGATGATGTGCCGGACATCATCTATGACAGAGGCGATGCAGGCAAGGAGCCGATGAGCAGAGTACTTGGTACCGATCCTGATGATGTTGCTGAAAAAATAATCAAAATTGCAAAGGAGCTGAGACATTAATGCTTATTGAAAATGCCCGCCGGGGTACTGTTACCCCGGAGATGAAGAAGATTGCAGAAGCTGAAGGAGTTGATGAGCAGTATCTGCTGCGTGAGATTGCCGACGGTCATATTATTATTCCCGTGAACAAAAATCATACATCCATTGAGCCCATGGGTATAGGCAGGGGCCTCACAACCAAAATCAATGCTAATATCGGCACCTCTAAAGACTGTGTCGATATTGATGAAGAGCTGCGAAAACTTGATGTTGCCATCAAGGCCGGTGCAGATACCATTATGGATCTCAGTACCGGCGGCGATATAGATGAAGTTCGGCATGAAATCATCCGTCATTCCACTGTACCGGTGGGCACAGTCCCGCTTTACCAGGCCGCGATTGAAGCCACTAACAGGCAGAAGGCTATTGTTGAAATGAGTGTTGAGGACATTTTCAGCGTTATCGAGCGGCATGCTGAGGACGGGGTTGATTTCATAACTGTTCACTGTGGCCTGACAAGACAGGCTGCCGGCAAGATAAAAAATGAAGGCCGGATTATGGATGTAGTGAGCCGCGGCGGCTCTTTTACAGTTGCCTGGATGATTCACAATAAGAAAGAAAACCCTCTGTATGAATACTATGACAGGCTGCTTGATATTGCGCTATCCTGTGATATGACCCTGAGTCTTGGAGACGGCCTGAGACCCGGGTGCATTGCGGATGCAACCGACCGGGGACAGATACAGGAGCTCATTACGCTCGGTGAGCTCGCCCAACGTGCCCTCGCTAAAGGTGTCCAGGTTATGATTGAAGGCCCCGGACATGTGCCCATTAATCAGATTGAGTCGAACATTCTCCTGCAGAAAAGGCTCTGTCATGGAGCACCGTTTTATGTCCTGGGCCCTCTGGTAACGGATGCCGCCCCCGGATACGACCATATAACATCTGCGATTGGCGGAGCAATTGCGGCAACCCACGGGGCTGACTTCCTGTGTTATGTAACACCTTCAGAACATTTGAGGCTGCCGACCGTTGAGGATGTGCGCGAAGGCGTTATTGCATCAAAGATCGCTGCTCATGCCGGGGATGTTGCCAAGGGCATGCAGCGTGCCTTGGATCGTGACATAGCCATGGCACGCTGCCGAAAAAAGATGGATTGGGAAGGTCAGATTACAACTTCCCTTGATCCTGAGCGCTCACGCAGCTTCAGGGACAGCCGGGCACCGGCTGACCGGGACGTCTGCACTATGTGTGGAGAATACTGTGCTATAAAGGTGCTGAACAAGCAGGAAAATTGGGACCTCTGATTATGGAATGCGGATTGTTGCTTTTGAATTAGAGCATTTCTCTTTTTTCTATACCCCTTAGCACTACAAAGGCTGAGGTGGTAAGAGCAACTGCGGCGGCGCGAGCGACGATATAGTTGATTCTGGATATTCCAGCGAGCACGTAGCCGCAGGCAGTCCAACCGCATCAGCCTTCGCGGCCTCAACGGTAAGGCTACGCTTTTTTGCGAAATGCTCTAGAAACAGCTTTTTTTACAGCATCTGCAAATATGCAGTACCCAGGCTTTTTGATAGTCAATCAGCTTCAAACCCCTTATTCACTGAAGCACTTTCCAGCGGCAACAGCAAAAACCTTCCAGCCTCATCCTTACCGGTATGCATTTTTTTCTTCAGCAATTCGGGATGAGGGCTGTGGTCCATAAGAAGTTTCCGCACTCTGGCAAACTCAGCTTCGGTTACCCGCCGCGGCTGGTAGTCGGTTTTGCGGTTGTCACTGAAAAGAGGATACAGTCTCAGCGAGACGGCCAACCCCTTCTTCTTGCTGCTCACATCTAACCGTGCAGCCAGGCTGTACGGCTCAGCCTTCTTCTCCGCATAGCGCCCCGGTGACATAAACATAAAATTGCCAAGACCGTAAACTATCCACTTTTGCCGGTAAAGTTCAATCTCCTGCATCATATGAGCCCCATGGCCAATCACCAGATCAGCACCGGCACCAATAAGGGCACGGCCAAGGTTTGACTGTCTCTTTGTTTTCCAGCAATAATTGCTGCCCCAATGGGGGAAAGCAATAATGAATGCCGTGGGATTTTTCTCTCTCAATGATCTTATTTGGTTCAACGCATTGTGAGCAATCCAGTTATTCACGCCACCCTGGTTTGCCTGTGCATAAAAATCATATTGCTGGTCATACGTTTTACTGTACTTAAAGCCCGCTGCCACCACAAGGCGAAATCTTTTTCCATCCAGTACATAGTCTCGCTGATAGGGCGCTGTAGCCTCTGCTTCAGTCAGTCCGGCCCCGAAGCTTTCAATTTGGAACTTCTCAAGCTCCGTTAACGTTTGCCGCAGCCCGTCAATACCAAAGTCCAGGGTATGGTTATTGGCCAATGACACCACCGTGATGTTATGTTTGGAAAGCATCAACGGTGTTTTGACGATATCACCCCAATGAATAAAACGCTTCATTTTTTTATAGGGGGATATCTTAATGTTGGTAAGTGGTGTTTCAAGATTGGCAATAACAAGATCCGCATGTGTGAGCAGCGGCGTGAGCTTCTCAATACAGTACCCGTATCCTCTATCCTTGAGAAGCCTGATGCCATCCATCTTTTTAATCCGGTATTGATAGTTTTCGCCGAAACTTGTATCCCCGATAAAAAGGATTCGCACACTGCTGTCTTGCTTGCCTTTTATTTGTGAGGAATACAATATAGCGTCATTTGAATGGGACTTATTTGTCTGGTTACGTGGCACAGCACAAACACCTGGTGCGACCACATAAAAAAAGAGCAGCAACACACACACCCAAAAGGGTAGCAGAGACAGGATGTTTTGTTGGAACCGTGGCGGCAACATTCTATATTTTTAACTGCTCCTGCAGCCTGGCAATAAGCTTGCAGTGAGAATCAAATGCTATAGGGGGTAACCTCTCAAGACTGCAATACATCAGTTCTTCCATATCATCACCCGCACAGGTTTCGCCATGCACTGCCTCAACTCTATATCCGAAAATAATCACTCCCCCATAATAGGTGCTCTTTTGATAAAAACAGCCCACGAAGGAAACAATTTCTCCTTTAAGGCCGGTTTCCTCCAGCAGTTCCCTCAAGGCGGCCTGCTCCATGGTTTCATCAAACTCTATAAACCCTCCCGGCAGGCACCAGGCACCTTTGGCCGGCTCAACCGCCCTTTTGCCGAGCAAAATCTGGTTGTGCCGGTTAAGCACAAGGGCTGTAGCAGCAGGAAACGGATTTTGATAATGGATTTCTTTACACTGCGTGCAGACCAGCCTTGACCTTCCCTCAATATGTTTCTTTTCAAAAGCAGCCCCGCAGTAGAGGCAAAATCTCAGAACTTTTCTATGCATCGGTTAAATAGTGTACATCAAATAAGCATGTGTATTTTTTCATTCTTTTGGGCAATGCTTTGCTGTCCGCAACTTTAGGCACTTTTATAAATTTTTTCGAATATACTCCACGGCATTCCTGAACAGTGCCACACCTTGACCTTCTGCCGGTATGTTTTCACGCGTCCAGCGGGGATGGTTGGTGAAGTGCAGAAATGCTTCAGCATGGGGCATCATGCCGAACACCCTGCCGGTTTGATCACAGATGCCAGCTATGGCCTCCATAGACCCGTTTGGATTAAGCGGATAGTCCATAACCGGCCTTTTATATTTCGGATCACTGTACTGGGCAACGATGAGATTGTGTCGTTGAAGGGTCTGCAGAACCTGTTCATCTGCCGGTATGAATTTACCTTCGCCGTGCCTTACCGGCAAATACAGCTTTTGCAAGTCACAGGTAAAAACACAGGGCGAGTTTGTATTAAGCTTCAAGTATACCCAGCGGTCTTCAAACCGGCCTGAATCATTAAACGTCAAGGTAGCTTCTTGAGTAATACTGCCTGCAAGTGCCGGAATAAGGCCGAGTTTTACCAGAAGCTGAAACCCGTTACAGATACCCAGAATGAGCTTACCCTTATGTACAAATCTGCAGATTTGCTCAAAAAGACTCTCGCCCTGGGGTGTGCCGGCATACCTGAGGCGGATTGCATTTGCTTTAGCAGAACCCAGGTCATCACCGTCCAGGAACCCCCCCGGAAGATTAAGAAAATGATAATCATCAAGCTTCTTTTCACCGCTGAGCAGTTGGTAAATATGCACAATGTCAACTACATCAGCCCCGCCCAGCCTGCAGGCGTGCGCCATCTCCATTTCACAATTAGTGCCGTTGCCGGTAACAACAAGGGCTTTTACTTTCTGCATGTATGTTTCCTGTCAGGTAAAAAGTTTATTACTTAAATGTTCCACAGTAACCCATATTCTAAGTGCTCTAACCGTTTTAAAACCGCAGCGTCCTCTGCCAGGACTCCTTCAGCTCATAAATATCTGTATTAATAATAGTACTGCCGTGCAGTCCCCTGACAATAAATTGGGAGGTATCGGAAACGGTACCGATCTGAGCACAGGCACGGCCCTGCAAGCAATCTTCAAAGGCACCCTTTTTCTGGGGTGACACGGTTATTACAAATCTACTCTGTGATTCTGAAAACAGAAGGTAATCATCCCGGGAAAGTCCTTCTGCGGGAACGCTGCCCAAATCAACCTCCATGCCGAGCCCGCCTGAAAAAGCCGTCTCAGCCAGAGACACCCCCAGACCGCCGTCAGAACAGTCATGACATGAGCGCACAAGACCCTTTTGAAAGGCTTCATGCAAAGACTGATACAATGTGAGTGCTTGTGCAGCATCTACTTTAGGGACTGCGGCACCGATAAAATCATGCAGAGCAAAGTATTCCGAGCCGCCCAGCTCATTACGGGTTATGCCCAGTACATACACTAAATCCCCCGCAGCTTTCGCATCCATGGTCTGGGATTTTCTGACATCATCGATCCTGCCTATCAGGGAAAAAAGAACTGTCGGCGGGATTGATATTTTATGGTCCCCGATCATATAATCATTTTTCATACTGTCCTTGCCTGATATACAGGGGATCATATATGCGGTCGTATAATCAAACAGGGCCATATTAGCCCGTACCAGCTGGGCCAGCTTATACTCCCCGTCAGGAGTCTTCTCGGATGCCACCGGATCACACCAACAGAAATTATCAAGTCCGGCAACACCTTCCAGACTGCCGCCCACGCAAATGTAGTTCCTTAGAGCTTCATCAATGGCACATGCCATCATATGATAGGTGTCAATATCACTGTAGCGCGGACATATGCCGTGGCTCACAACTACCCCCTGCATACTGTCAAGCACGGGCCGGATAACGGCCGCATCACTGGGGCCGTCATCGTGCAGACCGCACAACGGCTTTATCACGCTTCCGCCCTGAACCTCATGGTCATACTGCCTGACAACATATTCCTTACTGCAAATATTCAGGCGTGCAAGCATCTGGTTCAATATACTGTTTAAATCTTCAGGAACTGCAAAATCAGGCTCAACAAAATCAGGAGGAGTCCAGGTTGCTTTCAGCCTCATGGGTGGAAGCCCCGCGTGCAGGAAATCCATATCAAGATAGGCTACTGTTCTGTCGCCATAGCGAACGTGAAAATAACCGCTGTCCGTATATACACCCAGATCAGTGGCTTCAACTGCCATCTGAGCGGCAAGCTGTAGAAATGCATCGATCTTATCCGGAGGCACTGCAAAAGTCATGCGTTCCTGGGCCTCCGATACCAAGATCTCCCAGGGCTGCAGGCCGCTGTATTTCAGGGGTGCTTTTTGCAGGTCAAGCTCACACCCATTGCTGAACTCGGCTGTTTCTCCCACAGAGGATGAGAGCCCTCCTGCACCGTTATCGGTGATGCAGCGGTACAGTCCTCTGCTGCGTGCTGCCAGGATAAAATCAGACATGCGTTTCTGCGTAATGGGATCACCGATCTGCACA
This sequence comes from Thermodesulfobacteriota bacterium, assembly GCA_028278025.1. Taxonomy (GTDB): domain Bacteria; phylum Desulfobacterota; class WTBG01; order CAIYCZ01; family CAIRTM01; genus JANQFE01. The sequence goes on along the minus strand of JANQFE010000061.1, from coordinate 2,852 downwards.
GCAGTGACCGGTGAGCCCTCATGCAGTTCTTCAGAGGAGAACGTTGCCCCGTGTATGCCGTCCTTGCCGATACGTCCCCCTGTCATGACAATGCGGTCACCGGGCCGGGTTGTCTTTTCTTCCGAGGGCTCCCCCAGTATCTTCCGAGGTATAATGCCGCCGGTACCGCAGTATACCAGGGGCTTGCCGAGAAAGCGTTCATCAAAGACAATGCTGCCGTTGACTGTCGGGATACCGCTTTTATTGCCGCCATGCTCAACACCTTCCCGGACTCCTTCAAAAATCCTGCGGGGATGCAAAATACGCGGCGGCAGTTCTTTAGCATAAAATGGTGGTGCAAAGCAGAATATGTCCGTATTGTAAATCAGCTTGGCAGCTTTTCCCGTACCAAGGGTATCACGGTTAACTCCGACAATACCGGTCAGGGCTCCCCCGTAAGGGTCCAGGGCCGAAGGGCTGTTGTGGGTCTCCACCTTGAATACAAGGTTATAGTTTTCATCCCAGGCAATGACGCCGGCATTGTCCTTAAAAACGGAAACACACCAGTCGCGCTGACCCAGCTTCGTGCGAATTTCCTCGGTAGAGGCTTTTATGTATGTATCAAAAAGACTCTCTATAACCTGCCGCTTACCGCCCGGATCAGTATACTCAATGATTGCATTAAAAATCTTGTGCTTACAGTGCTCAGACCATGTCTGTGCAATTGATTCCAGCTCTACATCGGTCACAGCACTTGAAAGACCCCTGATTTCCCGTTTTGTAATAACATCCCGGCCCTTAAAATAGCCCTGCAGGGCCTGCATCTCATCAAGGTTGAGAGCCAGGAGCCGCTGCCTGCTTAAGCCCATAAGCTCCTGATCCGATATATCAAGATTGATTTCTTCCACCCCCACATGCCCTTCCCCGGTTACCCTGGGCACGCTGACACCAAGTCCTCTCTGCCGGTCAAATTCTTCTGCCGGCACAATTGTGTAGCGCTGGATCAATGTATTTGCCAGGATCCGCACTACGACCTGCTCCACATCTGTACGGGCCAGACCGCCTTTAAAAAGATACTGACGGGATGCATAGATTTTCTCGCCCTGCCGGAGCACTCTGCCGATACACAAGCCGGCAGCCTCGCGTGCAGTTCGACCGACATTATCGGTTACACCGGGACGCAGCCCTACCTCAATGAGCCAGTCGAAATCATCGGCCAGGGGCCTGTCTATACTGTAGTTCTGTGCTACCGGGTCACAAAAAGGTCCCTGTGCCAGAAGCTCAAGCTCGCTGCTGCTGAGATCAATGTCAAGGGTATAGACATCTACGGTCCTCACATCCTGCAGTGTTAAGCCAAGCTCCTCTTGAACCCGCTGCTTTGTCTTTTCGCCAAGTGCATCCCGCAAGCCTTTCTTAAGCCCTATCTCAATCCTGTGTGGCATACATGCTCCGTGATATACAAAAAATTCTGCGCTACCTGTATTTAAAAAAAACCTGTAACAGATTACCCCTATAAGTAAAGTAATTATCATCACCCATAGGACACGGCTTTAGGAAACACCCAATGGGGAGCTTGAGAACCACCAACGATATTCTTAAAGCTCTGATGTAAAAAGCCGTTATGCTTTGTTTATAATGATTTTTCTCTAGCCCATTGCAACGCAGCCGAGTGCAGGGATTTCAGACGGATATAAGGGTCGACATGTCTGAGTCCCGGCTTGCCGGGATGAGTTTGTTGACCCGCCGTCTGAAATCCTGCCGCGAGGGTAGCCCGACGTGTCGGGACAAGTTGCAGGGTGCCTTTTCTTTTGTTACTTTTCTTTGGAGCACGCAAAGAAAAGTAAGTCTATATATGCTTAGAGGCTGTGCCGCATCAACACCACGTTTTTTCTCCCCGAATCGCTCAAAGCTATTCGGGTCGCACGGCTAAAAGCCGTGGGTTTAGAAATGTAACTAAAATGCCCAAAGTACCTAAAAAAATTTACTGTCCCGGTTTCACGTTTAGGCACTTTAGGCAGTATAGTTCATTATAAGCATTTTTTATTTTTTCTTCAGCAGCTCATCCAGCTCTCTTTTCATGCTCTGAACCTCCCGGAAGGTCTTATCATCCATATCACCCATGAGGCGCTCAAGCTTTTTATAATCTTTTTCAGCCTGCTTCCTGACCAATTTTGTATTTTTTTTCCTCAGGGTTTTTATGTCTTTCTCCAGCCTCTTTTTGAGGAAGTCGGCTGTCTGGGCCTTTTTGGGTTTGGGGGCCTTACGTTTTTTCTTTGAAGATTTTTTTTTGCCTGAGTCACGATCTATCCTGTCATCCTTCTCAATCTTTATCTCGGTCTTGACGGCCGAACGCTCTTTTTTGCCCTCATTTATAAAAATTTCATAATCTTCATTCTTACCGTCATCACGCAGCACAACCTTCTTGGGTTCTATCTCTGCTATCAAAAAACCGCTGATATAATCTCCCGGCATGTAGAGTTTATCTTCACCGATCTTTTTTTTGCCCTTGCTGGCCCTGAGGATTGCATAACGCTGATCACCCTGAATAACCGTACCGTATAGCTGTATATCGGAAAGCCCCTTTTTAACCTTCTCGGCACCCTTCTTATCGCCCTTCTTATCTTTTTTGGGCTCCATAATCCATTTCTTACGCTCAGGGTGAAACAGATTTTTCTCCACAATGATACTGTCAGTCCCGGCATCTTCCTCTTCCTCAGCCGACACACGATCGTTGCAGGCCATCAAAAGGAAAGCAAAAATAAGACTCCAGAAAATTTTTTTACTCATTACTCATTACTCATTACTCATTACTCATTACTCATTACTCATTACTCATTACTCATTACTCATTACTCATTACTCATTACTCATTA
>JANQFE010000028.1 GCA_028278025.1 Thermodesulfobacteriota bacterium | reverse complement strand
GTGCGTTTGCTGCGGGCTAAGTGCTCGCAACGGCTGTATCATTTGTATGCATGATCGGCGGCTCGCACCGCCCTTGCCCTCGCACCGACTGTTTCCAGCGGTTGAGCTGCTAAAATAAATGTTGAAGTTGCACTACATATAGTATAAAAAGATTTTTACTATATTCTGTGCTCTCATTTAATCTTTTTAATTCAGAGCAAGAACATGAACTATGATGTTGCAGTAGTTGGAGCCGGGCCGGCAGGCCTCATGGCAGCCAAAACAGCGGCCGAGCTTGGATTGAAAGTTGCACTTATCGAGAAACGAAAGGATATTGCTTGTATCACCCGGGCCTGCTGTCAGCAGTTTATAATGGATGATAATTTCCAGGGTGACACCATCAAAATTGAGCACGGCAAGGTATTTTTTACTCACAACGGATTTGCAGTTGATTATGACGGGCCGCTTCTTAACGTGACGGATAAATATTTTGTCTCACCCGGCGGGCATACGATTCATTTTAGCAATAATGACAAAAGTCCGATCGTGGTTAAGTTCGACAAGGGCCTTCTTCTGCAGGGGCTCTGGGACCACTGTATGCAACAGGGTGTAACATTGCTACCTGGTGTGAGGGTATCCGGTGCCACAGACACTGGTAAGGGTATCGAGATGACCCTTGCCGGGGGTGGCGGCACTGAAACAATCAAGGCCAGAAAACTTCTTATTGCAGAAGGGGTGAACGCCAAGACAGCCGGCCGGCTGGGCCTGAACATAGACAGGACGCACTTTGCAACCGCGCTGTGCACGCTTTCGGTACTGGAAGGAATTCGGGATTTTGAGCCGGCTACTTTAAAAAGTTATATGGGGGTTGCCTACCAATCATTTGCCCCACTGATAATGGGGCCCTGCCTGGAGGGGAGTGATCTCAGGTACCTGGTTATCATAGGGAATCAAAACAGAAAGCCCGATCAGATCTACCAAAATATTCTTACCAAAAGCCCGCTTGCAGCACTGTTTGCCAACGCACGGATCGTGAAAAAAACGGCCTGCATGGCCACTGCATACAGTTCCTTGCGGGTTCCCTACCGCGACAATGTCTTGGTGATCGGCGATGCCGCCGCATACGTGGAGGTAGAAACACAGGGAGCCATGACATGCGGCTTTCAGGCAGGAAGCGCAGTAGCACAAGAAATAGAAGGTCAGAGAGGTTTTGCAAAGTATACCAGGTGGTGGCAGGATTCGTTTGAGTTTAACAGTGATGACTATCTGCAGGTTGCCCAAGGGTTTGCCCTGGTACCGACATATATTGATGATGAGCTTGATTATCTTTTTGCCTTGATCGAAGATGAGACCCTGGAGGGGTCGTTCAACCAGTACAAATCACCCCGGCTTATGTGGAGTGCAATTCTTAGGTATCAGGACAGGATTGCACAGGAAAGGCCGGAGCTTCATGAAAAAATAAACAGCAAAAACTTAACGCTAAGCGATGTTCTGTAATGCAAACAGCGTGCTCTCCATTGTCTTTATTGCGGTACATACTATAGAAAGGAATCCATGATGAAGACCACGAGCAATGTGCAGGATCTGTCAAGGGAAGCTATTGAGACATGTTTGAGAAACAATCGGGTTGGTGTGCTCTCGCTGTCGGACGGAATAATTCCATACGGTATCCCGTTGGCATACTTTTACGAAGCAGGGACCATCTATTTAACCATCAGCCGCAAGGGCAGAAAAATGGAATTCATCGAAAAAAACAAGCATGTATCTTTTACCGTCTACAACATACCCGCAGGATTTGGAACACCCGGCAAGATGAACTGGACCTCAGTGATTTGTGACGGTGTGCTTGCAAATATTACTGATCCGGCAGAGCTTGCAAAAGCTGTGCGGGCAGGTGAAAAACATATGGGCGTTCCTGAAGGGACCTGGGAAAAGCTGCTGGAGATGACACTTCAAGACCCGGCAAACTCCAACTTCTGGATGATTCGGTCTGCACACTTTGGGGGCCGGGGAGTAGAAGATGAAAAAATAGAATTTGGACCGTAGCTGAAGAAAATGAGAAAGGATTTCTTCAGAATGTACGAAAGGAATCGTTTGAAAGCAGACAGCCGGGAGATAAGTTTTTTATAAAAAAGCTGGAAAAACGGTTCAAATGTGATTTAATGCGGAAAAGGGCTTGGACGGCTCTGCAAAGAGGGTAGTACAGAGTCACTTTTGAATTTGGGGGTAATGCTTTAGCGAGGGTCTTTGGTGTTGATTGCAGCGGGCTAAGTGCTCGCTGGAACGACTGTGTCTT
>JANQFE010000027.1 GCA_028278025.1 Thermodesulfobacteriota bacterium | reverse complement strand
GTGCGTTTGCTGCGGGCTAAGTGCTCGCAACGGCTGTATCATTTGTATGCATGATCGGCGGCTCGCACCGCCCTTGCCCTCGCACCGACTGTTTCCAGCTTGGGGAACCTACAAATTTAAGCTTGAAGCTGTAGTAGCCTCACAGTTGAAACTGCAACGGCTGATGCGGTTCGACCGCCTGCGTCTATGTGCTCGCTGGAATATCCGAAAGCTACTATTATCGTCCATCGTTTGCACCGCCTTTGCAGCCCACTCCGGTGCTGCAGGTGTGCCGGAAAGACACACCAGAGGATAATGCGTTTACTGCATGCTGATTGAATAATGCGGGTTCGGCACCAAAGCAGGCATTAAAAGTCCTGCTTTTTTTTACGTGGCGGATCAGGATGTGTTATTTTATTTGTTCTATGGGTATATTGCTTATATAATAGTTAAAAATACTTTTAAGACAGCCAATACAAGGAGTGTGCAGTGTTTATACGGGATGTACAGGAATGTGAGGAAATTATCGCCGGAGACAACACCATTTTGCGGGAGCTTCTGCATCCGGATAAAGCGGATGTGGCCATACGCTACAGTTTGGCGTATGCTCTGCTCAAGCCCGGGCAAACTTCGCTTCCACACAGATTACGGACTTCAGAGGTTTATTACATTTTAGAAGGCACGGCAGAGATGTATATTAATGAGACAAGCAAACACGTACATGCCGGTCAGGCTGTCTATATCCCGCCCGATTCAGTGCAGTTTATCAGGAATACGGGTGATGTCAATCTTGTTTTTTTGTGCATTGTTGATCCTGCCTGGCGCAAAGAGAATGAAGAGGTTTTAGAATCGTAAACCCTGAAAAACCTGTTTTGCCATACATCATGCTCATACCAAGGATAATAAAGACTATAGAAAAATACAGAATGATTAATTCCGGAGAACACGTACTTGTGGGTGTTTCCGGCGGAGCAGATTCTGTTTTCTTGTTGCATGCCTTGTACGCTTTGCGGGACAAACGGCACCTTGCGCTGACAGTTGTTCACCTTAACCATATGTTACGGGGGCAGAAATCTGAAAGGGAAGCAGAATTTGTCAGGCAGCTTGCCAGGCAGTTATACCTCCCCTGTGTTATTGAGCAACGCAACGTCGGCGACTTAAAAAAAACAGAGGGTCTTTCACTGCAGGAAGCTGCCCGGGAGGTGCGGTATGGATTTTTTCAGGAAGTTTTAAAACGGATGGATGCTCAAAAAATTGCACTGGGACATCATGCTGATGATCAGGCTGAAACAGTTTTAATGTGGTTGCTCAGGGGTACAGCTCTTAAAGGTTTAAGCGGAATGCACCCCTTCAGAGACAACCAATATATCAGGCCTTTGATTGAGATTACCCGCGAAGAGATCGAAGCGTACTTGCACGACCATATGATTGCGTATGTGCCTGATGTTTCCCGGCAAGAGTTGCATTACTTGAGAAATAAGATTCGCCACCAGTTGATTCCGCTTATTAAAAAGGAGTACAATCCTCAGATAGTATCAGCTTTAAACCGTACGGCTGATCTTGCACGGCTGGACAATGCTGTTTTAGATTGTGAAATCAAGGGTATACTCAAGCAGTGTATAAGGGAGGAAGACAATAGAGTGTACTGCTCTATCAGTGAAATAAAAAAACATGATCAGGCCCTTTACGGCAGGCTGGTAAGGGGGATTATAGTTGCACTGAAAGGAGATATGCGAGCAGTGCACTTCAGGCACATTAATGCAGTTTGCGGTCTGCTTGAAGCACAGGGCTCATCCAAGCAGGTTCAGCTGCCGGGAGGATGGTGTGTCTGGCGTGAATATGACAGGCTGGTTTTTTCAGGAAGCCAATCCGGTGCCGAACCCTTTTGTTATACTTTTGACAAACTTCCCGACAGCGTGAGAATCCGGGAAATCGGCAAAACAATTTTTTTTCAAGTTTGCAATGCGAATACAGCACATGGATCATTTGCCGGCAAAGAGAAAAATGTTGAATTTCTTGACAATAATCAAGTGCAATTCCCGCTTGTTGTCAGAAACTGGCTGCCGGGCGACAGGTTTTATCCTTTAGGTCTACACGGTAGCAAAAAGCTCAAGGATTTTTTTACTGATAGTAAAGTGCCCGTTCGGGCGCGGCATAACATTCCTGTAGTTTCTTTTCATAACAAAATTGCCTGGGTTTGCGGTTTAAGGATTGATGAACGTTTTAAGGTAACTTCGGATTCAAAAAAAGTTCTTAAAATGTGGATTGAGTAATCTCTACAGGGGGGCTGAATCAATGCCGTCGGCGGGTCTTTTAATATTGTGAGAATTAATGTGTTATGATATATATGTATATAGTAATAAAAAAATACAGCAAAAACCAATTGTTACATAGACCTACAATAAAAAAGATATGAATCCATTTTATAAGAATTTAGCTATTTGGCTTTCAATAGTGCTGGTTATGATCCTGCTGTTTAACCTTTTTAATCAGCCCCAGAGCGGCAGACGCCAGAAGATTTTATTCAGTGAATTTACACGTGCTATAGATCGTGGTGAGGTCCAGGAGGCGGCTATCCAGGGTAACAATATCTATGGCAAGTTCACAAACGGCAGTGAATTCAAGACATACTCTATTAATGACTCTGATCTCGTACGCGAGATGATTGCCAAGGGGGTCACGGTTGAAGTCAGGCCCGATGAACAGTCATCATGGTGGATGCAGGTTTTTATATCCTGGTTTCCCATGCTTTTGCTCATCGCCGTGTGGATATTTTTTATGCGGCAGGTTCAGGGGGGTGGCGGCAAGGCGTTATCCTTCGGCAAAAGCAAAGCCCGTCTGTTAAGTGAAAGCCAGCAGCGGGTTACCTTTGAAGATGTCGCAGGAATTGACGAAGCTAAACATGAGGTTGAAGAAATTATTGCTTTCCTTAAAGACCCTAAAAAATTTACCAAACTTGGCGGTAAGATACCCAAGGGCGCAATACTGGTTGGTGCTCCGGGCACCGGCAAAACTCTGCTTGCCCGTGCGATTGCCGGAGAGGCCGGCGTGCCTTTTTTCAGCATCAGCGGATCGGATTTCGTGGAAATGTTCGTCGGTGTGGGTGCTGCCCGGGTGCGCGATCTTTTTATGCAGGGAAAGAAAAATGCACCATGTATTATTTTTATTGACGAAATAGATGCGGTCGGCAGGCACAGAGGTGCCGGTTTGGGAGGCGGACATGATGAGCGGGAACAAACCTTGAATCAGCTTCTGGTGGAAATGGATGGCTTTGAGTCAAATGAGGGTGTTATATTAGTTGCTGCAACAAACAGACCCGATGTTTTGGATCCGGCACTGCTTCGGCCCGGCAGATTTGATCGACGGATTGTTGTCCCGCCACCGGACATAAGGGGCCGTGAAGGTATCCTGAAAGTACATACTAAGGAAAGCCCGCTGGCAGAGGATGTCGATTTGCAAGTCATTGCACGGGGCACCCCCGGGTTCTGCGGCGCAGATATAGCCAACCTGGTCAATGAGGCTGCCCTGCTGGCTGCTCGCGAGGATAAAGAAAAAATACACATGCACAATTTTGAGCAGGCTAAAGACAAAGTATTAATGGGAGCAGAGCGCAAGAGCATGATCATAAGCCAGAAGGAGAAAAAGCTTACGGCCTATCATGAGGCCGGACATACGCTGGTTGCAAAACTGCTGCCGGGCACTGATCCCATTCACAAAGTAACCATTATACCACGAGGAATGGCCCTGGGTTTAACGCAGCAGCTGCCCATGGATGAAAAGCACACCTACCCCAAAGGATATCTCATAAATAACATAGCTATTTTACTGGGGGGCAGAGTTGCAGAAGAGTTGATTTTTAATGATGTGACGACCGGGGCCGGCAATGATTTGGAGCGTGCAACAGATATGGCGCGCAAGATGGTCTGTGAATGGGGGATGAGCGAAAAGCTTGGCCCGCTCACATATGGAAAAAAAGAGGAGCAAATTTTTCTTGGTAGAGAGATTGCCCAGCATCGCGACTTCAGCGAATCAACTGCAGTTATGATAGACGAGGAAGTGAAAAGGATTGTAAGCGAGAATCATGACCGTGTAACAAAACTGCTTTCGGATAATATTGATACACTTAAGCGACTGGCAGAAAATTTGCTGGAACGGGAATCCCTTGATAAGGATGAGATTGATTCGATTGTGAATGGGACGGATATGAGGGCCCAGGAAAATAATGATCAGGTGCCTGAAGCACCGATTGCAGACAATTGACCCCCACCAAAGAACAATTTGGCTTATAGTGGACTATTTGCCGAATATTAACATCCACATTTCCAAACCCGTAAATAATATATTTATCAACAGTATTTTGGTATGCAGCACGTGAAAGAGTTCCATAACTATGAGTGATGCAAAAAATAATTATCCTCCTCCGCTTGTTTGTCGTAAAAGAATTTTTAACTTTCAAGAACGCTCATATATTATGGGCGTTATAAATGTGACCCCCGATTCTTTTTCTGATGGAAATAGTTTTTTTGATCGTGACAAGGCTGTAGAACGCGGCATCGAGCTTGCCCGGCAGGGAGCCGATATCCTGGACATAGGCGGGGAATCTACCAGACCGGGGGCAGAACCTGTTTCTCTGGATGAAGAACTGAAAAGAGTTATACCGGTGATAGAGGAGCTTGCTGATAAGGTTGATATTCCCATATCAATAGATACCACCAAAGCTGATGTAGCCCAAAGAGCACTTAAAGCTGGCGCGGAGGTAGTAAATGATATTAGTTCTTTGCGGTTTGACCGTAATATGGTAACAGTTGTTTCTGATTATAAGGTGCCGGTTGTGCTCATGCATATGCGGGGGACTCCCCTGACAATGCAGAAACATATCCGGTATGACTGCCTGATAGAGGATATATGCGAGTTTTTGCGTGAACGCATCAATTATGCTATTGCTTGTGGCATTCACCAGGATAAAATCATTATTGATCCCGGCATTGGCTTTGGAAAATCTGTTGAAACGGATAATTTTGCAATATTAAAGCATTTAGAGGCTTTTAGCAGCCTGGGGAGGCCGGTGCTTGTTGGCCCTTCACGCAAGGCGTTTATAGGCAGACTGCTTGGGAAAGGTGTTGCAGAACGGGAAGAGGGAACCGCAGCTGCTGTGGCGATCGCACTGTATAATGGAGCTCATTTTATACGGGTTCATAATGTCAAGGTCATGAAAATGGTTGCCCAGGTTGTTGATGCAATAAAGAGCACCTGATTGTAAAACAGGACACACGATTTTTTCAGTTCTTAACTACATCCACCAGTTCTAGCGGCGGGCCCTGATTTTTGATTTTGTGCTTGAAATTAGATATATGGTAGGTCATATTTGCATAATACATTATAACAAGAAATACTGAGGTGAATGTATGGCTAGACTTTCTGTGAATGTTGACCATGTTGCCACTGTACGGCAGGCACGCTTAATACAGGAGCCCGATCCGGTTACAGCCGCTGCTCTTGCTGAGCTGGCCGGCTGTCATGGTATTATAGTACACCTGCGTGAAGACAGACGGCATATACAGGATAGGGATGTTGACATACTGCGACGGACCGTCACGACGAAGCTGAATCTTGAAATGGCTGCAGTTGTCGAAATGGTAGAAATTGCCCGACGTATTAAACCCGACATGTCATGCCTGGTTCCTGAAAAACGAGAGGAACTCACAACCGAGGGGGGGCTTGATGTTGTCGGTCAGCACAAACATATTGAAAACACAGTGCGCACCCTTACAGAAGCAGGAATCATGGTCAGTCTTTTTGTGGATGCCGACAAAGACCAAATCCAGGCATCAAAAGATGTCGGCGCCGACTTTATTGAGATACACACCGGTCACTATGCTGATGCCAGGACCCAAAAAGAAGAAGACACTGAGTTCAAAAAAATCCTCGCTGGCATTTCCCAGGCAGCCTCTCTGGGGCTGCGGGTCAATGTAGGGCATGGACTTAATTACAGAAATACTCAACGCCTTGTGCTGATTAGCGAGATAGAGGAATACAGTATAGGACACAGCATAATAGCCCGGGCCGTGCTGGTTGGTATTGAACGGGCCGTACGGGAGATGCTGGAGATACTTCAGTGATGAGCAATGAGTGATGAGTAATGAGCAAAAAGAGAAACAGGCAACCAGCAACGAGCAACCAGTAACAATTTTCCGGGGCAATAGATGAATATAGTTACCGCACAGCAGATGAAAGCGCTTGATCAGCAGACAATTAATGATATCGGAATTCCCGGTATTGTGCTCATGGAAAATGCCGGCAGAGGAACCGTTGAACAGATACAGCGGTATTTTCCCGATGTGCTCGCTAAAAGAATAGTGGTTCTGTGTGGGAGGGGCAATAATGGCGGAGATGGATTTGTAATAGCACGCTATCTCTATAATGCCGGCTGTAATGTTAAGACCTTTTTGCTTGCACCCATTGATAAGGTTGGTGGTGATGCAAAAATAAACATGATCGTTTTTCAGAACATGGGCGCATTAATTCAGGAAATAACAGATGAAAAACAATGGCAGCACGCCCTTACCGATGTCAAACATGCTGGATTAGTCATTGATGCATTGCTGGGAACCGGACTCTCATCAGAGGTTAGAGGCTTATACAGAAGCGTTATAAAAGATGTCAATGAAGCAACATCAGTGCCGGTGGTTTCCGTAGATATTCCCTCGGGTGTTGATGCTACCACCGGCAGAATACTGGGGGCAGCCATTCACGCCCAGCTTACCTGCACGTTCGGTTTACCCAAAAGAGGACATGTTGTTTTTCCGGGCCTTGCACATACGGGCACCCTTGAAATTGTTGATATCGGTATTCCCAACCGACTCATTAATCAGGCCGGAATCACAGAATATCTTTTGGATGAAAATTATTTTACAGGCAGTATCCCTCGTCGGGATCCCGAGGCACACAAGGGTACCTATGGCCATGTTTGTATTCTGGCAGGATCACCAGGCAAGACCGGTGCTGCTGCAATGGCCGGTCAGGCGGCGATGAGGACAGGCGCAGGTCTGGTTACACTGGGCGTCCCGGAGAGTCTCAACCCAATCCTGGAAGCAAAAGTCACCGAGGTGATGACTGAGCCCATTGCCGACAAGGGCAAGGGGGTTCTGGATTCTGATGAATGGTCTAGCATAAGAGATTTGCTCGCAGGTAAAACTGTGGTTGCTCTAGGCCCCGGCCTTTCAGACCAGGATACGACGGCCCAGCTCGTTTACCGCGTTATAGAATCTTCACCTATCCCTATCGTTATTGATGCGGACGGACTAAATGTCCTTGCAAAAAAACCAACTGCCCTACAACAGGCCCAAGCACCGGTAATTATAACGCCTCATCCAGGGGAGATGGCACGACTTATGGGGACAACAGTCCAAAGCATACAGAGTGACAGGATCTCATGTGCCAGGGATTTTTCCAGAGACTATGGTGCCGTTGTAGTGCTAAAGGGTGCCCGCACAATTATCGCCGAGCCTAATGGACGGATATACATCAATCCAACGGGCAATCCGGGCCTGGCAAGTGCCGGTATGGGAGATGTGCTGACCGGTATTATCGCCGGTTTGACCGCTCAGGGCCTTACGCCGCTCAGGGCATCGCAACTTGGTGTTTTTATCCATGGATCTGTTGGAGATACGCTTGCCGGAGAAGGAGCACCAATCGGCATTATGGCCACTGATCTTATCAACAGAATTCCGGCAGCACTTTCATCTTTTATAGAGTAACAAAAAAAATTTTAAGGGGATTCAGCAGACAGCACTCAGTCACGAGGGTAGCATAACCCTATGCTTGTTTCTGATGTCTTGTTCCTGCATACTTACACACCATGGAGATAACATTTACTTCCCACAGCCATCAGGATACACTCAGCTATGGAAAGGCATTGGGGGAAGTGCTGCAGGCAGGATGTGTTATTGGGCTCATAGGCGATCTGGGATCAGGCAAAACATGTCTTATCAAAGGAATTGCGTATGGCATGAACCGATGTCCGGAGAATGAAGTCACAAGCCCTACCTTTACCATCCTTCAGGAATATAGCGGCAGGATTCCTCTTTACCACTGTGATGCCTACAGGCTTTCCGATGCTGCCGAACTTGATACAATCGGGTTTGAAGAGTACATTGGAGGTGATGGCGTCCTGGTTATCGAATGGGCTGACAGAATTCATGATGCTCTCCCAAAAGAGTATTTGCTTATTACTATTGACTCTGTACAGGAGGACTGGCGGCGTTTTACCTGTAAAGCTACGGGTGAGTATCACATGGAAATATTAAAAAAATTTTATGCTGAAATTGAAAAGGATTAAATTATGAATACTATTTTTCTTTATGATACAACCCTGCGAGAAGGTAATCAAGCTGAAGAGATTTCCTTTTCACTTGAGGATAAACTCCGCATTACCGTGCAGCTTGATAACCTTGGGGTGCACTTTATTGAAGGCGGATGGCCCACCTCTAATCCAAAGGATATGCAGTATTTTAAGGAGATACGTTTATATAGCTTGAAAAATTCGACCGTGGTTGCTTTTGGCAGTACAGCCAGGCCCGGTGTGCCTGTTGCAGATGATAAAAATCTCAATGATTTAATTGAGGCACAGACACAGGCAGTAACAATTTTCGGTAAAGCATGGGATACCCATGTCCATGAGGTTTTAAAAATCGGCCTTGATCAGAATCTTAAACTCATTGAAGAGTCCATTCGGTATTTAAAACAACATATTCCAAACGTTTTTTTTGACGCAGAGCATTTTTTCGACGGATATAAAGTAAATCCGGACTATACTATAAAGGTTCTGCAGCATGCCATAACCGGTGGTGCAGACGGTGTTATCTTGTGTGATACCAATGGCGGCACATTACCCTTTGAGGTTACACAGATTATTGCATCTGTAAAAGAACAGATACAGGCCCCTTTGGGCATTCATGCCCACAATGACAGTGATGTGGCGGTGGCAAATACACTGACGGCGGTACAGCAGGGATGCATCCAGGTGCAGGGTGCCATAAACGGCTATGGGGAGCGCTGCGGCAATGCCAACCTGTGCTCGGTTATTCCCAATTTGCAGATTAAGATGGGTGTTGGCTGTGTGTCCGATGAACAGCTCCGTAAACTTTCAGAAGTTTCTCGGTTTGTCAACGAACTCGCTAACCTTGCACCCAGTAAACATCAACCTTTTGTAGGCAGCAGTGCCTTTGCCCATAAAGCAGGTGTGCATGTTAGTGCAGTTAAAAAAAGACCCGAGACCTATGAACACATAACCCCTGAACTTGTAGGCGGCACGCAGCGAATTCTTGTTTCTGATCAGGCAGGCAAAGCCAATATACTCCAAAAAGCCAAGGAATTCGGTCTGGACGTCGCAAGCCACGACCCACTGGTCCAAGAGATTCTGTTTGACCTGAAGGAACTGGAACGGCAAGGATTCCAGTTCGAAGGTGCCGAAGCCTCATTTGAGTTGCGGATGAGACAGGCTCTGGGAATGAAAAAGCGCTATTTTGACCTTGCGGGGTTTCGTGTAATCGTAGAAAAGAAACAGGAGGAAGAATCATTATCCGAAGCAACGATTATGGTTAGGGTCGGTGGCAGAATTGAACATACAGCCGCAATAGGTAATGGCCCGGTGAACGCTTTAGATAATGCACTCAGAAAGGCTCTTGAAAAATTCTATCCCGGCCTCAAGCACGTCGCACTTATTGATTATAAGGTGCGTGTATTTTCAATCGGTAAGGGCACAGGATCACGGGTGAGAGTTCTGGTAGAATCGGGCGATAAGAGAGAAAAGTGGGGAACCGTTGGTGTTTCAGAAAATATCATTGAGGCCAGCTGGCAAGCACTGGCCGATAGTATTACATATAAGCTTTTAAAAGATGAACAACAAGGAGCTCCAGGGTAAATGCCTCTCTACACTTTGAGACAGCTTATTGTCATACTCGGCATGCTGCTCGTGCTCGTGTTATCTATTTTGATAAAAAAAACAGCAAGTCGCAGTGCTTGCGCTCCCGGGCCGGTTGCCAGGTCAGCCTATGTATATGAACTATCGGGAAATATACCCGGCAAAGGATTTTATTCTTTTTCAAAGGCTCAGACCATAGAAGCTTTATTGAAGGCAGGCGGTGCTGTCGGCGATGATGGCAGTATGCCAGCAGCAAGGGATAGAACTACAATGGTTCCAGCCGGTTCCAGGGTTGTTTTTAACAAGGGCATTCACGTTACCATGATGGGTGCTGCAGACCGCTTAAACTTTTTCCTCCCCATGCCTGTAAATCTGTCTTCAGTTTCAGATCTTTCCATGATACCGGGGATCGGTATTAAAACAGCTGAAAATATTATTGCTTACAGAAAGGCACATAACGGTATTAAGGATTTACAAGAACTGACGGCTGTGAAAGGTATCGGGACTAAAAGGCTGAACGCCATTTTGCCGTGTTTGACTGTTGATCAATAAGATGCTATGAGTATGAAAATAACATATATAACTATTGACCTGATTACGGAAGGGAAACGAGTATGACACCAAAAATCCCCGCGAGCAAAAAGGATTTATTGCAAACTGATATAGTGTTTTCACAGTGGGAGAGAATCCAGGCTTATGTTGAAGAGAATTTCAGACAGATAACAGCAATAGGACTCATAGTTTGTGTTGTTGCAGCAGGCACTATTTTTTGGAAAGTGCAGCAGGCACAAGCTGAAAGAGAATCATCGAAAATGTTTTTTAGTACCATGCGCATGATGGCACAAGAATCAAAAGATACGGTTGACAAGGAAATACGCTACAGTCAGGCACTGGAAGGTTTCAAGAACGTTCATCAAAACTATCCCGGTACGCAGACAGGAACCGCAGCACTGTTTTACGCTGGAAATTGCAGTTATAATCTCAAGAAATATGATGAAGCAATTACATTTTATACGAATTTTTTAAACAAGGCCGACAACACCCTGAATTATCTAAAAACTTTTGCATACGAGGGGTTGGGATATGCCTATGAGGCGAAAAAAGAATATACCACGGCGATTGAATGGTTTGCAAAGCAAAACAACACGGAAGGAAACATGACAAATCCGATGGCCAGCTTAAACCTTGCACGATGTTTTGAAACTGCAGGTGAACAAGAAAAAGCCTGCGCCTCATATCAGGAATTTGCTGCACAACAACAGGTTTCTTTATTTAGGGAACTTGCCCAGATAAAAGCAACCGGCTTATGTGAGCAGAAAGGTGAGTAGGATTACGCTTTCAGGTAAAAATAATTATAAAAATATAGATTGAATCGTTTTATTCTTCAGCTTTAGCAGTGCTTTTTTGAAGCTTTTTTTTCTTTTTTACTTTTATCGCGCGCATATGTTTTTTTCTTATACTCTTTCTTTTTGATCTTGCCATAGTACTCCCGTATAGTCTTATAACATTGCATACAGTAAACAAGTTAAATTTAGTACCAGAAATTAACGTTAAAAGCAAGCTAATAGAGACCGTGCGAGAGGCAAAATTATTTGCGTCATTAAAAAACTGATTTTTGCTATATGGCCATAGTACAGCGTCACATTTGAATTTGTGGGTATGATTTAGCGAGGGTCTTTAGTTTTGCTTCGGGCTATGTGCTCGCTTGAACGACCGTCTTTACCAGTATAGGCAATTGCTTGCAGCGCCCTTGCGGCCCAAGACCAAAGATCCTCACCGCTGAACTGGCAAAATAAAATGTGGGAAGTTGACAATATCCCTATCAATGCTTATTTTCTAAGCGGAAAACTATATACAAAATAGTATTGTATAAACAGGACGTGTACAGTGTTTGTTACAGTAACTACATTATTTTGCTTAATAAATAAAAATTGCTGGCGGACCGGAGTGCAACATGAATAAAGACAAAATGCCGCATCCTGGAGAACTTGAAAAAGAGCTCAATGATTATCTGTCAAAAAAATATGGTAATCGAGTGCGTCTTAGTGTGCCTTTTCTTTTTCCGGATAAAGCAGCATTAAAAACAGAAGCACGGGCCAAAAAGAAGGACAAGACGGAACAGCACATCAATTTCACAATGAAGCCCAAGGAACTTGAGGCTTATCTTGATGAATATGTCGTCAAACAAGACAGGGCCAAAGAGATCCTGGCAACCAAGATTTGTACGCACTTCAACAGAATAAAAAACCAGGGCAAATTGACAAGTATCGGAGATATAAAAAATAATATCCTTATGATAGGGCCAACAGGGGTTGGAAAAACATTTTTGATAAAACTTATTGCACAGAAAATAGGGGTGCCTTTTGTAAAAGGTGATGCTACCAAATTTAGCGAAACCGGGTATGTCGGGGGTGATGTAGAGGATCTTGTGAGAGACCTGACCAGAGAAGCAGGCGGCAACATAGAGAAGGCCCAGTACGGAATCGTTTATATTGATGAAATAGACAAAATTTCAGGTAGTAACAATATATATGGACTTGATGTATCCCGCACCGGGGTGCAGCGAGCACTTCTGAAACCAATGGAAGAGACGGATGTAGACCTTAAAGTTCCACATGATGTTGTTTCGCAAATGGAAGCCCTGGAACAGTATCGCAAAACCGGCAAACGTGAAAAGCAGGTTGTCAACACAAAGAACATTCTTTTTATCATGAGTGGAGCATTTAACGGTCTTGAAGAGATTGTAGAAGAACGCCTGCACAAACAGGGGATTGGGTTTGGAGCACACATCAGGTCGAAAGAAGAAAAAGACTCTTGTCTGCGGAGGGTTAAGGCCGAAGATCTTGTTAATTACGGTTTTGAATCAGAGTTTATTGGAAGATTGCCTGTCATTGCGGTTTTTGAACCTTTAAGTGTAGATGACCTTTATACAATTTTAAAGAGTCCAAACAGCTCCGTGGTTAACAGTAAGAGAAAAGATTTTATGGCCTATGGTATAGATATCAGGTTTGAAGATGGTGCCCTCAGGGCCATAGCTGAAATGGCTGTTGATGAAAAAACAGGTGCCCGCGGTCTCATAAGTGCCGTAGAGAAAGTACTGCTGAAGTTTGAAAAAGAACTGCCCTCAACTGAAGTTAAAAAATTAGTTGTTACCAAAGAAATGGTTAAAGATCCGCTCAAAGAGTTTGACCGGCTTATTAAACTGGACGACATGCGCAGGTTGTATATGCGGCATAATGATCTGGCAACTCAGGAAAAATCAGAATTACATAAGAAGCTGTTAACACTACAGCAGTCACTGGATGAAAATATAAGATTTTTGTTGAGTGATCAATATATTAACATTATTATAGAGTTAACCGTTGAGAAGTTCTATGATTATCGCAGGGTTCTCGGGGAAGCTGCCAGGATAATGGAGGAGATTGATGTATTTGAAAAGGGATTCAAAAATCTTTATAATATTAAAATTCACTTTGATGAAGCAGCCCGTAACAGAATAATTGAGAAGGTTTTACTTAACGATTTGTTTACAGATGTGCTGCTCAAAGATCTATTCAAAAATTATGAGCATGGGCTTAAACTTATCAGAGACAGGTGCGGAACGGGATCCTTCAATTTCACCCGGGACGCCATTGATGAGCCTCAGGAATATCTCAACACGTTAATCAAAGAATCGTACCGGTAAGGAGTTCTTATGGCTGCAAAGGATTATTACCAGATCCTTGGTATTACAAAAAATGCTTCAGATGAAGCAATAAAAAAGGCCTATAAAAAACTGGCTTTTCAGTATCATCCTGACAAAAATCCCGACGACAAAAAAGCAGAGGAACGCTTTAAGGATATAAGTGAAGCGTATGCCGTTCTAAGTGATAAAAAAAAGCGCTCCCAGTATGACCAATTCGGGTCAACAGGTTTTCACCAGCGGTATACCCAGGAAGATATCTTTCGCGGTTTTAACGTAGAAGATATTTTTAAAGAGATGGGTTTCGGTTCCGGTGATGCGTTTAGTCACATTTTTGGGGGGGGCCGAAGAGCAGCAGGGTTTGGGGGCTCTGCCGGTCGAGGTGCAGGGAGAAGCAGAACCGGTTTTACTATGGAGGATCTTTTTGGTGGGGGAGGGTTCAACCCCCAGCAGAATTATACACCCCGGGGGCAGGATCTCAGTATTGATCTTACTATTGATTTTATGGAAGCAGTCACAGGGACTGAAAAAACAATAGAATATATGTACGGTGGTAAAAAAAAGCAGGTTAAGGTTAAAATACCGCCGGGCATCAACACCGGCCAAAAACTGAGGCTGTCAGGCAAAGGCGGAACAAGCGGTGCAGGCATGAAACCCGGGGACTTGTATCTTACTATTCGGGTTAAAGACCATCAGGAATTTACCAGGGATGGTGATGATATTATCGTAACAAAAAAGATAAAAATAAGTGATGCTGTTTTGGGAATCTCTCTCGATGTGCCGACATTGAATGGTACCAAAAAAGTCAAAATTCCGCCCGGCACTCAGAGTGATACAAAACTACGTCTTAAGGGCTATGGGATTCCGCGTTTTGGAAAAGCCGGGAAAGGTGACGAATTTGTGAAAATAATTGTTACTATTCCTAAAGAAATAAAGGAAGACCAGAGGAGCCTGTTTGAAGATTTAGCTAAGCAAGGATTCTGATAATCGCTTATTCTACTTAATGTATATGCAAAGTGTAATCTTGTGAGGAACTGTAAAACGGCAAAAAATGCTCTGTTACGGGTTATAATCTTCGTTTTGCTTGAAAAATGTTAACGTGTTTTTTGCTTTTCCAAACAGGCCTTCCGCAGCAACCGACAAAATGACCAGTTCCTTTTGAGCGTCATTGTCAAAATCTGCAAGAAGATAGTCGGTTACATAATCTTGCAGCTGTCCACTTGTCCAGTTGGGAACAAGGTCAGCACCATCCCAGTGCAACACAAGAACTTCACCCTGATTATAATCTATTAATTTAGACAGAATACCCTTACCCTTTTTTGAGTTTCTGGCTGTAACAACATCAAGTCTTTTATCACTGTCAAAATCGTCACAGATAACCCTCAGTGGTAGCGGCTCTTCCTGTTCTACGTCATCACCGTGCAGCAGTTTAGTAAATGAGTTAGGTGAACCTCCCAGTTTTTCCAGATCTTTCCATTTAATCCTGCCGGTATATGAAAAAAGACTCAGCTGGTATTTGGAGCTGAAAAGACCTTTGTTAAACGAAAGATACTCCCGGCTGCCGTCTTCATCAATGTCAGCTTCAGTAAAGCTGTAAATACCGCTGCTGCCCGGTAAAATAAACTCCTCCCTTGATACAAGCGCTCCTTTTTTCCACTCAAATCTGTAGATAGTCCCGCGAAAAGGGTTGGTGCCGTCTGCCTGCTGGCCGAGGAGTATTTTATCCTTGTGAGAGTCTTGATATACCCTAAAGAACCATCGCTGTGCATCAGCAGTTCTTGTATAGGTAGTGTTATCTGTGTATTCAACGGCAAATGAATTTGCATAATGTCCCTCATAGCTGCTGACATAAATTTCATCTATACCATTTGCATTAATGTCGGCGGTATCAATATAAACTATATTTTCATCAAGCTCGGCTTTGATTTCCTGGTAGAGATCTACGGTAGTGCCGTTTATGGTAAAGACAGAAATTTTGTCCTTTCCTGCAATGAGCAGCTCTTTGCCCCCATCGCCATTAGTATCCCCGACAGCCATAACATGTAAAGGCTGGTCCTTTATAGCATGAGTAAGGTAAGGATCTGTTTGAAAAAGCGGTTGGCGAGCTTTAAAGGCAGTCGGGCGGGATTTTGAAGGCTGATATGCTGCTGGTCTTTTTTCTTCAGACTCCTCTAAAGTCTCTTCCTTCACGGTAGGAGGTGCTTGCATCTGTTTGCTGTCCACGGTTTCATCAGGTGCCTGTGCAGACACTGGTTCCGGGGGTGCTTTTTCAGGGGCTGCTGTCGTCCGTGGCGGGGTCGGATCCGGAACATGGTCCGGAATAGGCGGGCCCTGCAGAATGAGTTCTGTTACTTTGTCTGTAAGCCGGGTGATGTCAGGAATGAGGCTGTCGAGTCCGGCGCTTTGAATAAAAATGGGGCTGGGTTGTTCCTGGTCAAGCACATCTACAAGGAGTGCATCAATACTAACCGTGTTGCCGATTTTCGTAATACTGCCTGTGAGAAAAAAATCAGCCTGCAGTTTCCTTGCAAGTGCGATTTTCTCCGACAAAGACGGATGTTTTTTAGTCAGTTTTTTGTTGACAACGTGTTGATCCAATACGGCTATCTTGCCCGGTATGGTTATTCTGGACGGCAGGAGCGCCGATAATCCTGACAGAACATAGGTTAAGTCCTCCTGGGAATGCATTTCAAAATCAAAAACAGCTATAGTGACTTCTCGGGCATTAAGGTTGTTAGCGCCGAGCAGTACACTCAATAATAGCGTCCATACTACATATACATGATTTTTTTTCATAGCTTATCCGATCTCAATCCTTTGCTCTATGTGAGAATCTTTTAGAATTATTAAGAAATTAAGTATCCTTGATACACAAAAAAAGATAAGGTGTAAAGTTATTATTAGTATTTTAAAAAAAATGGTTTACAGTCTGCCGAGATAGTGGTAAAAGATACAATTTTTTAGATTGTAAAAAAGAGAATAAAAGAATAAAAATTAATTTTTTATTCTTTTGACCGATAGAATAAAAAAAATTATTAATGGCAGCAAAATAAAAATTGCAGGGGAAGGGGGAATGCTTCAAGATAATAATTCATAATAAGTATATAATGACATTAAATAGTAATAAACAATAAATATAATAAGGAGACGACGAATGAAGAAAAAAAAGGTTAGCGCAGTGGCACTGTGCATAGCGCTCGCAGTATTTCCGGTAATGGGGGGCGGTTTTTCACCGGCGAATGCTGCTGCCGTAAATGAGCTGATTTCACTGAGTGTAGGGGAAAGCCAACAGCGTG
>JANQFE010000019.1 GCA_028278025.1 Thermodesulfobacteriota bacterium | reverse complement strand
TAAGTGGCTCTTTTGGGGTCAAAAAAGCCAAAACCGTTTTGGTCTGACCGCCAAATCGGTTTCGTTTGCTGCTTAAAAACCACTTTTTCAGTAACGACTTAGTAGTAGTTTCCATGATCAGCGAGTCTCCTTAATGTGAACAAAACATTATACCTTTCGGCACAGTCTCATTATTATATAATAACAAAATTGTATTTCTAAAAAAAGATAAAAACGTGAACTCCGTAAAGCTACTGTTATATGGCTGTTAATAAATCGTATGTATTCCCTTTGGAAAGTTTGACAATTTAATAAAATAGTATAAAATAAACAACGTATATACTTATATATATTACTACCCTGCCTCAAAGAAAGGTTTCTTCCAAATTTTCCTTTCTTGGTTAGTGGGATCATGCAGAACGATTACTTCATACAAATAATAGTTAATGTGGAAAAATCCGGTTTCCGATGTAAATAGAAGCTGGACGGCCCGAGTAAAAACTAAGTAATTTTACGTAACAACTACTACAGAAATGAAAGAATATGAATGTTGTCTTTATCTCCTCAGCATGTGAGACCCTTGCGATTGAATATCTTTCTGCGGCATTAAAAAAGGCTGGTCACACATGCCACCTGTGTTTTGACCCCCAGCTGTTTAACGACACGTTTCTTTTTAATAAATATTTGAGCCGTATTTTTGACTACTCAGATATGATTATTGAGGAGCTGCGCTCCTACAATCCGGACCTTATTGCTTTTTCAGTTGTTTCGGATAATTTTCCGTGGGCTGCCCGGTTGGCTGCAGAAATAAAAGGGGTGTTCGATGTTCCCATCGTTTTCGGAGGTGTGCATCCCACCTCAGTGCCTGAGTATGTCCTGCAATATTCAGAAGCCGACTATGTTCTTATAGGCGAAGGTGAAGATGCAATTGTTGATCTTGCAGATCATATAGCAAACAGCAGCATCTGCCGTACAATACCGAATGTATGGGCCAAAGCCGGCAAAGAAATAATTCAAAATGATGTGCGGCCGTTAATTGAAAATCTTGACGTACTGCCTTTCCCCGATAAGGAAATTTTTTATGAAAAGCTACCCCATATTCGTGACAGCTATATTTCACTTTCCAGCAGGGGATGTGTTAATAAATGCACGTTTTGTAATAATTCATTGTATAAAGATAAAATATATAAAGGCAAGGGCAGGTTTTTTCGCAGAAGGAGCCCTCAGAATGTTCTTGCAGAGCTTATTGAGGCTAAAAAGAAATATAATTACAAGGCGATTCATTTCTGGGATGAAATATTTATCAGTGACCGCATGTGGCTCAATGATTTTATGGAAGGATACCGTAAGCATATAAATGTTCCTTATACCTGCTGTATCCATGTTAATTTTATTGATGATGAAGTGGCTGATTTGCTTCAGCACAGCAATTGCTGGCAGGCCATAATGGGGGTGCAATCTCTTAATGAAGAACTCAAGCGTACTATTCTGAACAGAAGGGAAACAAATGAACGCGTAAAGAATGCCATAACGCTTCTACGCAGGCGCGGTATCATGGCCATCTGTGAAAACATGCTGGGATTGCCCACGCAGGATGAACAGGACGTAGTAAATATGCTTTCCTTTTATAACGAAACGCGGCCTAATCGACTCAGTGTTTATTTTCTCAGATATTATCCGCGTACCAAAATTATCGACATTGCGCTGGAGCATAACATGCTTACACCTGAGGATGTAGAGCAGATTAATATCGGTATGCAGGCCCGCTCGTTTATCCAGGGCGGCACCCTTAACGAAAAAGGTTTTGCCCGGATTCAGAGCTTTCTCGTTTTTCTACTGGTACTTCCTAAACGGCTCAACCGGTTTCTCATAAAAATAAAGCTATATAAAATTCTGCCCAATTTAGGTATGCTGGCCCACAGCTTTGCGCGGTTACTGGACAGGAACAAGCAATATGACGTTGATGCTGATCGTTTTGTGAGAAGATACAGAGCCTTTACAGCAAAAAAAATCGGCTACTTTTGCAAGCGTTTTTTCAGTGGCAATAAAAACCATGTGGGTGAAGAAGTGCATAAACCCGGGACGTCTCCAAAACTATGAAAGCTGTACTGCTATCCTTACTGCCAACGACAGAAAACTTTGGTGTCAAATATATTCACTCTTTTTTGTTGAGTAAAGGGCACCATTCAACCATCATATTCATACCCCGTCACACGGCGCAGTCAAAAAAGGCTTTAATAGATTTTATAGGTGGTGCTGAACGGCCTAATTTTATTGGCTGCGGCTATATGAGCTATGAAGCACCGTTTGCACAGTTTATTGGCGAAGGTATCAAAAAGGCTTTTCCGGATATCCCTTTCATTGCAGGCGGTATCCATGCAACTATAAATCCCGAAGAGTGCCTGCAGTATGCAGATTATGTCAGTATCGGTGAATCAGAATATACCATTTTAGAAATTGCAGATACTATTGCTGAGGGAAGCAGTTTTACCCATATTCAAAATTTGGCCTATAAGCAAAAAGGAACTGTTCAAAGAAATCCTTTGCGTCCGTATATAGACGACCTTGACAGCCTGCCTTTTCCCGGGCATTTGCCTAAAAATGCCTATGTGTTTCATAAAAATAAAATCGTGCCCATGAGTGTAAGTCTTTTCAGGCAGTATACCCGCTATGATGGTAAGGCGTTCAATATAATAAGTTCCAGGGGCTGTCCGTTTTCATGTTCATACTGCTGTAACTCTTTTCTTTCAAAGCTGTATAATACAAAAAAATTGAGAAAGCGTTCTCCCCAGAATTTTATTAAAGAGATGCGGGAAGTGTTGGCACAATTTCCGGATCTGATCCTGATGAATATCCACGATGACTGTTTTTTAGCCCACGCGCAGGAATGGCACGAAGAATTTGTACGAGATTATAAGAAATGGATTGGCCTTCCTTTTATTGTACGATCAACCCCGTTGCATTTGACCGACGAAAAAATTAATATTTTAAGGGATGCCGGTCTTGCCTGGGTTACCATGGGACTACAGTCCGGTAGTGAAAGGATCAACAGGGAAATATTTCACCGGCATGCCAGCAATGAAAAATTTTTGCAGGCAACCCGGTTGTGCCATAAATATAAAATAAGCGGCTACTACGATGTGATTTTAGATAATCCCTTTGAGACGGATGAAGACGTTATTCAATCGATCAATGTTCTTAAAAAAGTACCCAAGCCTTTTCAACTGCAGCTGTTTTCGTTGACTTTTTATAAGGGTACCGAAATATATAACATGCATAAGGAGAAATTTGGCGGCGCGGAAGACCCTGATATTCAAAACTACTTTGGCTACAGACGCACCTTTCTTAATAAAATGGTTAGAATATCACCATTGATTTCTGAAAAGATGGTGGACTATTTTATTGCTCATCGGAAAAGGCTCGGTGCGCGTATACTGTTCAATAGTATCTACGGATTTTGTTCGATTATTATTGAACCGCTATCATTTTTCTATCTGATGCTCAAATCGTTTAGAAACAGTGTGAAACTGACCCTAAAGATTTCTCTGCCTACATTCAAGACAAAAATCAGGGAAAGGCTGATGGATTTTGGATCGGATTTTTCCTAAGATTTTGAGGACATATAATATCGATAGCGAAGGAGGCACAGTATGGATATTTTAGCACTGTGTGGAAGTCCCCGCAGGAATAAAACAACCAGCAGTGTTTTGCAGGCAGTTTTGGATGGAACAGGCAGGAAACATGAAATACTCTGGCCGGCCTTTATGAATATAGGTCATTGTACCGGCTGTCGCAAATGTAAGCATACGACACCGGGAAAATGCTGGCAGGATGATGACATGACCATGGCACTCGATAAGATGTTTGAGGCTAAGGCTTTGATTATAGCCTCACCAACATATTTTGGCAATGTGCCGGGCCCGCTTAAGAACTTTATCGACCGCTCAATTCCAACCTGCTATACCGGTAAGGGTGAGGTATGGCAGGGTGCAGAAAATCACGGAACAAGGCCCTTTAAGGGACAACCGGCACTGCTGTTGACCGTTTCCGGCGGTGGGGATCATGAAAAGACCGCAGCGAATATTCGGCTGGTTCTGGAATATTATGAATATAATATTGTTGGAGAATTTGCAGAAGGTATGGGCGGTGTTGTTGTTACCAAAGAGGAATTTGCGGATATTTATAATGAGCTGCTTGCACTGGGCCGCAAGATGGACGAGGCCTTAAAAACATCTGCACCGTAAGGTTAGTGAAATTCTCTACACATGGTTGCGCAGTTTTAGTTCTAAGGGGTGCGGATTGAGGTAAAATTGCTTCAAAAGATAGGGTTGTTCATATTTACGTACGTAATGATTGATAAGAGTGATCGGTACAATCACGGGTAAGTATTCGCGGTAAAAGTTATCGATCACTTCCAGTAGTTCCTGTTTTTCATCCTTTGAGAGCTGCTTTTTAAAATAGCCCATCATATGATGCAGAACATTTGTATGTTTTTTCACGGTGGTTTTCAAACGCAGCGCTTCCATTAACAGCCTTTGATACTGGTCGTATGCAGGTGCCGCATCAGTTTTTTTGGTGCCGGCCACCAGTTTTCCCATAGCTTGAGCATGTTTTGGACTGTGAGAAAGTATAAGCAGTTTGTGTCGGGTATGAAACTCCACCAGCATCCCTAAGCTCTTTTTCTGAGCAAGAAGCTCCCGCCACCGCATGAACACAAAGACGCGCTCGATGAAATTTTCTCTCAAAACAGGATCATGCAACCGGCCCTCATCTTCTACCGGCAGAAGCGGAAAATGTTCCATGAAAATCCGGGCAAAAATTCCAATGCCGGTGTGTGAAGGTACACCTTCATCATTATAGACCTTAACACGCTGCATGCCGCTGCTCGGCGACCTGCTTTTGAAAACAAAACCGCATAGATTCTCTTTCTCAAGATTGAGAACACGTTTGTGAGCCCAGGAAGCCATCCGGTCGGTATAATCTTTTTTGGTACGTACCGTAATAAGACGCGGGGCATCAGTATCTCCAACCAGACGAAGCGGTTCGCGCGGAATGCCCAGGCCGCATTCTGATTCCGGGCACACAGCTACATATTCAACAAATTTACCCAGGGTGTTGGTTAAAAAAAAATCATGCTTATGGCCCCCGTCGAAGCGAACCTTGTGGCCCAGCAGACAGGCACTGACTCCGAGTCTGATTTTTTTGGTTTGCTGTTGCATGCCTTGAGAAGATACCCTCATGATATACTACCCCGATATGTAGCTGTTGTATACTGAAGAAAGAAGGCATTGACGTTCAGCCGGATGTGTTGACAATGCCAATGTAGTTTAATAAGATTTCATATATACTATAATACAAAATATAGCAATCATCCAGAGGGCCTTAAATGAAACTTATTACGAAATCAGTACAACTGTTTGCAGCTATAATAGTAACTTTCTTGACTGCCACTGTATGGGCAGGGTTTGGCTTTCGGGACCCGCAGATACCTGATGGTGAGCAGACAACCTACGAGTGCCGTAAAAAAGGCAGCATAACCCTGATTAATGAGAGTGTTGCTGTCAAAAGGGAAGGGCAAAATGATTTTTATGAGATTTATTCTCAATCACCAGAACTGGATGCAACCATACAGATACATAAAGACACAATGACCATTTTGTCAGTGGATATGCTCAAGAGATTTGAGGATGCGACCATTAACTCAACACTGAAGATGCTTGATGAAAAGTCCAACCTGAAAACAGATGAAATCAAACTGCCCCATTTTATAGTCCTGAAGTATCTGCTACGGGGCTATCCGTTTGATAACCCCCTAAAACTGACAATAGGATACTACGGAGACCCAACCGAAAAAAAATTTTCTATGAGCGTCAGGTACAAGAAAAAAGAACTGGTAAAAATTAAAGATAAAACCTTCAATTGCCATAAACTTGAATTCGGCCTGGATGGTGTTCTGGGTACGATCCTGCCTGAGCTTGAGATGTGGTATAGTGTTGAACCGCCCCATTATCTGGTGAGGTATGAGGGTATTGAAGGCTTGCCCGGCAGTCCCAAGCGTATCATAGAGCTCAGTAATCGTTCTATAGGTATGATTCCCTGAAAAGCATTTGGCGGAGGAGGGGAGTCCTGCGATTACACTCAGGATAGACTCTACGAAAAAGGGCATTTACTTTGTTAGTGTCGTTTCCTCTATGGGTGTATCTGCGACCTAAACAAAACTAACCGGTCGCGAAAAGTAAATCATATCAAGATATTCTCCGTTTTCTTTTTTCAATCCTTTTTTTAAGCGGCCTGTTTCCGTAAAGCCGAATTTTTTCAGAACTGACAGACTTAGCTTGTTATCTGCGCATACCTCGGCACATAAAATTTCAATGCCGGTTTTTTGCTTTGCTTCAGAAATTAATTTCTCCATCAGCATTGAACAGATGCCTTTGCGTCGATAGCGTGGGGTAACAAGATACCCTATATTAGCAGTGTGTTCTAAAAGGTTTTCAACGTGGGGAATAGCAAATATATGTCCGATAAGTATATCTTCGTAAAGTGCAACCAGGTATATCACGTTAGGATTGCCCATATAAGCAGTAATAAACCCCTCTGCTTCGTCATTGCTGATTGCTCTGCTGCGAGCGAGGAAATGTGACTTTGTGATTTCTGTATTAAACAGTTCCCGGTTTGATTCGTAATACTTGGGGGTTAATGGTTTTATTTGTATTGTGCTCATGATGATTAGCCATTTTTTAAACTATTAAAGCTTCACACCAACCGGCAGTGACATTTTAAATAAAAAAAGAGATACTTTGTGTTTTTTTTGTTGTGAATACATAGTCATTTATGTCTATGTATGGGCTATATATTATCTTTGTTGTTTACACAAGGAAAAGATTGATTTTTTGTCAATATACAAACATATGGTATTGAGTTGACAGAAGGTACTAAAAGGTTTAATCAAAAAGCAGCAGCCATAAAACGTATACGGTATTGAGGGATGGACAAAAAACAGGTTGCCCACATACTGCATGAAATAGGAGTACTGCTTGAGCTGAAGGGTGAAAACCAGTTCAAGGTGCGTGCCTATGTGAACGGCGCACGCACGATTGAAATGCTTACCGAAGATATTGTTCAACTGGTAGAAACAGGAAAGATCAGAAAGGTAAAAGGCATTGGCAGCACGCTGGCCGAAAAAATCACCCAGATGGTTACCACCGGTGAGCTGCCGTATTACCAGGAACTAAGAAGCAGTATCCCTGAAGGGCTGCTGGAGATGCTGCGCATTCCCGGCCTGGGGCCCAAAAAGATTTATATGCTCTATCAGACCCTGAATATTGCTGATATTGCCGAGCTTGCCTATGCCTGCCATGAGAACAGGCTGATAGAGCTTAAAGGGTTTGGGAAAAAGACCCAGGATACTATCCTGAAAGGCATCGAATACATAAAAAAGTTCCAGGGACAGTTTCTGTATGGCGATGTGATTGGGCAGGCAGAGACCTTGCTGGAGCAGCTCCGGGAGTGTCCCCAGGTACACGATATAAGCATTGCCGGTGGCCTGCGTCGCTGTAAGGAGATTGTAAAGGATATTGATCTGGTCGCTTCATCCGATCATGCACATGAAGTAATGCAATATTATACCGCTCTGCCTCAGGTTGACGAGGTCGTAGCTTCCGGGGAAACAAAAACATCGATCAAGCTTGCATCAGGCATTAATACGGACCTGCGGGTTGTAGCCCGTGAGGAATTTCCCTATGCATTGCATCATTTTACCGGCAGCAAGGAGCATAATACGGCCATGCGGCAGCGCGCCAAGGCTCAAGGCGTTAAAATGAATGAATATGGTTTGTTTGAAGGTAACAGGAGATTACATGCCGGGGATGAAACAGAGGTGTTCAAAGCCCTGGGGCTTGCCTATATACCTCCTGAGCTTAGGGAAAACAGGGGTGAAATTGAGGCAGCCGAGAAGGGTGACATTCCTGAGTTAATTACCCGGGAAGATATTCGGGGAGTATTTCATGTGCATACATACTATAGTGACGGGGTGAACAGCCTGGAGGAATTGGTCCAGGAGGCTAAAAAAGCCGGTTTTTCCTATCTGGGCATTTCCGATCACAGTCAGACTGCTTCATATGCAGGAGGCTTAAAGGGTGATGCAGTAAAAAAACAGCATGAGGAAATTGAAGAGTTTAATGTCAAAAACCCTGATTTTTTCGTTTTTCACGGCATTGAATCAGACATCCATCAGGACGGTAGTCTTGATTACGAGGAAGAAATTCTCAGGCTGTTTGACTTTGTGATTGCCTCGGTACATTCAGGGTTTTCAATAACCGGTGAACAGGCCACCTGGAGGTTGATCAGCGCAATGACAAGTCCGTTTGTTACTATGCTCGGGCATCCAACAGGACGTCTGCTGCTGGGCCGGCAGGGTTATGATCCTGATATGGAGCAGATTATTGCGGCTGCAAAAACCCATAACGTGATCATTGAGCTGAATGCCAACCCCCAGAGGTGTGATATTGACTGGCGTTATTTGCAGCTTGCTAAGCAACAGGGCGTACTTGTCAGTATTAATCCGGATGCGCATCGTACGGACGGGCTGTATGATACGTTCTATGGTGTGGGCATAGCCCGCAAAGGCTGGCTGGAAAAGAAGAATGTATTTAATACGCTGCCCGTGGAACAGGTCAAACAGTATTTAGCCGCAAAAAAAGTTTGACAAAGAAAAAGCATTTTCTGTATAGTCTGAGAATATAAAAAATAATGTAAGAGGAGGCAAAGATTATGAAAAGTCACAACAAACTATTTATGCTTTTTGGTGTAATTATTCTGGCATTGTCTTTCGGACTGCTGCAAAGCGGCTGTCGTCATGAAGACGGCGATAATGAAACCACTACAACAACTGTAGCTGGGGACGGACCTGATTCGGCTGGATGTATCCCTTGTGGGACTGGTGTTAATCTTGTCTGTTCTATGTGTGCCATGACCGGGTGCCCAGAATGCTTTGAGATCGATGAGCAGACAAATGAAATGAAGATGGTATACAGTGACGGTTCGTACTATATAGCCAGTGCGGACGGCGGTGAAATTACATTCTATGACAGCTCGGGCAAGCAGTGCTTTAAACTGGTAATATCTACAGAAGACGGTAACACAAAGACGACCTATTTTGGTGCTGATGATGAAGAGTGCTATGAAATGATCACCGATACGGATGGAAACACGGTTACCATAATTATTGATGATGAAACATATGCATATCATGCTGATGATGGAACCTGGGACTGCCCGGACGGTACGACCTGGGAAATGGATCCTTCCTGTGAAGAAGCCGATTCGCCCGAAAGTGACGGACCCGATATCGGCAACTGCCCGCCGGTTACCGAGTTTTGTGACGGCACCGGTATCATGTCTTGATAGCGCAGAGGAGCAGGTGATGAATGTTTTTAAAAAGGGGACCAGGAGGTCCCCTTTTTGTTTGCAGAATAAAAAAGGAGAAGAATAGTATGGACTGGGATGAAGAAGCCGAACAAATAGCCGAAATGCTGCCGATACCTCCCATGATGGGTCCCTATGCACGCTTGCAGGCCGAAAAAATTGCACGGCACAACGGTCTTGACCGGGTAACAGTAGATGCTGTCAGGCAGACAGAAGATATTTACCGTGAATTTATCGGCGATGAGAAGACAGAGCAGCTGAGGGCCTTCATACAGGGAACCGGTCCTGCACCTGAGATGGAAGATGAGCTTTTTTTTGAAAATGAGCATGCACTCTATAATATCGAGGTATGTTTTACCAAGTATGGAGAGAATACTAAAACTGTCCGGGAAGCACTCAAAGATATGAAACGCTCAGTTGAATTGCTGCTGGAAGAAGAAAACGTGACCGAGATCATGGCGGATTTAGCACCGGTTGCACTGCATGGAGCCAGCCGCTTCAACGTTGTCCTGACAGGGTGCCCTAACTGCTGTGTGAGCCCCTATATGCGCGATTTTGGTATTATCATGCAGCACAAGGTCGATATTACCGATCAGGAATGTACCCGGTGCGGTAAGTGTCTTACAATGTGTATTGATAATGTTATCACGCTGACTGAAAAAGGTCCGGATATTGACGTGAACAGGTGTGCTCTGTGCGAGCTGTGTGCCAGGGATTGTCCAACCGGTACACTGGTTGTACAAGAACGAGGGTTTCAAGTAGTTACCGGTGGTACGGGCGGGCGTCATCCCAGGCTTGCAGTACCAGTGGAATCTTTTGTGACAAAGGATCGTGTGCTTGCAATCCTGCGCAAGGCCCTTGGCTTATTGCGCACTGCCCATTCGGGTGAAAACCTTGGGAAAATCATAGAACGTGATGGTATCGATGCCTTACGATAACCTCTACTGCTGACCGACAATCAATTTTAGGTATTCAAGAAACATCCGATATCTCCAATAAATGAATCCATACAAGGAGGATCGGGAATGCGAAAGAAATATATAGTT
>JANQFE010000168.1 GCA_028278025.1 Thermodesulfobacteriota bacterium | reverse complement strand
GCCTGCGGCATCGGGTTGCGTGCTACAGGCTATATGCTCGCAAAAACGGCTACTTTCTTGATTACCAGACATCGCTCGCACCGCCTTTGCAGCCCAACCCGATGCCGCAGGCGTGCCGTAAGGTTTTTTTGCAGTAAACACCAAAGGATAGTGCGTTCACTACATGCTGATGAATAATGCGGGATAGGTTAGTGGGACGTGTTTTTCGTGCTTTTTTATGCTTTTCTTAATATTATAGTATATTTGCTTTTTCAATATTGACAAATATTATTTTTTATGGTGAAATAATATAAAAATTTAGGATATTAAAACTAGAAGACCGTAAAGAGTAAACAAATGGGGTGAAAGCCATAACACTTCTTGGTTAATTACATTATATAAAAACCTGTCTATTTGCAGGTGAAGTGGTATTTCTTCAGATGGGGTAACTGATGAAATGCCTTCCATTTTTTTAGCATGCCCTGTCACCGGATAGCTAGAAAAAAATTTAAAATTAGACGTATACAATGGATATGTTTTGATCGCAGATCCGTCTTTGTCTAAAGAACAATGCAGGCAAGCACTACTATGTATTTTTTATTGCCTTTTGTCGGTTACGGCATGTGCACAGACCGGTCTGGCTGCTGATGACCTGTTCGGGGTGAGCTTTTCTGACAGGCAGCAGGGCTGGGCCTGTGGCCGCTGGGGCACTATACTGCACACAGACAACGGCGGTCAAACCTGGTCCGCCCAAAGGTCTGGAACTGAGGTTACCCTGGCCGGCATTCACTTTACAGACCAGGGCAACGGCTGGGCTGTTGGTGACAACGGTACTATCCTCCATACTACCAATGGGGGCACAACATGGAAAACACAGAAAAGCCCGGTCTCTTTTTTCATGATGGATGTTTTTTTTGCAACCCCTCATAAGGGGTGGGCGGTCACCGAGCAGACCACTATTCTGGCCACTGACGATGGAGGTCGGACCTGGAAAGTACAGTTTAGCGATGAAGACCTTATCCTGAAGGCTGTCAGCTTTGCCGATCCCCAAAACGGCTGGGCTGTGGGAGAGTACGGGTGCATTTATTATACCTCTAGCGGCGGTGAAACGTGGCAAAAACAGGCTGGATATTTTGAGATATCAGATGAGAACGGGGAACCGACCGGGGCCCCGTTTCTTTTTGATGTGGCGGCGGTCGATACCCGGACTGCCTGGGTGTCTGGAATCGACGGTTATGTTGCCTCAACCTGCAACGGAGGCGTTACCTGGAATCGCGTCCGTACCGGCGCACCACCGGCGCATCTGTTCAGCATCTGCACCAGTCCCGGCGGCAGCATAGCCGTCGGGGGCAACGGTACCCTTTTGGTATCTATCGACAAGGGGTGTACCTGGCGCATGCCCGAGCTTAATCCGCCTGTCACCTATGGCTGGCTCTACGGGATCACCCCAAAGGGCACGTCCGGTTTTGCAGCGGTCGGCTGGCAGGGGGCAATGTATCTTTCTGATGAACACAAGGATTTGGCTGCGTGGAAAGCAGTGGACAGTAGGCAGTAAACAGTGTGCAGAATAAAATGGAGTAATGGAGAGAAGGAAATGGAATAAAAAAAATGGAGTACTGGAGTGCTGGAGCAATGTATTGGAGTACTGGAGTGTTGGAGTATTGTGAAAAGCAAAAGCCTAGTAGTTCTTTTACATTACTCCACTACTCCAATGTTCTCTTCCTACTCCTTACTTCTTACTCAAAGCTCCTTGCTGAGAAAGGTGCCGTATGACATTAAAGCCATATAGCGACCGTGATAGATTGTCTCGCTTTTGCCGATCTGTAATATGCCACCGCAAAAAGGTCCTCGCAGGGGTTGCCTTCGTGACAATATTTTTTGCCTTCGGAATACTTAAAATAAGAAGCGACATCATCCTGCCCCACCTGTTTCCCTGGGATCATGAATATTTGCAGCTGCAGGCCCGTTTTTCACAGGTGTTCGGCAGCGGGTCCTCGATAGTTGCCATAGCCCTGAAGTCGCGGCAGGGAGACATTTTTACACAGCCGTTTTTACGAAAACTGAAAAGGCTTTCTGAAGAGGTCACTCTGTGGAATGAAACTTACCGTAACCTGACCGTCTCCATTACCGGCCTCTCGGCCAAGGCGGCAAAGCCCGTGGGAAGCGGTGAAATCATCATCGAGACCCTGATGTGGCCGGATGTGCCCCGTAACACAGATGAAATGGCCCGGTTAAAGAAAACGGTGTTATCAAGCCCGGACTATAACGGTACCCTAGTCTCTCGGGACGGTACCGCAGCCCTGGTAATGACTGAATTCAAGGAAGACGTTACCCCTGTAAGAGCCTTTCAGCTCTTGCAGCAGCTCAGGCGCAGTTACACTGATGGTGATACCTCGGTTCATATCGTTGGATATCCCGTGCTTATGGGTTGGATCAGCAGCTCCAGGGCAAACGTTTTAGCCGTGTTCGGCCTCAGCGCGGCTGTCATGATAATTGCGTTTCTTTTTTTTCTAAGCCCGGCAGGTATGATTGCGCCGCTGTGCTTTGGTGCTGCCTCCAGCGTCTGGGGTCTCGGTTTCATCGGCTGGTTCGGGATAAACTTCAATCCCCTGGTCTATGTCCTGGTTTTTGTGGTCAGTGCCCGGGTAGTAAGCCATGCGGTGCAGGTTGCCTGCCGCTATCTGGAGGAACTGAAACACTGCGGCAATGACACCTCGCAGATTTGCTGCCGGACCATGACCGCGATGGTTGTGCCTAATACAACGGGGGTGCTTACGGATATGGCGGGTTTCCTGGTCCTGCTGGTCTCACAGATCATCCTGATGCAGCAGGTAGCACTTATCCTGAGCTTCTGGATGCTGTCGGTGCTTACCTGTGGTGTGATTACTCCCCTGATCTGCAGTTGCCTGCCGCTGGAGGGGGCCGCCATGAAGTGGGCCAAAACAGAGAACATCCCGTTCCGACTCGACCGGGCCAGTCTTGCCGCTGCCCGTTTTTCAATCGGTGCGGGGCGCTATGCGGCAGGCCTGCTGCTGGTAGCCTTGCTTATACTTGCGGTTCGTCAGGTTGGTGCCCTTAAAATTGGAGATACCTCACCCGGGTCACCGCTACTGTGGCCCTCCCACCCTTACAACCTCGATCACCTCATGATCGACCGCACCTTTGACGCTTCATCAGAAACGCTTATACTTTTTTATGAAGGCCCCGCCGGTTCGATCTATGAACCATATGTGCTGAACACCTTTGAGGCTTTTGACCGTCATATGCGGGTAAGTCTTCCGGATATTTACCGGTCATCGAGTTCTATCATTAACATGCTGAAGATGGTCAACGAAACCCTGCACGACGGTGACAGGCTCTGGTACCAGCTGCCGTGTACGGCCCCTCTTTTGAGCGCTACCCTGGGTTTTGCCCGCCAGAATGCGGGACGGGCTCTACTGGCCCGCTTTATTGACCCGACATTTTCATGCGCCCGGATCACTCTCTTCTTTTCCGACCACACCGCGGATAGTCTGCAGCTTATACGGGAGGCCTCCGCTTCTTTTTTCAGGGCCTACCCGGTATCGACCGCCGGTGGGGAGTTCAGGCTGGCGGGCGGCAGCATCGGCCTTGAAATGGCCATGAATGACGAGATAAAACGTTTCCACGCGCGTGTGGATTTAATGGTTATCGGGATTGTTTTTGTGATCTGCTCACTGTTTTACCGCTCCATTGTTGCGGGACTGATGCTGGCAGGGCCGCTGGTGCTGGGCAACCTGGCGGCGTTTGCCTACATGGCAGCCGCCGGCATCGGACTCTCAGTCAATACTCTGCCGGTTGCGGCAGTCGGCGCCGCTTTGGGGGTTGATTTTGCTATTTATATATACAGCCGCTGCCGCGAAGAGCTTTTGCGGCACACCGGCTGGGTCGAGAGTATCATGACCGCAGTCCGGACCTCGGGCCGGGCGGTCGTCTATACCGGCCTGACCATGCTCGCGCCCCTTGCGGTCTGGTGCCTGATTTCTCCCCTGCGCTTTCAGGCCCGCATGGGGATGTTCCTGGGTATGATCCTACTTACGAATGTTGTGCTGGCCGTTACTGTGCACCCCCTGCTGCTGTACGTAGTCAAGCCGGGATTTTTAAATAGTAGCAGTAGGGAGTAGACACTATGCACACAAAACGCTGCTTACTACTTACTCCATACTGCTTACTAAAAAAGTTCACAGTTTTTTTTAATATTACAATAGCCCACAGTAATCAGAAAGACATCATGCGTAAAACAGTATTTATTATAATTATACTGGCCGTCACGGCCCGCCTGCCCATTAATGCAGCGGCTGAGACCTATTCTCTTGCGGGCCGGCCCCTGAATATCCTGGGTTACATTACCCAGTCGGCAGCTTTCGGGTTGGGCGGTGATAGTGATTTCGATACGGAAAAAGGTCTGCAGTCAGCCCTGCTCAGCGCGTTTATCGAGGTTGACTATGAGCCGGGCCCCAAGCTGAAAATCTACGCGGCCGGCTTGTACAGCATTGACTGGATATATGATCTCAAACACAACGACCGCTCCTGGGAGAAAAAGCAGTTTTCCAAATCGCGTGATAACCTGTATAAGGATGATCACTACTGGCAGGTCCTCAAGGAGCTGCATGTGACCTGGACGCCCGGCAACTTTTTTTTCCGAATCGGCAAACAGATCGTTTCATGGGGCGAGACCGACGGCTTTCGGCTTATGGACCAGATAAATCCCCTGGATCAGCGCCGGGGCTTTGCCGATGTGGAGTTTGAAACCACAATCATCCCCATCTTGCTTCTCCGGATAGAGTACTACCCCGAGATTGATACGGGCTGGATAACGGACGCAGGCTTTGAATGTATCATCAATCCAAATGCCGATTTTATACCCAGCCAGCCCATTCTACCGGGAAATGATGCCGGCGGAATCTGGGCTCCCAATGTTATGACTCCTACGCCCCTGCCTCACCCTTTTGACCGGCTCCGCCTGGGCTTGCTGCGCGAAAGTATTGACAAACCCGGGCCCTGGGACCAGGACGGTTTTGAGGTGGGAATACGTCTGAAAGCAGTGGTTATGGATTCGGTCATAACCCTGAACTACTTTAACGGGCTTGATAACGATTATGTGAGCCGCCCTTTGCCCGGGCTTCCCGGTATTGAGCGGGCGTATAACGACAGGCTCTTGATACACCCGAAACTGAAAGGATATTACCCGGACCTGCGTTTTGCGGGCGTTACCTTCAGCCGTGACCTGCAGTCCCTGAGAAGTTCATTTTTTGGAGGTGTCGCCCCGGTGGTGCGCATGGAGGGTTTTTACGCTTTTGACTCAACATTTGCCACTTCCCGGGGAATATATAAAAAGCTCGATGAAATCCGCTGGGCCGTTGGTATTGACTGGAAGGTAAAGATACGGCCGCTGAACCCCCGGGCCTACTTTACCCTGTCTCCCCAGTTCTATCACCGCAAGATCAACAACTACCCCTCGGCCTATGACCTGCAGACGGTTGAAGATGATAACTACATGTTCTCTCTCATGATCAGGACATCATATATCAACGGAAAGCTGGTTCCGTCCCTGTTCTGGCTGTACGACCGTACCAATGATGCCGACCTGCTTAGGGTTCAGGTCGATTACCAGTACAGCCACGAGTGGCATCTCAGACTGGGGACCCTGTTCCTCAGCGGCAGCGAACGGGGCCGCGGGTTCCAGGTGTTTGAAAACAAGGACCAGGTGTATTTTACGATAAGCTTCCGGTTCGGGTAAGGTTAACGACAGTAGGTAGTATGGACTAGGCAGAAAAAACGCTGCTTACTGTTTACTTCATACTGCATACTGTTTTTTGAGATTTGCCATGAAATTTTTAAATTATCTTTTCAACATCGGCGTACATGCCGGCCTGAAACCGGAGGAGGCCAAGTTTGTCAGGATGGTTAATACAATGGTGATTTTTATTGTCCTGATCGCATCTCCCTCACCGATTATTGTCTGTTTTGATATTTTTCAGCAGGCACGGCTTCAGCTTTTAGAGTTTATTCTTTTCTGGCTGTCTCTCCTACTGAGTCTTCTTTTTAATTATAAGGGGCTCTACAGACTGGCTCGATTTTATGTATTTACTGTAGTTAATGTCCATATGTTTGTTTGCTGCCTTATGTGGGGTCCTGAATATCCTCTACATTATTTTTTTCTTATTAGCTGCTGCGCAATGATACTCATGAGCCCTGGAGA
The DNA here is from genome assembly GCA_028278025.1 of Thermodesulfobacteriota bacterium. Lineage (GTDB taxonomy): Bacteria > Desulfobacterota > WTBG01 > CAIYCZ01 > CAIRTM01 > JANQFE01. The sequence continues at coordinate 275 of JANQFE010000168.1, read as the reverse complement.
TAGTACAAGGTCAATGTTGACATTTATTGTATTTACAGTGGCATGCTATTTTGGTGTGATGATCCACTGGCGCACTGTATTTCCCTATTATAGCCTTGGGGAAATGGAAAAGCCTCTTTTTAAAATAATAGTTGATGTACCCATGTTTATCCTCATGCTTATGATAACTTTTTTTGTCCGTGCAAACATGCAGCGTTCCGAGCTGCAGCTGAGGCAGGCGCAGGAGGCGGCCGAGGAGGCCAGCCGTATGAAGAGCGAGTTTCTGGCCAACATGA
>JANQFE010000134.1 GCA_028278025.1 Thermodesulfobacteriota bacterium | reverse complement strand
AGGCTATGTGCTCGCAAAAACAGCTGCTTTCTTGATTACCAGACATCGCTCGCACCGCCTTTGCAGCCCCATCCGATGCCACAGGCTGCAGGCGTGCCGGAAGGTTTTTTTGTAGTAACCACCAGGGGATTGTGCGTTCACTACATGCTGATGAATAATGCGGGCTAGAACCTTTGCTCTCTTTTTTTAAAATTTGACCTTGGGCACTTCTGCGGCAGCTTCCGGGGCTTCATAGAACTCAGCCTTTTCAAAATCAAAAGCCTTGGCAATCAGGTTCGAGGGGAATTTGCGGGTGGCAACATTATAGCGCTTGACAGCCTCGTTGTAGCGCCTGCGGGCAACCGCAATCCGGTTTTCCGTGCCGGCAAGCTCATCCTGCAGGCGGATAAAATTTTGATTGGATTTCAGGTCCGGATAGCGTTCAACAACTACCAGCAGACGGCTCAATGCCGAGGTAAGCTGGTTGTTAGCTTCAATTTTTTCCGGGATAGATCCCGCCCCGGCGACTTTAGAGCGTGCTTCGGTTACCTTGATAAACACATCTTTTTCCTGGGCCGCAAAACCCTTTACGGTTTCAACAAGATTTGGAATAAGATCGTAGCGGCGCTGAAGCACGGTGTCAACCTGGGCCCAGGCTTCTTTAACCTCTTCATCAAAGGTGACCAGCCGGTTATACGTACCGCAGCCTGTCATGCTGAAAGAGCAGCACAGTGCAATGAGGACTATACATACAGTTCGTATCTTCATTGGGGTTGCCTCCTTGTAGAATCTTTTAAAATTCTTTTTCATGCCTTCTGAGCAGTTATTTAGTTAGTCAGGCATCAATTCCCTGGTGGTAGGATTTAAATCCGAATTCCCAATACCAAATATCAAAACAAAGCTAAATGATCAAACAACAAAACAAGAAGACCATATTCTTTAAATTTGTCATTTGGTTTTTTTAGTCTTTGAAATTTCTAATGCATTGCTGCCATGAAAAATGAATAGTTACTGCTGCACCTGTTACAATACTGCTTGATAACAATTCAGCTATGTCTCCATCTGATCTACGTATATTGACAGTTTTCGTATTTCCTCAATATAGCGCTGCATAACCGGTATTGCTTCATGTTTTGTAAGTTTTTTGCGGCCTTCTTTAATCGCGATAAGCTCAACAAACAGTTCTTTGTTTAATCCGGTTTCCTGGGAAACCGCGGTGAGAATTTGTTCTTTCTGGGAAACCGGTTCTTTATCTTGCAGAAAAAGAATTGACTGAAAAAGAGAAAAAAAGGTCGGCAGGGAACGTGAAATCAAGCTCTGCACATCATGTTTGTTACCTTCAGTCTCCAGAAAATTTTCCCGGAGCTGCAGGAGCTTGCCTTTGAGTTCTCGCTCAGCCTGCAGGCGGACAAATTTTTTATCAAATGCAAGTGCCCCGAGAACATCCTCTCCGTAAACAAGCCTGTATGCGATTTTAAAATTGAGAAACTCAATGGGAAACGTGTCAAGAGATGATTCAATATAGGTCTTAGTAAGGAACAGGGGGGTGCTGACCCGGCGTTTGTGCCATTTGCTTACAACCGGCATGGCCTTGCCAAGATTATTGATACCGTTTTCTGAGAGTATAACCATAAAATTTATGTCGGATTTCTTGGGAATATACTCACCTCTGGCACCGCTGCCATAGAGGATAATTCCCAGCAAATCGTCACCGTATGCGTTTTGATAGTCAGTGATAAAATCTTCAAAGATATCTTCCGGTTTTGCCGGTGTTTTCGCCATTATTATTCTCCAAATCTTTTTATAATTTTGAAAGTGTTATAAAAAGTGCATTATAAAAAAATTTATTAAACTTTTTTCTCAGCACTCAGCACTTCAAAAGCCCCTTCCGGCCCCTCCACCGCCACTGAGGCCCCCGCCAAAACCTCCAAAACCGCCACTGAAACCGCCGCCGCCAAAGCCCCCGCCAAAACTTCCTCCTCGGCCAGCCACGCCCATGAGCAGCAGTAGCGGCAACATACCCCTGCCCCTGCGGGAGAACATGGAAAAAACAAGAAAGAGCAGGAAAAGAAGCGGGAAAATGCCGCCGCCCCTTTTGCGCGAGTAGCCTGTGCGCGTCGGCATTGTTCGCTGGTAGCCTTCACCGATGGTTACTCCGGCATCTTTTGCAATAACCTGTCCTACAGCCACCATACCGTTAAAAAGTCCTGTGCCATAGTCGCCCTTTTTAAGCAGGGGAACTATATACTGATCCAGAATGCTTCCGACCAGGCCGTCCGGAAGGATGCCCTCGACACCATAGCCTGTTTCGATCCTCACCCTTCTTTCCTGAAGTGCAAGCAAAATAAGCACCCCTTTATCCTGCCCCTTTTTTCCAATACCCCAGTTTTCATACAGTTCATTGGCATAGGTAGCCGGGTCGTTATCTTCAATACTTTTTATGGTGACAACCACCACAGACGTCTGTGTTTTTTGAAGTATTTCGCGGGACAGACTGTCCATGGCCGATTCTACATTTGCCGGAATAACGCCGGCAAAGTCATTTATGGGACCACGGGGCCGGGGGAATTTTTCCTGTGCTATCGCTGAGGCCGGATGTGTGTAAACTGCAAGTACAGCAAACATCAGGGCCATAAGCAATGCAGCCCTGAAATGGAAGGTTGTTTTTACACAATTTTGGTTTTTCATGGGAGTCTTTTTTATATTGCAATCACAGTATTTCTTTGCTTATCATAAAGATGATAGAAATGAAAGGTTATTATAGAAGTTTGGGGCAGATGCCATAAGTTTATGAAAAACGCAAAGGACCCTTTAAAATTAATCATGAAATGTTTTTCCTGCTGCGGCCTTATACTGCTGGGCATTTTTTTGCTTAGTTCCTGTGCCCGGGTTCAGCCGGTGATAAAAGAGGCCGAACCTGCCAAAAAAAGATTCACTATATTATTAACCAACAGCACCCTGGGCACTTTTGAACCTGAAGGCTGCGGCTGCAGACGTCTGGGAGGCCTTGCACGCCGGGCCCATTTTATACAAGAGGCCCGCACAAAGTATCCGGCTGTCATGGTGCTGGATGCCGGCAATCTCCTGTATAAACCGGAGGACTTTTCACGTTCAGAGCTTACTACAAAAGCGGCGTATATGCTGGCTGCACTGGATTTCATTAAAACAGACGCCTTGAATGTAGGCTCTCAAGACTGCAGCCTGGGGCTGGATTTATTAAAAAAAAGGGAAAAAAAGCTTTTATTCCCCCTCATTTCTGCAAACCTTAAACGACACAGCACCAGAGAGTACATTTTTAGACCCTATACCATAAAAACCCTGCACGGTTCAAAAATAGGCATTTTGGGTCTGACCGGATGTGATGAGCATTGTCAGCAGTTGAAACAGCGCGATATTATAACTGAAAGCCCGGTTGTATCGGCAACGAGGGTTGTTCAGGAACTTCAAGCTCAGGGGTGTTCTATTATCATTTTGCTTTCACAGCTTGACTCTGCCGGCAACAAAAAAGTTGCTCGTGAGGTGCAAGGGATTGATTTTATTCTGGGTAGTTCCGGGCAGCCGGTAGTAACGCATCCGCTTATTGTTGGAGATACAACCATTATTTCTCCCGGCCCAGGCGGAAAACATATTGGAAGGCTTGAGATAGATTTTGAGAAGAAAGCAAGGCCTTTTTATAATATTAAGAGCAAAGAAGCCGTTATGCTGAAATTGGAAGAACTCAGGGACAGGGAAAAAAATCCTGAAAGTAAAACTGCTATTGAAGAAACTGTGTTGAAACGGGTGCTTATGGAAGAAAAGCTGAAATCTTTCGAGGGCAAAAATGCATACAGATACAGCCCTGTTGCTCTTGACAACACGGTACCGCACGCGCCGCAGGTTAACCTGCTGGTAGAAAAATATAGAAAAGACCTGCTCCGCAGCAGGCAGCCCTCCTATACGAACCGTATCCCGGCCGTGGACATCTCAGCGCTTTCTGAAGAAAAAAGGCTTATGGCCGTGCGTCTTTTGAATGAAATCACCTGTGATGAGGTCCAAAGCATTGCTTATGCTGCCGGCGGACAACCGTTTTGCAGAGAACTGGCCCTGTTAATTGTTGATGGTATCTCAAAGGGGGAGGCTGAAGGCAAAATACGCTACCGGGTACTCTATGAAAAAGAGAAGCACAAAAAAATTCTTGACAAAAACCTTCTGCTTGAATAATATCCGGTTTCTGCAAAAGTAGTAAGTTTTCTTAAAACTTCTTGGTTACGATTATCTTGGTTACGATTACAATATCCCCACGGGCACTGGAAGATATAGTTATATGATAGCAGTAGAAAATATCAGTAAAAACTTTGGGGTAACAAAGGCGGTTCAGGATATATCTTTTAAGGTTGAGAAGGGCGATGTCCTGGGTTTCCTGGGCCCAAATGGTGCCGGTAAATCAACCACCATGCGCATACTGACCTGCTATATATCTGCAGATTCCGGTACAGCCAGTGTTGCGGGATTTAACATTCATGAAAATCCGGTAGAGGTCAGAAGAAAAATCGGCTACCTGCCTGAAAACAATCCCCTGTATATGGATATGGGGCTGCTTGAATATGTAAAATTTATAGCCCAAATGCGCAATATCCCCAAGGCGGCTGTAAGATCGCGGGTTGAGCAAGTAATAGGTATGTGCGGGCTGGAATCAGAACTCTCCAAAGATGTAGGTGAGCTCTCCAAGGGATTTCGCCAGCGGCTCGGTTTGGCCCAGGCCCTGGTGCATGACCCCGAAGTGCTGATACTTGATGAACCTACAATCGGGCTCGATCCACACCAGATTATTGAAATCAGAAACCTTATTAAAGCAATTGGGCGGGAAAAAACCATAATACTCAGCTCCCATATTCTGCCCGAGGTCTCGGCAACCTGTGACCGTGTGCTTATTATAAACAAGGGTAAGCTTGTCGGCAGCGGTACCCCGCAGGAGCTTGCCTCCATGTCCCATGGCGGACAGGTTATCATGGCTGGTATTCGAGGGCCGCAGCAAGAGGTGCTTGCGGGTCTAAAAGGAATAGACAAACTTACCGACATAAAGCATCTGGGGGAAGCAGACGGTATACACCGTTTTGAACTTAGGTCAGACTCTGTAGAGGAACTGAGCGAGGAAGTCTTTTTCATGGTAGCCCGCAGCGGCTGGAGTTTGACCGAGCTTTACAGAAAGAGCATAAATCTTGAAGATGTTTTTCTTGATCTTACTACTCGAGAGGCCCAATGAAAAACATAATCAACATATTCTGGAAAGAGTTTAAAGGCTATTTCAGTTCGCCGGTTGCCTATATTTTTATTATTTCTTTTCTGGTTGTGACCACCTGGCTGTACTCCCGGACTTTTTTCCTGGCAAACCAGGCAAGCCTCAGGGGGTTCTTCGGCCTTTTACCCTGGGTTTTTCTTTTCCTGGCACCTGCCATCACCATGCGATCGTGGGCAGAGGAAAAAAAATTAGGAACAATTGAAATTCTCATGACGTTGCCCGTAAAGGAATGGGAGATTGTTATCGGTAAATTTTTAGCCTGTTTTGTATTCCTGGTTCTGACGCTCTGCCTTACCTGCCCGCTTCCCATAACCGTAATGCTGCTCGGCAATCCTGACCTGGGACCAATCTGGGGAGGCTATGCCGGAGCCTTTCTGCTGGGCGGTGCTTACCTTGCCATTGGACTTTTTGCTTCGAGCCTTACAGAAAACCAGATCGTGGCTTTTATTGTAGCAATCATTATCTGTTTTGCTTTTCTCATTATTGGTGAAACCTTTGTGCTTATGAACGTGCCCCAGGCGCTCGTTCCGGTTTTTTCCTATCTGGGGCTCGGTTCGCATTTTCAGAGTATCGGACGAGGGGTGATTGATTCACGTGATTTGCTTTATTACCTTTCGGTAATCGGATTTTTTCTCTACCTCAACCAGGTTTCGGTTGAAAGCAGAAAGTGGAAGTGAAATCCATGGGTTTTAAGAAAGTTACATTTGGAACAAACTATATCATTATCATAGTGCTGCTTGCCGGTATCCTTGCAATTATAAATGCATTTTCCCACCGGTATTTCTTCAGAGTGGATTTGACCGAGGACAAGAAGTTTACCATTTCAGATTCTACCCGGAAGGTCTTAAGTGACCTTGATGACATCGTCAACATAAAAGTCTATCTCTCAAAAAAGCTGCCCCCCTATATGGTGACGATTGTAGACCAGATTAAGGATCTCCTGGACGAATACAGTATTTATGCCGACGGTAATATTGAAATTGAATATATTGATCCCGCGGAGAATCCTGCCGTTCAGCAGAAACTCAGGTTTATGGGGATTCCCCAGCTCAGACTGCAGATATTTGAAAAGGACCAGGCCGCTGTTACGAATGTATATATGGGGCTGGCTGTTCTTTATGGTGATAATAAAGAAGTGATTCAGGCCCTTACCGACCTGGCTACCCTGGAATATGATTTAACCAGCAAGATACTGCGGGTAACACGCTCTGAGGTTAAAACAATCGGTTTTTTGAGCGGTCATGAAGAGCTTGGTTTGCAGACAGAGCTGGGCACGATAGATACTGAACTTAAAGAGCAGTATTTTACCCGCACGGTAGAAACAGCAAAAGGCGAAAAGATTGCAGATGATATAGCCGTACTGGTTGTCGCATCACCCAAAAAGTTATCTGAGCGGGATCTGTTTGAGATAGACCAGTATATCATGTCAGGCGGGAAAGCTGTTTTTCTTGTTGATGCCGTTGCTATCGAAGAACGGGGGCTCAGGGGCATTCCGGTTAACAGCCCCATTACAGGGCTGCTGGAACACTATGGTGTAAAAGTTCCTACAGAGCTGGTTCTTGACAGGCTGAATGCCAATGCTTCATTTCAAAGCGGACCTTATACTGTTTTTGTACCCTACCCGTTCTGGGTGCGGGTTGTCTGGCAGGATCCTGACAGTGCTCATCCTATTACAAATCATCTTGAAAGTATGGTTCTGCCTTGGGCCGGGCCACTTGAAATCGATGAGGAGCGGACCAAGGGTAAAACAGTGGCGGTGCTTGCCAGGAGCTCTGAAAACTCCTGGACGCAGCAAGGGTTCTTTGACCTTAATCCGCAACAGAACATTATGCCGCCCGTAGACCAGTTAAAACAGCGTATAATGGCCGTTGCCGTGAGTGGAAAATTTACAAGCTTTTTTGCCGACAAATCAATACCCCCGGTTGAAAAAGAACAGGAGCCGGAAGAAGATAAAGACACGGACCCTTCGGAAGAACAGGCATCAGCTGATGAAGAGCGCTCTATCCTGAAGGAGAGCCCTGAAACAAAAATAATTGTTGTGGGTAATTCCCGGTTTATAAGCAGCAACTTTCCGGTCCAGTTTGACGGCAACAGGGCGTTCTTTCTGAATGCTATCGACTGGTTTACTTTAGGTGACTACCTGATCAATATACGTTCTCGGGAAGCCGGGGAGCGACCTTTACAGATGGTCTCCGACCGGGCCAAAACAGTTATTCGCGCGGTCAACATGCTGGGTGTACCCGTTCTGCTGGCGATTTTTGGGCTTATTGTGCTGTATCTGCGCCGCAGAAGAAAGAGACTCGGGATTGTACTGAAATAACAGGTATCTTTAATACCATAGCCTGACTCATTACAGATGTATTCCGTTACGTTTTTTGCTTGGTGAAGGAATCATAATAATGAACTTTAAAAAAATTGCCCTTTTTGCTCTTATCTTTTTGATTCTTGGTACGCTGTATTATTTTTTAGAGACTTCGAACAAGACTAAAAAAAAGGAAGAACCGCCGGCATTTATTCCAGGATTTGACAAACAGCAGGCCGCTTCTGTTTTGATAAAGAGTCCGGAGAAAGGTGCAGCACATCTGCAAACTAAAGATGGTAACTGGATGGTAAGCGCTGATAACCGGACATTTTCTGCCGACACAGCACCTGTTGATAAGCTGCTTGAGACGGTTGCAAATCTGAAAGCTGAAACCATTGCTTCAAAAAACCCCAAAAATTTTGGGGCGCTTGAAGTAACTGAGGACAAGGGGGTTGAGGTTCACATCCGCAGTGCTTCTCAGGAAACCCTGGCCCATTTCTATGTCGGTAAAAGCGGTCCGGATGTATTCAGTACGTATGTCCGTAAAAAAGATTCCGGCCAGGTGATCCTCACCGGCACTATTTTGAAAACGGTCTTTGAAAAAGAGCTTAAGGACTGGCGTGATAAATCCATTTTCAGTCTTAATAAAGATGATATTATTGAATATACGGTTGCAGGCGATGTGACCCTTAATATGAAAAAGGATGATCAAAACCTCTGGCAGGTGCTTGGACCCGAGCCCGAGGCTTTCACAGCTCAAAAAGATGCTGCTGAAGGAGCTCCGGGAGAGTTTGCAGCTCTGAAGGGGGTTGCTTTTGCCGAGGGTGAGCTGAGCGAATTTGAGCTTGATAAACCTATCCGGACAATTACCGCCATACTGAAAGACGGTACAGCCAAAACACTGCTGGTCGGTAAAGAAAAAAACACCTACCAGCGTTTTGTTAAAGCACAGGATAAAGACACGCTGTTTGTGCTTGAAAACTACAAGCTTGAAAAGATGAGCCCTTCCCTTGATAAACTGAAGCCTGAGGAACAGGAGCAGGCCCAGCCGGCGGATAACGCTAGCGCTCCCAGCCCTAAATCATAATTAGCCCATCCCGCTGACAATTCTACATTACATTTTTTTTGAATCCCTTCAGAAGATACGTTGACACAGAAAGTAGTAACGAAACATGAATTTCAAAGGCCAAATCCCAAATGCCAAAGAAATTCTAAATTTCAAATATCAATCAAGCCGTTTTAATTTTTTTAGTCATTTGGGTTTGTTTTGTAATTTTGTATTGGGAATTTGGATTTTAAATCTATTCAACATTGTTTCCTTATAGTCTGTTTCAATAGTGTATAATCATAACTTCTCAAGGGACCATATTGTTTTTACCACCCAATAGTGTTATATTGCTTTTTTATTGAGAACATATTCAGTTGGTTAGTATGGAACCGCAAAGAACTAAAATTAAAGAACTGCTGAAATCAGATTCCTTTGGCAGTAAGGTAACGGTAAAGGGCTGGGTGCGTACCCACCGGGGCAGCAAACAAGTGCATTTCATTGCCGTCAATGACGGCTCAATTATTCATAATGTACAGGTCGTTGCTGATAGTGATCTGTTTGATGAGGAGACCCTCCAGCACATTACAACCGGCAGCAGTATTCGTGTTACCGGAACACTGGTCGAGTCTATGGGAAAAGGTCAGCGTATGGAAATACAGGCACAAGAGATTGAACTATACGGTACCGCTGATACTGAAACCTACCCCCTGCAGAAAAAGGGCCATTCCCTTGAATTTCTGCGGGAGATTGCGCACCTCAGGCCCCGGACAAATACGTTTGGAGCGATCCTACGGCTGCGGCATGCCATGGCGTATGCTATGCATACATTTTTTAATGAGAAGGGCTTCTACTATCTGCACACACCTATAATAACCGGTTCTGATTGTGAAGGTGCCGGGCAGATGTTCAGGGTTACTACCCTGGACCTTAATAATCTGCCCCGCAAAGACAACGGAGCAATAGATTACACGGAGGATTTCTTTGGTACCGAAACAAACTTAACCGTGTCCGGTCAGTTGGAAGGGGAACTGGGGGCCCTGGCTCTTTCAGAGATATACACATTCGGTCCCACGTTCAGGGCGGAGAACTCCAACACTCCGCGGCATCTGGCTGAGTTCTGGATGGTTGAGCCCGAAATGGCCTTTTATGACCTTAGTGACACCATGAACCTTGCAGAAGAATTTATCAAATTCTTAATTACCTATGCCCTGGAGCACTGCAGGGATGAACTGGAATTTTTAAATAAAATGTATGATAAAGAACTCATTGTGCGTTTGCAATCGGTTATCGCAGCTGATTTTGAACGATTGTCCTATACACAGGCCATTGATATATTGAAAGAATCAGGCCGGGCATTTGAATTTCCCGTAGGTTGGGGGCATGACCTTCAGGCCGAACACGAACGGTTCCTGGTTGAAGAGCACTTTAAGCGGCCGGTCATTCTCATTGATTACCCGCAGGAGATAAAACCATTTTATATGAAGCGGAATGATGATGGCAAGACGGTAAGGGCTATGGATGTTCTTTTCCCGAAGATTGGAGAAATAATCGGCGGCTCCCAGAGGGAGGAATCATATGAGAAACTTACTGACAGAATTGCCGCGATGGAAATCCCTGCAAAGGACATCTGGTGGTATCTCGAAACCAGGAAATTCGGGACGGTGCCGCACAGCGGCTTTGGTCTGGGGTTTGAGCGTCTTATGGTGTTTGTAAGCGGCATGAGTAATATCAGGGATGTTATACCATTTCCGCGTACCCCGGGAAATGCGTCGTTTTAGCTAATTACAAAAATCAATCTCCTATAGGTGTTCGAACTAAATCGAGATTTGGGGAAATAACAGGCTGTTTTTGCAGCACAGGTTTTTTGTGAAAGCCAACAAGTCACTAATCGTAAGGTTGGCATTCCGGAATGACAAGAAACAGTATCATGTCAATTGTTGAAGCTTCTTGAAAACCCTACACTCGGCTGCGTTGCAAGGGGATCCAGAAAAACCCTAATAGGCAAAACATAAAGGTAAGGGAGGATAGCATGGCTTATAAGCAGTACCATTTAATTTTTCTTCTGGCAATACTTGTCGCCTTACTGTCCGGGGCCGTCTTGGTTGGCTGTGATGTAGTGGTCCCCGAGAGTAATAGTGATGTGGAAGTCTGCAATTATGATGATGAAGAGTATCAGGTAAAACTGTATCAGGCTGATACCGGTATCATGTTAGATGAATTCGGTCTGGAAGAAGCCTGGGAGTTTGATGACATTTGTGATGAATTTAAAGATCTGTTTGCAGGCTCATATTATATCACCATTCATGAAGATGATGAAGAAGAGGTAACCGACAGGTCTGAAAATTTTTCTGTGGACGGTCAAGAAGATATATCTTTTATTATAGATTCTTCCGGTGATATCGAAGAAGACTAGCGCAATGCACACATTACGGTAACCACCTGATGATAATAGATCTATATCACCACGGCAGGATGCCCGGCTATAGTTTAATGTGAAATGTTCTAGCCCTTGAGCACTGCACAGGCTGATGTGGTTCGACTGCCTGCGGCTAAGTGCTCGCTGGAAAAAGCTTAAAGCTGTCATCACGGCCCGTGCTCACACCGCCCTTGCTGCCTGTCCCGAGCTTGTCGCGGGGCTCAAAACCAAAGACCCTCACCGATCAACTGACAAATTCAATTGTGAGGCTGTAATAGTTGTGATAGAGTACGTTTATCATATTTACATATCAGACTTTATAATGGAGAAGTGTATATATGAATAAGACTGAAAAAGAAAAAGTGAAAAAAGCTGTAGTGAAATATCTAAAATTTTCTGCCCCTAACAAGGAACTGGCCCAGGAGATTGCGGCAGAAACGGCCCAGGAGTTTGAGAGTATGTTTGCGGACGGTACCGACCGGCTGAGCTTTGAGCAGAAGGTGGAGCTGGCCACCCGGTCCTGTATCAGGCATAGCTATACTGCCTATGATGATCTGTTTATAGAAAAGACAATTGCCGAGGAGGATGATCCCCTGATGGAGGATGCAGATCTTGATACCCGGGCAGGGGAACAGGACGAAGTGAGTGAGTTTATTAGATTGAATCGCAAAAAACGGTGAATAGTGATTAAGTAATGAGTAATGAGATAATATGAGACGGGCTGCAGATTGAGTTTGAGGATCATCCCGCTAAAACGGGATTTGGGGATCGGCCTTTGGCCTTGAGGTTAAAATCCTTAACCCTAAAGCGTAGCGCAGATTCCGTCAGGGACGGGGATACTTGTCATTCAGCACTCATTGCTCGTTTCTGATTATAATACCATTGACTACGGACAATAAAGCAAAATAGTTTCAGAGGCTTAGAGCTTTTTGTGCACACTTTTTCATTTTTTCCCTTGACGAAATTTTGTTCCTTGTATATAGTGTGACAATATTTTTGGGGTAATTTTGCTATATTTATATATGGGGTAAAGGTCCACAACCAACGGTATCTCGAATATTTGCATTTTTCTGGCGCTTATTAAATGCCGGAAAACACTTGCAAAGAAGGTTTTCCGGCATTTTTGAAATATCTGCACAATAACTGTTCTAATATCCGGTCACACCGGGAGGGGGAGCAGAAAAATGTTGATTGATTATGTACCTGTACTAATCATGATGTTGGTGGGTATCGGTTTTGGGGTTATACTGGTAGCCATATCAAGCGTTTTAGGTCCCCGCCGTCGTTTTAAAGTCAAAAGAGAAACCTATGAGTGCGGCATGCAAACTGAAGGTGTCACCTATGTCCAGACGCCGATCAAGTATTACGTGGTTGCCCTGCTTTTTCTGGTTTTTGACCTTGAGTGTGTCTTTATGTATCCCTGGGCCGTACATTACAAGAAGCTGGGACTTTTCGGCTTTGTTGAAATGATGATTTTTGTAGCAATCCTTTTTGTTTGCTACATCTATGTCTGGAAAAAAGGTGCTTTGGAATGGGATTAGAAAAATATGCAAACGGCGATAATGTCCTGGTCACCAATCTGACGGATTTGATTAACTGGGCCCGCAGTAATTCTGTCTGGCCGTGTACCTTCGGGCTTGCCTGCTGTGCGCTTGAGATGATGGCCACAAGCCTGTCAAGCTATGATATCGCCCGGTTCGGCTCAGAGGTTTTTCGCCCTTCACCGCGCCAGTCGGACTTAATGATTGTTTCCGGCACCCTGACTAAAAAGATGTCGGTAATGGTCAAACGCATTTATGAACAGATGGCAGAACCCAAATGGGTTATTGCTATGGGTGCCTGCGCATCCTGCGGGGGGATTTTTAAAAGCTATGCCGTGGTTCAGGGGGTTGATCAGATAATTCCCGTTGATGTGTATGTGCCGGGGTGCCCGCCGCGGCCTGAAGCGTTGCTGGCAAGTCTGATGAAGCTTCAGCAGAAGATAAAGACCGAGAAACTGGATTGTCGTCAAGACGTAAGTGAATAGGGTTGAGTTTTATGGATAATGCCGGTGTTGTAGCACGTATTAAAAGTTCATTTCCCAAGCAGATTATCGCGGAGAGTGAATTCAGGGGAGAACAACGCATTACCATTAATAAGGATGCCATGCTTACATTCATGCGGTTTCTGCATGATGATGAAGAACTTAATTATGATTTTCTGTGCGATATCGTCGGGGTGGATTATAGGCCCCGCAAGCCGCGTTTTGAGGTTGTCTATGTTCTGTTTTCCATGCGTGATTTCCATCGTCTGGTTGTAAAACTTCCCGTAGAAGAGGGCGAAGAGATTCCCTCAGTCATAGATATTTGGAAAACGGCCGACTGGCAGGAACGTGAAGTGTTTGACATGCTGGGAATACGGTTTGAGGGACATCCTGATTTGCGTCGTATCCTGACCTGGGATGATTTTGACGGGCATCCGCTGCGCAAAGATTTTCCTCTGCTGGGTAAGGATTTTGACAAGAAGTTTGATCCGGACACTATCAAGGTTGTTTAGGACAGGATGAGAGTGTATGGCTGAAGGCAAAACCATGGTTCTGAATATGGGGCCGCACCATCCCGCAACCCACGGGGTGCTGCGACTGGTGCTGGAGCTTGATGGTGAAACGGTTGTCAAGGTTACGCCTCATATCGGACAGCTGCATCGGGGTATTGAAAAAATTGCTGAAAGCATGAACTATCAGCAGGTCATTCCCCTTACCGACCGTCTGGATTACACGGCCGCCTCCCTTAATAATCTGGGATACTGCATGACGGTGGAAAAGCTGCTGGGTATCGAAGTGCCCAAGCGCGCCCAGTATATCCGTGTGATCATGGGCGAGCTGGCCCGGATCATGGGCCATCACCTGTGGCTGGGCAGCCATGCCCTTGATATTGGGGCAATGACCGTAGTATTTTACACATTCCGTGATCGTGAGATGATCATGAACATTAATGAGGAGCTCTCCGGCTATCGCCTGACCCCCTCATTTCTGCGTGTTGGCGGCGTTGCCAAAGATATTACACCGGACTTCATAAAATATGTACGTGAGTTTGTACAATGGTTTCCCAAAGCTGTTGACGGATATAACACCCTTTTAACCGATAACATCATCTGGCGCAAACGCACCATGGGGATTGGTCCCATCGCAGCAGAAGAGGCCATCAATTACGGCTTTACGGGTCCGAGCCTGCGGGGGTCCGGGGTAGCCTATGACGTGCGTAAAGCCGCCCCCTACTGCAGCTATGAGGATTTTGATTTTAAGATCCCGATAGGCGAAAACGGTGATGTGTATGATCGCTATCTGGTGCGCATGGAGGAATTTACCCAGTCTCTTGCGATCATTGAGCAGGCCATTGAGAATCTGCCCGAAGGGCCGGTCACAGTTGATAATCCCTGGGTTTTAAATCCCAATCTGGATGATGTAATGCAGGATATCAGCGCCTTGATCCGCCGCTTCAAGATCCAGTGTGAAGGCCCTCAGGTGCCTGCTGAAGAGGTCTATCAGGCTGTTGAAGGATCAAAAGGTGAGTTGGGATACTACCTGGTTGGTGACGGTACGGCCCAGCCTTACAGGCTGAAAATACGCTCGCCTTGTTTTATCTTAACAAGCGCACTGCCGCGCTTGCTTGCGGGTGTTATGCTTGCGGATGTGATCTCGATTATCGGCAGTATCGATATTGTGCTGGGGGAGATCGATCGGTAAGAAAGTGACTAAAGTGTGAAGTGCCTAAAGTGCACTAAAGTTGTAAATACTAATTTTAGGCACTTTGAACTTTAGGCATTTTAGGCACTTATTTAAATCTGTGTTAGATGTGACATCCACAGTGATTTTATTGAAAGCCCTCTTAATTTTTTGGAGTTTGTTTGATGTCCGAGATATTATTCAGTTCCTGGGGTGGTAAGGTTGTTGATAATCGCGGCAAAGAGCCCCAGAATTTTGAAGTAGTCAAAAACATTGCCCTGCCTGAATTTTTCAAGCAGGATGAGCATATCAAGGCCCTGTTTGGCTGGTATGGTATTGTGCTGCGTTCGTCGGATGTAAACGTCGTGGACCTGTGCCGGGAATATATGCAGACCGTGGCTGAAAAATCCTGTGGTAAATGCTTTCTGTGCCGGGTCGGCACCAGAGTAATGTCGGAAACCCTGGTGCGCATATGTGAAGGTAAGGGCGGTGCTGATGATCTGCCGATGCTGCGCAGACTGTCTGTATCCATCAGCCAGTCAGGCAAATGCAACATCGGCCAGTCCGGCCCTGTTCCGGTCCTGCACGCCATGGATCATTTTTCTGATGATTTTGAGAAAGCTGTTTCCACTTCTCAGGCTATCCCGGCAGGATCATACCACAGCCGGCTTACGGCACCCTGCATGGATGCCTGCCCCATTCATCTTGATATTCCCACCTATATTGAACATATCCGTGAAGGTAAGTGTCGGCAGGCCCTGGATGTTATTCGTCAACGGCTGCCGATTCCGGGTGTTGTCGGCAGGGTCTGTGTGCGACCGTGTGAGATGCACTGCAGGCGTACGCGCCTTGATGCACCCATATCCATTAAGTTTCTTAAACGGTTTGTAGCCGACCATGAGCTTGCAAAGCGCAAAAAACCCATATATGCAAGCGAGCCTTCGGCTAAAACCGGCAAGGTAGCCATTGTGGGGGCCGGTCCGGGCGGGGTGACCTGCGCATATCACCTGGCTCAAAAAGGCCACCAGGTTACCATATATGAGCACCTGGGGGAGCCGGGCGGCATGGCTGCTGTTGGTATTCCCGACTATCGCCTGCCGCGTGATATACTGCGCGGAGAGGTCGAACAGGTTCAGAGTATGGGGGTAACCATTAACTATAATGCCACGGTGGGCAAAGATATAACTATTTCTCAGCTTGAGCAGGAAAATGATGCTGTTTTTATTGCGATAGGGGCTCAGTCCAGCTCCGGTATGCGGGTTAAAGGCGAGGATGCCGGCTACCGGGGTTTTATACCCGGAGTGCAGTACCTGCTGGATATTAATATGGGTAAAGATCCTTATCCTGAGGGCAAAAAGGTTGTGGTTGTGGGCGGCGGCAACGTGGCCATTGACTGTGTGCGCTGTTCGTTTCGTATCGGCAAGGAGAATGTTAACCTTGTGTATCGCCGTACCAAGAATGAAATGCCTGCTGATTTTGTTGAAATACGAGATGCTGAAGAGGAGCAGGTCACGTTTCATTATCTGACCAACCCGACCAGAATAATTGCCGAGGACGGCAAAGTTGTAGCGGTTGAATGCATACGCATGGAGCTTGGAGAGCCTGATGACAGCGGACGGCGGCGTCCGGTACCTGTTGAGGGTTCGGAATTTATGCTTGACTGTGATATTGTTGTGCCGGCAATCGGCCAGGTTATAGACCTGTCGCTGCTTGAGGGCCTTGAAGACGTAAAGACTACGCGCTGGGGCACTATAAATGTTAATGAGGTAACCAAGCAGAGTGATCGTCCCAAGATTTTTTCCGGCGGTGACTGTGAAACCGGCCCCGGAGCCCTTATCGAGGCCTGCGCTGCGGGCCGCAAAGCCGCTGCCAATATAGACCGGTTTATTAACGGGCGGCCGCTTGATTTCAGTGATGAAGACTATTTTGATCAAATTTTTAAAGCGATAAAGGTTTTTGACCCGGCAGAGGATGTCGGCATGCTGGGCGGGTGTGAGCGCCATGAACTGGAGATGCTGCCTCCCGATACCCGCAAGCATACTTTTGATGAAGTTGAGCAGGGTTTTTCTCTACAGGAGGCTATGGCCGAGGCTGACCGCTGCCTGCGCTGCTACCGGATTGCGACGCTTGCAGTGTAGCTGCAGGGATTTAAGAGATAATGATTAAGAATGAGCAGACAGTCATAAGAGGTATGTTTTAATGATACTTGATGCTGGATACTGGATAAAATATTTATTATCAAGCATCCAGTATCCAATCAACGGCATTGCAGAGGAGTTGACAGCGTACACATGAGCATGGTCACGTTAACAATTGACGGTAAAGAGGTTACAGTACCAAAGGGCACAACGATTCTTGAGGCTGCCGGGACGGCAGGAATCCGCATCCCGACGCTGTGCTTTCATGAGCGCTTGAGCCCTATCGGATCATGCCGCATGTGTGTTGTGGATGTTGAGGGCTGTTCCCAGCCCATGGCGGCCTGTGACACCCCGGTAGCAGAGGGTGCCAGGGTTGCGACCGATTCCGAGCGTCTTTTCCGTATCCGGCAGGATTCCCTCAAGTTGATCCTGGTAAATCATCCCCTGGACTGTCCCATATGTGATAAGGGCGGCGAGTGCCTGCTGCAGGACCTGGTGTATGAATTCGGTATTGACAAGGTTGAATACCAGGCTCGCAAACCGCAGCCTGATACAACCTATGCAACCCCGTTGATACGCTACTGGCCGGAACGCTGTATTTATTGTCTGCGCTGTGCTACAGCCTGTCGGGAGATTAAGGGTATTGGTGTTATAGATATTGAGACCACCGACAACCCGGGACATATGCTTACCGTGAATCCCGAAATCTGTGTGTCCTGCGGTGAATGTCTGAAAGTGTGCCCCACCGGGGCGCTTACCGAGAACCTGAGCCGCTATAAAGGCAGACCCTGGCTTGTAAACCGGGTGCCCACCACCTGCACCTATTGCGGCTGCGGCTGCCAGCTTGAGCTCAATGTTCTGGGCGGCCGCCTGATCGGTATTACCACCACGGATGAAGTCGGCGTAAACCGCGGCAGCCTGTGCATGAAGGGCCGTTTTGGTTATGAGTTTGTCGGCAGCCCGGAGCGCCTTACCAGGCCGCTTGTCAGGAAGAACGGCAAACTTGAGGAGACCGGCTGGGATGCGGCCCTGGGAGTGGTGGCTGAACGGTTCAGCATGATCAAGAATGAATCGGGACCGGACGCGATTGCCGGGCTGTCTTCGGCCCGGGTTACCAATGAAGAGAATTATCTTTTTCAAAAATTTATGCGCGCAGTGATAGGAACCAATAATGTTGATCACTGCGCCCGTCTCTGCCTCTCCTCCACGGCGGCAGGTCTTGACGCCACATTCGGCAGCGGAGCCATGACCAATGCTATTGAGGATGTGCTCAGCGCAGAGGCCATCCTGGTAACGGGCAGCAATACCACCGAGAACCATCCCATTTTTGCCAATTATATTATCGAGGCTGTTCTCAAACACGGTGCCAAGCTGATTGTTGTTGATCCGCGCCGTATCGATCTGGTTGACTATGCCCATATCTGGCTGCAACAGAAGCCGGGCACGGATGTGGCCTGGATCAACGGCTTTATGCATATCATCCTCAAGGAGAACCTGCACGCCAGGCAGTACATTGAACAGCGCACAACCGGCTTTGAAGAACTCGAAAAATGTATCGAAAAATATACCCCCGAGTATGTCAGCGATATTACCGGCATACCGGTTGATGACCTGTATGAAGCGGCCCGTACGTACGGGAAGGCCAGCCCCGGCTCAATTCTGTATGCCTTGGGTATCACGCAGCACACCAGCGGGACCAACAACGTTAAATCACTGGGAAACCTGGCAATGCTGTGCGGCAATGTCGGGGTAAAAGGCGGCGGCGTTAATCCGCTGCGCGGTCAGAATAATGTCCAGGGAGCCTGTGACCTGGGAGCGCTGCCCAATGTGTTCACCGGTTACCAGCAGGTTGCCGACATCGCGGCGCGGGAAAAATTTTCACAAGCCTGGGGCGTTGAAAATCTGTCTGCCGAGCCGGGACTTACCGTTCCCGAAATGTTCTCCGGGGCTGAAACGGGCAGGGTTAAAGCAGTGTATATTATGGGTGAAAACCCCATGATCAGTGATCCGGACATTAACCACATAAAACACTGTATTGAGAAGCTTGATTTCCTCGTGGTTCAGGATATCTTTCTAACGGAAACAGCTCAGGTGGCTGATGTTGTACTGCCGGGTGCTGTTTTTGCTGAAAAGGAAGGCACGTTTACCAATTCGGAGCGAAAGGTCCAGCGGGTGCGCAAGGCCCTTGAACCTCCGGGAGATGCCCGTGAGGACCGCTGGATTATTACGGCGCTTGCAGAAAAAATGGGCTCTTACATGGAATACATGCATGCCGAGGCGGTCATGGATGAAATCCGCACGGTCACACCCAGCTATGCCGGGATCAGCTACGAGCGTATTGAGGGTGGCGGCATCGCCTGGCCATGCCCCTCAGTTGATCACCCCGGCACGCCTATTCTGCATGCCAAGGAGTTTACCCGCGGCAAGGGTGTATTTTTTGCCATAGACTTCCAGCCGTCGGCTGAAACCCCTGATGATGAGTATCCCTTCATTCTGAGTACCGGCAGGGTAAAGCAACACTATCATACCGGCACCATGACCCGCAAGGGCCGGGGGCTTACCCAGCTCTATCCGGAACTGCTGGCCGAAGTTAATCCCGCTGATGCCGCCCGGCTGGGTGTGCAGGACGGTGATTATGTTACGATTTCCTCGCGGCGGGGCAGTATCAAAGTGAAGGTCTGGCTGACGGACCGCCCGGGTGAAGGAGTTGTTTTTGTGCCGTTTCATTTTCACGAAGCAGCGGTTAACCTGTTAACCAATACTGCGCTTGATCCTGTAGCAAAGATTCCCGAACTAAAAGTCTGTGCGGTCAAGATGGAGAAGGCATCGTGAAGGAGGTTGCCTAAATGGTTTTTTTAGTTTTTCTGGGAATTGTAGGTGTTAAAGCCCTGGTGGTTTTTACCGTGGCTATGCTGATAGTTGCCTGGGGCACCTGGATTGAACGCAAGGTGCTGGGACACGTACAGCTCAGATACGGACCGATGCGGGTAGGCCCTCACGGACTGCTGCAGCCGATTGCCGACGGCATAAAAGGATTTTTCAAGGAAGAAGTGATACCGGATAATGCCGACAAGCCGGTATTTATCCTGGCTCCCATTATCAGTATTGCTGCTGCGGTAACACTGCTGGTTGTGATTCCCTTTGGTCCCTCAATCACTATCTTGGGACGCGAAATAACCCTGTACATGACCGATCTTGATATAGGCATTCTGTTTGTTCTAGGCATTGCTACGCTCGGCGCATACGGAGGCATTCTGGGCGGCTGGGCTTCGGGTAACAAGTACGGCCTTATCGGCGGCCTGCGCGGCTCGGCCCAGATGATCAGCTACGAGCTGTCCATGGCGCTGGCAATTATCAGCGTGGTGATGCTCTCCGGAACGTTGAGCCTGGTGGGTATCGTGGAAAACCAGGCCGGGCTGTGGAATATCATCAGGCAGCCGCTGGCTTTCATTCTGTTTATTATCTGCGGGCTGGCTGAACTTAACCGTACCCCTTTTGATATGCCGGAAGCCGAAGCCGAGCTTGCCTGCGGTTACAACGTTGAATACAGCAGTATAAAGTTTTCACTCTTTTTCATGGCTGAATATTGCCATATGTTTGTTTTTGCCGCCCTGGTTACAACCCTGTTTCTGGGCGGCTGGCATGGGCCGATACTGCCGGGGGTGGTGTGGTTTTTTATAAAGACTTTTGCCGTAATCTTTTTCTGCATATGGGAACGTTCTACGTTTCCGCGCTGTCGGTATGACCAGGTTATGAAGTTGGGGTGGAAGGTGCTTCTGCCGGCAGGGCTGCTGAACATTTTTGTCACCGGCTTGGTGGTGATTCTGCTTACATAAGGAGAGGACGGTTAATCTGAACATGTTGGTATATATTCATGAGTAACAGAGACTATGCAGTTAATGTGAGTGGGCGTCGTACCCAAAGGGGTAAAATCGTGTTGCCCCTGCTTAAAGGTCTGGCGTATACGCTGAAGAATTTTTTCTCCAAGCCTATTACGATCCAGTATCCCACGCAGCGGCGCGAAGTTCGTGAACGCTGGCGCGGGCTGCACCGGCTGAATGTGGATGGGCAGGGCACATTGAAATGTGTTGCCTGCGGGTTGTGTGCCAAGATATGTCCGCCTCAGGCCATTAGGATTGTTCCGTATGAAGAAGAGGGCGGGACCAGGTTTCCGAAAGAGTTTTACATTGATGAGATACGCTGTATTTTTTGCGGCTTTTGCCAAGAGGCCTGCCCGGTAGGTGCTATTGAGTTGACCAAAGTGTATGACTATGTAGACTATGACCGGCAGGATTTTCAGTTTGATATAACAAAGCTGAAAGATCCCGAGCAGTTTATTTTTAAGGGAAAATGAAGTAGTGACAGAGACTAAGTAATGAGTAACGAGGGCTGAGAAAACTGAATGCCGGATACAGAACGTTAAACGAGAAGTCTAAAGCGTAATACGGATTTTTTAGAGTGTTTAACGCTTAACCCATTTCGTTTAACGAGGCTGAATTAAACACAAAAGACTAATAATCGGGAACAGTCAATTTGCTTCAGTTAGGAGAGACTGAATGGAACTGATTATGCTGATCATATGCGGGGCGCTGGCGATTACAACTTCGCTGATGGTGATTTTTGCACGCAACACGGTTCACAGTGCCCTGTGGATGGTGGCCTCGTTTTTCTCCACAGCAGTAATCTTTTTGTTGTTGCGGGCGCAGTTTATCGCAATTTTGCAGATCATTGTCTATGCCGGCTCGATAATGATGTTCATTATTTACGCGATAATGATGTTAAACCTGAGGCAGGAAGACCCGGGCCGGGGGCAGACACCGGCAACAAAATCATTTGGTCTGATCCTGCTGATAGTGCTTTTTATCTGTCTGATGAGTCTTGGGGTCGGTAGCGGGGTTATGGCCCTGAAAGGTCCGATTACCGATCAGCTTATGCTGCAGCATGGCCATGTAGCCGTACTCTCAAACTTTCTGTTTTCGGATTACCTGCTTCCTTTTGAGGTTGTGTCTATCCTTTTGACTGCCGGAGTTGTCGGTGCTGTAGTTTTGGCAAAGCGAAAAGAGTAATATGCACTGAGGTAGCTAAAAGATGATTGAGTTTCAAAACGTATACCTTGGATTGTCAGCGGTTCTGTTTGTGATTGGAGCCATAGGGGCCATTACCCGCAGGAACGCTATAGTTGTGTTTATGTGTATTGAGATCATGCTTGGTGCGGTTAATATAGTATTCATTACCTTCAGCCGTGCAAATCAGTCTGTTGAAGGGATTTTTATGGTGTTGTTTGTCATGGCGGTTGCGGCTGCCGAGGCGGCCGTGGGGCTGGCCATATTTATTCTGATGTACCGTAAACGCGGCTCTCTTGATGTTGAAAGATTTAATCTGATGAAGTGGTGAGGCTTGATTCTGGATGCTAGATACTGGATGCTGGAAACCGGATAAAACAAGTATCGAGAATCCAGAGACCAGAATCACTTGACATAAGCACGGAAGCTCACATTTAACATAAAAAGAATTATTTGTAATACTGGTGTTAGGAGAGTATATGTTTGATCTCGTTTGGTTGATC
This sequence comes from Thermodesulfobacteriota bacterium, assembly GCA_028278025.1. GTDB lineage: Bacteria > Desulfobacterota > WTBG01 > CAIYCZ01 > CAIRTM01 > JANQFE01. Next base: position 77,694 of record JANQFE010000134.1, on the reverse strand, counting down.
CCCATTTTCCCGGCCATCGGTGTGCTTATAAATGGACTGCTGGGCAGACGGATCGAAGCAGCAAATAGAAGCATCATCCACTGGGTTGCCTGTGGTGCGGTAGGACTTTCTTTTCTGGTTACCTGCATTATTTTTTTTGAGATGCTGGGATTGCCGGCCGAGGAGCGGCTGTATGAGTATACCTGGTTTAACTGGATAAGCGGGGGTGTCCTGCAGACTTTTGTGGCCTACCAGATTGACCCTCTTTCCATGCTTATGTGCATGTTCGTTACCGGGGTTGGCTTTCTAATCCATGTTTACTCAATCGGCTATATGGGACATGATGAGGGCCGCTACTATCGCTATTTTACCTATCTTAACCTGTTCATGTTTTCCATGATCAACCTGATTCTGGCCAACAATTTTCTGTTGATGTTTCTGGGCTGGGAAGGTGTGGGCCTGTGCTCATACCTGCTGATCGGGTTCTGGTTTACTGACGAGGCCAACGCTATTGCCGGGAAAAAGGCCTTTATCACCAACCGGGTCGGCGATTTCTGTTTCATTATCGGTATGCTGATGCTGTTTTGCGGACTGGGGGAACATGGTGTATGGTCGCTGCGGTTTTCTGAGGTGTTTCCCAATGTGCACCTGCTTTCCCCGGAAGTAATTACCATAATCTGTTTGCTGTTTTTTGCAGGCTGTACGGCTAAATCAGCCCAGATACCGCTGTATGTGTGGCTGCCGGATGCCATGGCCGGTCCTACCCCGGTCAGTGCCCTGATTCATGCAGCTACCATGGTTACCTCAGGCATATATATGGTGGCCCGCTCAAATATTCTGTACTCACTGTCACCGGTTGCCATGGCGGTTGTGGCAGTGGTGGGTGCCCTGACGGCACTTTTTGCTGCGACAATCGGCCTGGCTCAAAATGATATCAAGAAAGTCCTGGCCTATTCCACGGTCAGTCAGCTTGGCTACATGTTCCTGGGCCTGGGGGTCGGCGCCTTTGCTGCCGGCATGTTTCATGTTTTGACCCATGCCTTTTTCAAGGCCCTGCTCTTTATGGGTGCCGGCAGTGTCATCCATGCCATGAGCGGTGAGCAGGACATGCGCGCCATGGGAGGGTTGCGCAAGAAAACGCCTATCACCTTCTGGACCATGCTGATAGCGACCCTGGCAATAGCCGGCATTCCCGGATTGTCCGGATTTTTCAGTAAGGATGAAATTCTCTGGCTGGCTTACAGCAGCCCCCAAGGGCACTTTCTGCTGTGGCTGATCGGAGCGGTAGCAGCCGGTTTGACGGCCTTTTACATGTTTCGTTTGATCTTTATGACCTTTTTCAATGAAAACAGAGCTTCCGAAGAAGTACAGCACCACATCCATGAATCACCGGCGACAATGACAGTGCCTCTGATTATTCTGGCCTTTCTGTCTGTTTTCGGCGGATATCTGGGTGTGCCGCATGCCCTTGGCGGCAGCAACCGCTTTCATCACTATCTGGAACCGGTCATGGGACTGGGACCCGGTAAGCTGCTGCAGAAGGCCGGTGCGGTGGCGCATGAGGCCGCCCATCACGGAGCAGAGGCTGCGCACCATTCACTTACGGCTGAATATATCTTGATGGCCATATCGGTAGTGATTGCCCTGATCGGAATTTTTATCGCCTACACAATGTACATAAAGAAACAGGACCGGCCCAAGATTCTGGCAGAAAAGTTCAGACTGCTGCATCAATTGATTTTTAATAAGTGGTACGTGGACGAGCTGTATAGTTTCTTTATTGTCCGTCCGTTTCACGCCATCAGCAGTTTTTTCTGGAAGGGCATTGATGTGGTGATAATCGACGGACTGGTAAACGGTATTGCTGCGGTAGTAGGCTGGAGCAGCAGAGTGATGCGACATATGCAGTCGGGCTATGTTCAAAGTTATGCAGTATCCGTAGTGCTTGGAACGGTTGCCCTGCTGATTTATTATTTTTTACAGATGACAGGATAGAACTGCGTTGCGGGAGGACTGTCGGATTGCGGCCCCGCGTACAAGCTGTGTGAAGCAATCCGGGACATGAGGGTGGAGACAGCTAGATGAATACATTGAATTTTCCCATTATCAGCCTAGTGACGTTTTTTCCGCTGATCGGTGCACTTGTTGTTATGCTGATACATAAGGAGCGTAAGGAGGCCCTGCGCAAAGCCGCTCTGATATTTTCACTGGTTGAATTTGTCATTTCGCTGCCGCTGTTAATCTATTTTAATTCCGGCACACATGAAATGCAGTTTGTGGAGCAGGTCCCCTGGATAGAGAGTTTCGGCATCAGCTATTTTGTGGGTATTGACGGCATCAGCCTGTGGATTGTGATTCTGACCACATTCATTACGCCTATCTGCGTACTGAGCTCCTGGACCTATATCCAGAAATGGGTAAAAGAATACATGGTATGCATGCTGTTTCTGGAAGCCGCCATGATAGGGGCGCTGGTTGCACTTGATCTGGTGCTGTTTTATGTGTTCTGGGAGCTGATGCTTATTCCCATGTACCTGCTGATCGGTGTCTGGGGCGGGCCGCGGCGGATCTATGCGGCCGTTAAGTTCTTTTTGTTTACAGCAGCAGGCAGCGTGTTCATGCTGCTGGCGATTATCTTTCTATTTTACTACAATTATAAAGTTACCGGTGTGTACACCTTCAATCTGCTGGAGCTCTATAAAGTAAATATCCCCGTATCAATTCAGTTCTGGCTGTGCACAGCTTTTTTCCTTTCATTTGCCATCAAGGTCCCTATGTTCCCGCTACATACCTGGCTGCCTGATGCCCATGTTGAGGCTCCTACGGCCGGTAGTGTTATCCTGGCCGGAGTATTGCTGAAAATGGGAACCTATGGTTTTCTGCGGTTTGCCATGCCGCTGTTTCCCTATGCCACGCACCAGTATATACCCATCATTGCGACCCTCTCCGTAATCGGTATCGTTTACGGGGCCATGGTTGCCATGGTACAGCCCGACATGAAGAAACTGGTGGCATACTCCAGTGTCAGTCATCTGGGTATTGTTATGCTGGGCCTTTTTGCTTTCAACATGCAGGGTATTGAGGGAGGTATTTACCAGATGCTGAATCACGGTGTCAGTACCGGGGCGCTCTTCCTTATTGTCGGGATGCTGTACGAACGGCGCCATACCCGTATGATTGCCGATTTCGGCGGCCTTTCCAAGGTGATGCCGATTCTGGCAACATTTTTTATGATTGCAACGCTCTCATCGATTGCAGTGCCGGGTACTAACGGTTTTGTCGGTGAGTTTATGGTTTTGATAGGCGCGTACAGAAGCTATCCGGTTTTTGCAATTATTGCTGTTTCCGGCGCGATTCTCAGCGCGATGTATATGCTGTGGATGTATCAGCGGGTAATGTTCTGTTCGCTTGACAAACCTGAAAATCAAAACCTCAAAGACCTTAACGCCAGAGAGATTATTACGCTGCTGCCGCTGGCTATTTTAGTGTTCGTCATGGGATTTTTCCCCGGCCTGTTTTTGCGCAAAATGGATGCCACGGTTGAACATTTCATCAAGCAGTATAACCAGCGCTATGAGGCCTATGCGCAGCAGCAGACTGCCCAGCTTGATATGAAGATTGCAGCTGCTTTGGAAGGAACCAAAGAACCTGCAGCAGTTGATTGAATGCCGTAATAAATACAGGTCAGTATATTCCGGATTTGATTTTCGGATGTAGTTTTTCTACAAATGTGGAGGCACTAGATGGAGACGCTGGAATTTGTCATCCCCGCACTAAACATAAAGGCAATCATGCCGCAGATAATTCTTTGCTTAACAGCATTGATTGTACTGCTGGTGGGTGTTTTTTCCGGGCGGGAGAAAAACTCACAGCTTGGCTACCTGTCGCTGATGGGTGTGGCTCTTGCTCTGGTGAGTGTTTTACTGTTTAGCGGGGAACGGGAGAGTGCCTACAGCGGCATGTTGCTGGTTGACGGGTTTGCATCTTTTGTCAGCCTGACAGTCTGCATCGTCACCCTGTTAACGATTCTTATTTCCATCAATTATCAGAAATTTTTTACGGAAATCAACAGTGGTGAATATTACTGTCTGGTTCTGTTTGCCGCATTCGGCATGACCCTTATGGGGGCATCCGGTAATCTTCTGATGGTGTTTCTGGCCCTGGAGACTATGTCGATTTCTATCTATGTGCTTGCCGGATATCAGCAGGGTCGCGAAAAATCAATTGAGTCGGCCCTTAAGTATTTTCTGCTGGGGGCCTTTGCGTCAGGGTTTTTGCTGTATGGATTCGCCCTTATTTACGGGGCAACCGGTACGTTGGATATTACCAAGATCGGCACGTTTCTGAATGCTCATCCCCAGATTCTGCATACACCCTTAATGATGGGCGGCCTGGCATTGATGACGGTGGGATTCGGATTCAAGGTGGCCATGGTACCGTTTCATATGTGGACACCGGATGTGTATGAAGGCGCTCCCACCTCGGTGACCGCCTTTATGGCCAGCGGGGTGAAAGCTGCGGCTTTTGCTGCACTCATCAGGGTCTATTTTATCGCACTCGACAGCCTCCAGGTAGACTGGACAGCTGTAATGTGGGCTTTCGCATTCCTGACAATGACGGTCGGCAATGTGATTGCAATATCTCAGAATAATATTAAACGCATGCTGGCCTATTCCAGTATTGCGCATGCCGGATATCTGCTCGTGGGATTTGTTGCCGGCAGTCAGCTGGCCCTTACCGGAATTCTTTTTTATCTGCTGAGTTATGCTTTTATGAATATGGGTGCGTTTGGAGTTATAGCGCTACTGGGCAAGCAGGGTGAGGAGTACACCGAGCTGGCTGATTTTCGGGGGCTGGGATTTAAATATCCTCTGATGGGTCTGGCGATGGCGGTCTTTATGTTTTCCATGGCCGGTATTCCTCCGACCGCCGGTTTTATGGGTAAATTTTATATTTTTTCGGCTGCCATTAAATCCGGCTATATCTGGCTTGCCATTATCGGTGTGATCAACAGTGTTATCTCCATATACTATTACCTGAGAGTCATTATAGTCATGTATTTTCAGGAGGCCGAACAAGAGGTTAGTATGCCCGCTCCGTCACCCGCCATCGTCGTAGCGCTTGTCCTGGCCGCTGCAGGGGTACTGCTTATGGGAATCCTGCCGTCATATTTCTGGAACATCGCCCAGAATTCGGTCTTTACGTTTATATAAGTAACAAATTCTGGGGCACTAAAATGTAAAAGAGGGGCAACAGATGTAAAACCGTCCAGGTCTGTAAACAAAGTCCATACTGCATTGCGATCTAAAAGCCGGAATCCAGCATAAAACAAACAGTTATGTTTTCACACTCTGCATAACATCTAGTAGCCCTCCATAAACAATCATGAAAAATGGAGACGTGTTTAAAAGATTATGGATTCCCGCTTTCGCGGGAATGACGCTTTTTTCATAGTCGCTTCACCATGTCATCCCCGCGAAAGCGGGGATCTAGTTCACTATTGTCAAAGTTTTTTTTGACGCCAGGGATATACTTTTTTGTAAAATGTTTTAATGCCTCGGTGCCTGTAAAACAATTGTGTCTGTGACCGTATATGACAAAATCATTTGCTACTATAATAGATATTTGAGGTGCCATTTTGGAACCTCAAACTGGCGTAAAAAGCGCATAAACTGCCACGGGATGCGAGGAGGCTGAAGTGGTTGCATATTGCGACCTCAAAAGTGATAGAATGAGGCTGCTGTAAACTTCGTTTATGAGAAAAGGAGGGGGGGTATAATGGATAATCAAAAGCATTTTGTTTCCGTTGAACTGATTGAGCGAAAAAATCATCTGATTTGCGGCCAGAAGGTTATGCTGGACCGAGATCTGGCCGAATTGTACCGTGTGGAAACAAAGGTTTTAAAACAGGCGGTTAAAAGAAATTTAAAAAGATTTCCCAGAGATTTCATGTTTGTTCTCTCAGCAGAAGAGACTAAAATCTTGAGGTCACAAATTGTGACCTCAAGTTCAGTCGGGTGGGGTGGAAGTCGTTATCAGATGATGGCTTTCACCGAGCAGGGCGTTGCGATGTTATCCAGCGTGCTGAACAGTGAGCGCGCCATAGAAGTCAACATCCAGATTATGCGGGCATTTGTTAATAAGCTGCGGCAGATGCTTGCCAACCATGCCGATCTTGTTCGCAAGCTTGAAACGCTGGAGCAGAAGTACGATTCACGGTTCCGGGTCGTGTTTGATGCCATCCGAGCCCTGATGGCTGAGCCTGAAACACCGAAACGCAAAATAGGTTTTAGGGCTGAGGAAGCACGAAAGGGGTATGCTGTGAAACAGAAGAGGGGTAGGGGGAAGAGGGCAAAGACTTGATTTTGTACAATTTGTCAATAATGACTAGCGGATTACCACAGGTGCCCGTTCTGTATCTGCAGGGGTAGGTTTGCTGGGGAGATAATTTTTTTATGACTGAAAAATTTTATGCACACAGTCTGGAGGGAGAACCGCCGGAGAAATGGCAGGGGCTGGAAGAGCATTTGAAGAATGTAGTGGGGATGGCAAGACAAAAGAGTTTCTAAAGGGACCTAAATGAAGTATCTGGCTCATGAAAATCAAAGTCTTGAAGAGCACCTGGCAGGTGTTGCTGAAAAATCCGGTAACTTTGCCTCAAAGATCGGACTTCAAAAACATGGTGAGCTTGTTGGACTGCTGCATGACATCGGAAAATATTCTGAAGATTTTCAAAACTATCTGCAATCAGCTGTTGGAATTCTAAATCTGGACGAGGATGATTATATTAATGCTAAGGGGGTGAAGGGGAAAATAGATCACTCAACCGCTGGAGCCAAATATGTTTTCAATAGATTATCCGATAAAGGCAATGAGTCAAAGCTGGCAGCACAGATTCTTTCGATGTGTATTGCTTCCCACCATTCCGGGCTTATTGATTGTCTTTCTCCTGACAGCAAAGATGTTTTTACAGCACGAATGAATAAGGCCAAGAATAAAACACATTATGACGAGGCAATTTTAAGAGCTGATAGGTCAGTTCTAAAACGAGTTGAAGATTTGTTTTCCTCCCCGGCAATAATAGAAACACTAATCAAGAACTTAAAGGAAGTACATGATAAGGATGAAAATTCACCAATCACCACACATTTTAAACAGGGCATGCTTATTCGTATTCTTTTTAGCTGTCTTATCGATGCAGACCGTCTGGACACTGCCGATTCTGAAAAACCACAGCTTGCAAAGCTTCGCAGCAACGGGCGGTACCGCTCCTGGGATGATCTCATTGGCCGACTTGAAAAGAAACTGGAAGCTTTTCAAAAACATAACAATGTCGATATGCTCCGGGCTGAGATTTCTGATCATTGCCTAAGACATGCTGGTGAACCTAAAGGAATTTATTTTCTGACTGTTCCGACAGGTGGCGGTAAAACACTTGCCAGCTTGCGTTTTGCGCTTCACCACGCAAAAAAATATTCCATGGACAGAATAATTTATGTAATTCCATACACTTCCATCATTGATCAAAATGCAGAGGAGGTACGAAAGTTTATGGAGGATCGTGATGTCGATGGCACTTATCTTAATCGTATTGTGCTTGAGCATCATTCAAACCTGACACCTGAAGAAGAAACTTGGCAGCAAAAAATTCTTGCACAGGACTGGGATGCGCCAATCGTTTTTACTACAAGCGTTCAAATTCTTGAGACTTTATTCGGGGCCGGAACGCGCAGTGTCCGCAGAATGCACCAGCTTGCCAAGTCAGTCATAATTTTTGACGAAGTTCAAACAATTCCGGTGCGATGTGTGCACATGTTTAATAATGCAATAAATTTTTTGGTCAAAAACTGTGGAGCAACCGTAGTACTCTGTACAGCAACTCAGCCCCTTCTTGATACAGTCAAGAAAGAAAAAGGAGCGTTGAAACTCTCATCAAATCATGAAATTACACCTGATGTTGATCAGTTATTCTCTGATCTCAATCGTGTAATTGTCACGGATAAGAGAAAAGTTGGTGGTTGGTCTTCTGATGAGACAACAGAATTGATCATGAGAGAAATGGAGGACGGCAGGAGTGTTTTGGCCATCGTAAATACCAGAAATGCAGCAAAAGAGCTTTATGAGCGTTGCCGCTCAAAAACACAGGCTGAAATCTATCATTTAAGCACCAATATGTGTCCGATACATAGGATACAGATTTTAGAAAGAATACGAGTTTGTCTTGATCCTAATAATCTCATTCCAGTTATCTGTATAAGTACACAGCTTATTGAGGCTGGGGTGGACGTTGATTTTGGCTCGGTGATTCGTTCTGTGGCTGGGCTTGATTCGATAGCGCAGGCTGCCGGTCGATGTAATCGTCATGGATATAGGCATACGGGTAGTGTTTTTATTATAAATCCTGATTTTGAAAATCTGGATAAATTGAAGGATATAAAAATTGGCAGAGAAAAGGCTGAACGAATACTGGATGAATACAAAGACAATTCAGATGTGTTTGACAATAACATTCTCAGTCCAAAAGCTGTCGCCAGATATTTTAAGTATTATTTCTATCAGAGAGCCCATGAGATGCTGTATTCTGTTGAGGTTGGGCATGATGATAATCTGCTTTCGCTTCTGTCAGCAAACTCAACAGTAATAAACGATTATGAAAGAATAAATCATACATCTCCACCAATATATTTTAAACAATCCTTTATGACAGCAGCAAAAGCGTTTCAGACTATTGATTCACCAACGCGTGGTGTCATCGTTCCCTACAACAAGGGTAAGACAATCATTGCAGATTTATGCTCCGTTTGTGCTATTGAAAATCAATATGGACTAATCAGGAAAGCACAACGCTATTCCGTAAATTTATTTCCGCATGAATGGAAAAAACTGGATGAAGAAGAACATGCAATAAAAGAAGTTCAAGAGGGATCAGGGATATATTACCTTGATGAGAGATATTATAGTCCGGATTTTGGGCTGAGTCTAAAGCCGGTCAACAAAATGTCATTTTTGGAAATATAAAGGGAGAGTACCATGAAAAACAAAGTCGAATTTAAAGTTCATGGGCGGTATGCACTTTTTACTGATCCGCTTACAAAAATTGGTGGAGAAAAGTGTTCGTACCACATACCCACTTATGAGGCGCTTAAGGGAATTCTGAGCTCTGTTTACTGGAAGCCTACTATTATGTGGATAATTGACAAGGTGCGCATAATAAAGCCCATTCGCACACAGACCAAAGGCATCAAACCGATCAAATATGGGGGTGGCAGTAACGAGTTGTCTATTTATACATATCTAAAGGATGTTGAGTATCAGGTGCAGGCACATTTTGAATGGAATCTTAACAGAACCGACATGGAGCAGGATAGAAATGATAACAAGCACTGGATTGTTGCAAAAAGGATGATAGAACGAGGCGGCCGTCGGGATATTTTCCTAGGGGCCAGGGAATGCCAGGGGTATGTCGAACCCTGCAGATTCGGCGATGGCACGGGATATTTTGACCAAAGTGGGGAGGTTGGTTATGGTTTTATGTTTCATGGATTTGATTATCCTGATGAATCAGGGAACAACGAGCTTCATTCACGTTTTTGGCATGCTACCATAAGAGATGGTATTGTTAATTTTATCAGGCCTGAGGAATGTACCGTCCGAAAATTTGTCAAGAAACTGCAGCCGCAGCCTCCGGAATCCATTGGTTTAGAGGAGTCATGCTTTAAAGAAATTATGATAGAGGAGGGTGTAAATAATGAGTTGGATAGAAAAACTGTATGAAACATATAATAGTTGTAAGTCAAATATTGGTAATCAAAATGAGAATATCCCCTTGCTTCCACTCTGTCATACTACACAAAAGGCACATATTGAAATAACGGTTGATAGTGACGGCAACTTCAAAGGTGCTTCAGTAGTTTCGAAAAGTGGTGCACGTACTATTATCCCCTGTACGGAAAGTTCGGGGGGACGTACAAGCGGTGAAGCGGCGCATCCTTTATGTGATAAGTTGCAATATGTTGCAGCTGATTACAAGGCTTATGGTGGTAATAAAGAGCCATATTATAATTCGTATAAAAAAAAACTATCTGAGTGGGTTATTTTAGATAGGCATCCAAAAGTCGAAGCTGTTTATAAATTTATTCAAAAAAAACATGTTATTGAAAAATTGGTTGCAGCAAAAATACTTCATACAGGGGATGATGGTAAATTAATTAAACAATGGACTGACAAAGATATTAAATCACCAGAAATATTTGGGATACTACCAGGGAAAATAAACAAAAAAGGTGAAATAGAAAATTGGCAAGCTGACGCTTTTGTGCGCTGGATTGTGCAAATACCGGGAGACCCTCAAGAACATGTTTGGACTGACAGGAGCATACAGGACAGATGGATAAAATATTACTTAAGCAAAAAAACGAGAACAGACCTTTGTTATGTAACAGGGGAGAAAAAAGTTGTTACAGAACAGCACCCTGCCAAGATTAGAAACGATGGTGATAAGGCCAAATTAATCTCTTCGAACGATATGACCAATTTCACTTTTAGAGGTCGTTTTTCAAATGCAGACGAAGCTTGTTGTGTAGGGTATGAGGTTACACAAAAAGCACATAATGCACTACGCTGGTTAATTGCTCGGCAGGGATATAAAAGGGGAGATCAGGCGATTGTTGCATGGGCGGTATCTGGTAAAAAGATACCTGATCCAATGCAAGACACCCTTGGCCTTTTTGCTGAAGATGAAATGCGAATTGAGCTAACATCTGCCAACAGCACCGCTCAGAGTCTTGCAACTAATCTAAAAAAGCTAATAGCGGGTTATAGCGTAAAGCTTGGATCAACTGATGGAGTTGTTGTGATGGGCATTGATTCAGCTACTACGGGACGCATGGCAGTTACCTTCTACCGTGAACTGACCGGCTCTGAATTTTTAGCAAGAGTTCAAGGCTGGCATGAGTCTTGTGCGTGGTGGCAGGATTATGGAAAAGATAAAGAAACGAAAAGCCCAATTCGTTTTGTCGGAGCACCATCACCGGGAGACATAGCCTGGGCTGTATATGGGCGGCGGATTGACGATAAATTACGAAAAGCAACAGTTGAACGAATATTACCATGCATAGTTGATGGCTTGCATTTGCCAAGAGATATTGTTAAATCTGCCGTCAGGCATGCTTACAACCGGATAAGCATGGAGCCGTGGGAGTGGGAAAAATCGCTGGGTATAACCTGTGCGATATATAAAAAATATTATGCAGAAAGGAGTTACAACATGGCACTGGAAGGAGATCGTCGAACAAGAGACTACCTTTATGGCCGGTTACTTGCATTAGCAGAGGGCCTTGAAGGGTGGGCATTAAAAGAGTCCAGAGAAAAACGTGAAACAAATGCAGCCAGACTGATGCAACGATTTGCTGATCACCCTTTTAGTACTTGGAAAACTATCGAGCTTTCATTGGCACCGCATAGGGCGCGTTTGGGAGGAAGGGCGGTCAAATATCTCAAAGTTATAGATGAAGTCATGTGGTCTTTAAAATCGGATGATTTTATAAGTGATAAGCCTTTAAGTGGTGAATTTTTGCTAGGTTATCATTGTCAAAGAAAAGCGATGTTTACAAAAGACGACGAAACCGAAGAAGATGAACAAATAGAAGAACAGGAAAAATAATTAAATACTTTTATTCTATGGAGGTGTTATATGGGAAATTTATCAAATAAAATTGATTTTGCAGTTATATTAAACGTGCAAAATGCCAATCCAAATGGAGATCCGCTGTATGGTAATCGGCCTCGTGTCAATTACGACGGTACAGGTGAAATGTCTGATGTGTGTATAAAGCGAAAAATAAGGAATCGTTTAATGGATGACGGACATGATATTTTTGTTCAGTCTGATGACAACAAAAAAGATGAGTATAAAAGTCTGAGAGAAAGAGCGGAGAAAGTACTTGGTAGTGCTGTAAAAGATGAAAAGAAATTACGACATGAAGCCTGCAAGAAGTGGATTGATGTCAGAGCTTTCGGGCAGGTCTTTGCCTTTAAGGGTGAGGGCAAAAAGAAGAGCAAAAAAAAGGAGAGTGATAACGAAACTAGCGATAAGGGTGTTTCTGTAGGTATTCGGGGACCTGTTTCTGTTCATCCAGCCTTTAGCGTTGTTCCAGTGAGCGACAAAGTAACAAGCCTTCAGATAACCAAAAGCGTAAGTGGTGAAGGCGATGGGAGCAAGCGGGGTTCTGACACAATGGGTATGAAGCACCGTGTGGATCATGGCCTATATGTTTTTTATGGCAGCATGAACCCTCAACTTGCTTCAATAACGGGATTCAGCGATAAGGATGCAAAGGCGATTAAAGAAGTTTTAAAAAAACTTTTCGAGAATGACTCATCTTCTGCGCGTCCCGAAGGAAGCATGGAAGTTGTTAAAGTTTTTTGGTGGGAACATAATTGTTTAAACGGGCAGTATCCATCCGCTAAAGTTCACAGAACGCTTAAGGTTCAGTCCAAACCTGATAAAAAAGAACCAAAATGTGTGGATGATTATATTATTGAGACAGTTAATCTTGAAGGTTTGAAGCCTGAAATAATAGAAGGATTTTAGTTAAAACTGAGGAACGCATAAATGCCTAACCCCCAAGACTCCCCCAACCTCATCCCGCCTCACGGAGGATATCGGGAGTTGCAATCATACCAGATGGCGGAAATCGTTTATGATGCCACTGTGGCGTTTTGCAACCGCTTCATAAATATCCGCTCGCGCACGCATGACCAGATGGTGCAGGCGGCCCGCAGCGGCAAGCAGAACATTGCCGAAGGCAGCATGGCCTCGGGCACGTCCAAAAAAACCGAGCTGAAGCTCGTCGGGGTAGCGCGGGCAAGCCTTGAGGAACTGCTGCTTGATTTTCAGGATTATCTGCGCCAGCAAGGTCTGCAGCTTTGGGGTAAGGACCACCCGAAAGCTAAGGAAGTCAGGAAGCTTTGCTACTCAAAGAATAGGTCTTATACGACTTATAAGCCCTATATTGAAACTGCACCTCCAGAAATAGCGTGCAACGCCATGATCTGCCTGATTCACCAGGCAAACTATCTGCTTGATCAGCAGCTTCGTGTTCTAGAAAAAGGTTTTCTCAATGAAGGCGGCTTCACAGAGAGACTCTACCGGGTGAGAACACAAAAACGCAACCAAGGTAGAAAACAATGAGCTATTCTGAAGATGATTTTATTCAGCTTTCCTCATTGCAGCATTTTGTGTTTTGCCCCCGGCAGTGTGCCTTGATTCACGTTGAACAAATTTGGGCTGAGAACCGTCTGACTGCCGAAGGACGGATAATGCATGACAAAGTACATGAGGAGGGCAGTGCGTCAAAGGGTAAAATGCGAATTGAACGTGCCGTTCCTTTGCGGTCTGTAAGACTCGGGCTTTCAGGAATGGCCGATGTTGTAGAGTTTCACAGGCAGCCGGATGGGAGTTGGCAGCCGTTTCCTATTGAGTACAAGCGCGGCAGGGCAAAACCGGACAGCTGTGATTTGGTGCAGCTGTGTGCCCAGGCCCTTTGCCTGGAAGAAATGCTCTCTGTACACATTGCTGGGGGTGCAGTCTTTTATGGAAAAACCCGCAGGCGTCTTGATGTATCTTTTGATGAAAATTTAAGAATGCAAACCAAAAAAATAGTCTTGCAGGTGCATGAGCTTATAGATTCCGGGTTTACGCCAAAAGCCGAGTACGGATCGAAATGCGAAAGCTGCTCATTGAACGGCTTATGTATGCCTAAAGTTATCACAAAATCACGATCAGCACTGCGCTATTTGATGGAAAGAGAATGAAAAAGCATCTAAACACGCTTTTTGTAACTACTCAGGGCGCATATCTGGCAAAAGAAGGTGAGACGGTTGCGGTCAAGGTGGACAATGAGATCCGCCTTCGGGTACCGATACATACTATCGGCGGGATTGTCTGTCTGGGGCAGATATCATGCAGTCCTTTTCTCATGGGCTTTTGCGCGAAGAATGATGTGGCTATCAGCTTTTTGACGGAGCATGGGCGTTTTCTTGCGCGGGTGCAGGGGCCTGTATCAGGCAATGTGCTGCTTCGCCGGGAGCAGTATAGAAAAGCTGATGATGAAAAATTTTCCACAGGCATAGCACAGGCTATTCTCACCGGCAAAGTCCTTAACAGCCGTGCTGTGCTTCAGAGGGCAATTCGGGACCATACTGAAAAAATTAATGCTGATAAAGTCCGGTTTGCTGTAAAACGACTGAACAATATACTAGGCTCTATTCGTACAGAACATGTGCTTAATGTAGTAAGAGGTTATGAAGGTGATGCAGCAAGAATGTATTTTAGTGTATTTGACCATCTGATTGTTTCGCAAAAGGAAGCATTCTTTTTTAAAGAACGCAGCCGAAGACCCCCGCTTGACAGTGTGAATTGCCTGCTTTCATTTATCTATACACTTGTTTTGCATGATGTAAGATCAGCACTTGAATCGGTAGGTCTTGATCCTGCTGTGGGATATCTTCACAGAGATCGTCCGGGAAGGCCCGGTCTTGCACTTGACATGATGGAGGAGTTCAGGCCGTTTTTGGCGGATCGTCTGGCATTGTCGCTTATTAATCTTCGCCAGGTGCAGGACAAAGATTTTAAAAAGTCGGAATCGGGAGCAGTGCTGATAGACGATGAAGCAAGAAAACAGGTGCTCATTGCTTATCAAAACAGAAAACAACAGGAAATTTTTCATCCGTTCATTGAGGAAAAGACTACAACCGGGATGTTGTTTTTTATCCAGGCATTATTAATGGCGCGCTTTTTAAGAGGTGATCTGGACGGTTACCCGCCATTTATCTGGAAGTAAAAGAGGAAGATATTGTGCTGGTGCTTGTAAGCTATGATGTAGCAGTTACAGAGCCGGGTGGGGCTCGCAGGTTGCGCAGGGTTGCAAAGGCATGTCAGGATTATGGCCAGAGAGTACAGTTTTCTGTGTTTGAATGCAGTTTGGACCCGGCCCAATGGACAGTGCTTAGGCAACGTTTGATAGATGAGATTGATCCGAAAAAAGACAGTCTGAGATTTTATTATCTAGGAGCAAACTGGAGGCGCCGTGTGGAACATATAGGTGCAAAAGAATCAGTTGATCCTGAAGGTCCTTTGATTGTGTAAATGTTTCCGCGAACCTGAAGCAGTCGTTATAAAACCGTAAAGTTCGCGGAAATTCTATTGCCACTGTAAAAAAAGGTTTTTATTGCATTCGTTCTTTGACAATTAAATATGTTGTGCAAGCATTGAAAGCGTGTTGGGTATGGTTCGCATAAAATAATAAATAAATAAAAGAAAATTAAAATGTTAATAAGAAACTGTCGCACCCCATACGGGTGCGTGGATTGAAACTAACTAAGTAGCTCTTGTGAAGTGGTGGGAGCTTAGTCGCACCCCATACGGGTGCGTGGATTGAAACATTCGGCTTCGGCTTTTTTAGGTCATCAATGGTGCGTCGCACCCCATACGGGTGCGTGGATTGAAACTTTTTTCGACACTGTCAACACTAGGTCTGGACGAGTCGCACCCCATACGGGTGCGTGGATTGAAACCTCCAGGTTGCTGGCTCCCGAGACATCCCACCCGAGTCGCACCCCATACGGGTGCGTGGATTGAAACAATAATGTTGTCGGCCATGACTGCATCAAGGCTAGTCGCACCCCATACGGGTGCGTGGATTGAAACTACCTAAACCCATCTGATCCCCAATTAGGGTGTGTCGCACCCCATACGGGTGCGTGGATTGAAACCGTCCCGGCAGGAAGCTGAGGAAGCAGCAGAAAAGTCGCACCCCATACGGGTGCGTGGATTGAAACAAAATGAAGTACGAAGACGAAAGCCTGAAACTTCGTCGCACCCCATACGGGTGCGTGGATTGAAACATAATTTACGAATACTAATTGTAAGGGTAAGGAGTCGCACCCCATACGGGTGCGTGGATTGAAACTTTTACGGCGCGCTTGATAACACTTGACTGTGAAGTCGCACCCCATACGGGTGCGTGGATTGAAACACTCTGGATCTGCTGAAGATGCACGCGCGATCAGGTCGCACCCCATACGGGTGCGTGGATTGAAACGGCAGGACTTGCAAGAGTTTTGCAGGCTGCGTAAGTCGCACCCCATACGGGTGCGTGGATTGAAACAATTTTAAATCTTTCAAACCAAAACACAGAAAGGGTCGCACCCCATACGGGTGCGTGGATTGAAACCGCCCATAGTGTAGGCTGTATTTGACAGATCAAGTCGCACCCCATACGGGTGCGTGGATTGAAACATAATTTATGAATACTATTAAGAAAGGAGGAAAGTCGCACCCCATACGGGTGCGTGGATTGAAACATCTGAAATGTCCAATTTGTTCACCTTCATGCCGTCGCACCCCATACGGGTGCGTGGATTGAAACAATCTAACACAAAAGCAATGACGGAACTGGTCACGTCGCACCCCATACGGGTGCGTGGATTGAAACCACGCCACTTCGTAAAGACAACGCTGTGTTTGAGTCGCACCCCATACGGGTGCGTGGATTGAAACGCCAGTGGTGCATACGAAATACCATACAAGGAAGGTCGCACCCCATACGGGTGCGTGGATTGAAACCAGAACAGCCGAATTGACCATTGAAAAGTCAACGGTCGCACCCCATACGGGTGCGTGGATTGAAACAGCAAAACCGTTATATGAAAAACACAGTGCTGTAGTCGCACCCCATACGGGTGCGTGGATTGAAACATATTTTCTGATAGGGAATTCCTGATGCACCAAAGTCGCACCCCATACGGGTGCGTGGATTGAAACCACCATTTTGCCAAACACTTTAAAGGCAATCTGCGTCGCACCCCATACGGGTGCGTGGATTGAAACATTACCTCTTGTGTAAAACCCAGGGTCCGCGCCATGTCGCACCCCATACGGGTGCGTGGATTGAAACAACTTATGCAAAACCAGTTGATCACGTCCAGAAAGTCGCACCCCATACGGGTGCGTGGATTGAAACGGATTGTTACAGGAAATCGAACAGATGCGTCGTGGTCGCACCCCATACGGGTGCGTGGATTGAAACACTGTCATCTGTGAAGAAGCGTCGTATCGTCCAAGTCGCACCCCATACGGGTGCGTGGATTGAAACCTTTTAATTTCTGACTTAAGCTTACGGAAACATGTGTCGCACCCCATACGGGTGCGTGGATTGAAACACCGAACTTCACCGTGCAAGCAGCCTGATGCGGGCGTCGCACCCCATACGGGTGCGTGGATTGAAACATACCATTTAGCTTGCCTACCGCAGTTGGTTGGGTCGCACCCCATACGGGTGCGTGGATTGAAACGATCAGTCGATCAATGGAACTGCTGGCCTTTAGTATCGTCGCACCCCATACGGGTGCGTGGATTGAAACAAATGGTGTTGGATGCAAGCTGAAACCGACATTGTCGCACCCCATACGGGTGCGTGGATTGAAACAAAGCATAAGACAGCAGATTAACCAAGCGCAAAAGTCGCACCCCATACGGGTGCGTGGATTGAAACTACTGATTTAATGGAGGGAGGAGGAACGAAACAAGTCGCACCCCATACGGGTGCGTGGATTGAAACCACCTAAACCAGATAGTTCTCTTCTCCCCCAGGCGTCGCACCCCATACGGGAAAAACCAGGGACTTACCTTATTAATGTTGACATGCAGCAGTGGACAGCGTAATAACATAGGGTATGCCGAGAATAGCCCGAGTCGTAGCAGCAAAATATCCTCACCATATTACCCAGCGGGGTAATAATCAGACAGGCCACGTCAACGGGACGCCCCTTGGGCAGTGAGGGTTTCATAAAGAAGCTTGAGAGAAGGCTGTCCCGGAGGCTATTGCCCGGCAAAGCAGGAAGACCCAAAAAGGCCCAAGCAACTTAATAGGGGAAGTGTCCCTATATTTACCGGCAGAAAGAAGATGAAGAATTTCGAATCACTCACCAGACGGGGCAAGTTGCTGAGATATCGAAGGACTCTTGCCCAAGCGCTTGAGCGGTATCCCCTCAAGGTGAACTCACTGCGATTCGTGTCATTCGAATCAAAGCCGGTCTATCGTGTTGATGCTGATCTCGGCTGTTTTGCCGCCAAGTTTCATGATCCTAAAGAGCATGTGCTTTCTCAGATGGTTGGACAGATGCAGTTTCTCGATCACGTTTCGAGACGTTCCGAACTGTGTATCGAAACCCCACTGGCAAACAGTGATGGTGAGTTCGTCACTGAGATCGCAACGAATTGGATGCCTGGACCAGCACACCTGGCCCTTTGTAGCTGGGTCCCCGGTAATCAGTTGGAACATTCCATCTCAGCACGCTCGTATCGTTATCTCGGTAAGTGCTCAGCGCTGCTCCATCAAGTTTCACGGTCGTTTAGACCTCCGTCAGGGTTTAGGATCCTGACCAATGATCGAGTTTTCTACTGGGACAAAGAGACTATTCTCTCGCAGCGAGCTTCAAGACTCCTCCCGAAGAGGCGCCAGAATCTCTACAAGAAGGGCGCACAATGTGCACAGCAAGCCATAGAGTCACTTTGGTCGTCGACAAAGCCGATCGTCATCCATAACGACCTTCATCCCTGTAATGTGAAGGTTCATCGTGACAAGTTGTCCTTGTATGATTTCGAAGATATTACCTGGGGATTCCCAGAGCAGGACATTGGAACGGCAATGTACTATGTTCGTTTCCGGAATGATTATCCCGAATTGCTTGGCGCCTTCAAGGAAGGATATGAAGAAGTTCTGCCCTGGCCGCTTGAGTCCGGCCAACAGCTTGATCAACTGGTGATCGCTCGCCTATTGATGTTCGCCAACTACGTCGTGAACTTCGACCTAAACCCAATGAAGCACTTGCCCCAATTCGACGTGAAGTTGAAGAGGTTGTTTGGTGCGTGAGGCAGGCCGGGATCGGTCCTAGGGAAGTATCTGTAATAGCAAAACAAAATATAAAATTTGACTTGTTTTTAGGTCTTAGAAGGTCAATTTTAGGTACACAATGGGCTTTTAAGAAAAAAAGGGGGGAGCATACCACGAGCAAATAAGCATTAAGAAGCAAAAAACAAAAACGGGCATAGGTCTTTCAAACAGGTGATGAGCGCAATCCCGCCGTGGCGGGACTGATGGGGGTTTTTCAACAGCCTCAGTGTCCCCGTATTTCCATGGTTGTAGTGCATTTATATGTAACTGTGAATGCTGAATTTGTATAGGTTGAGATTGGTATCAAAAAAAAATCTTAAAATAGATATGTTGCGTATAGAGCAAGATTGCCTTGATATTTCTCAATTTTTATACTACTGCTGAATGTATGAAATTTTCGGGGGTTGCAAGGCTTCATTTTCTTATAGCTGATATTGAAACTTCATGAGATACAAACATCATAAAACAAAACAGGCTGACGACAGCATCCAGCAGGGACTTTCCAAAAGCAGCCAGCTTGCTGAAAGAGGTCAGACTGCATTGGCAGACAGCATCATAGAAACATCTTTGTGCGCCATTGTGGTTACCGACACCAGCGGTTGTATTACACGGTTTAATGATGCCTTTTTAGAAATGTTTGGCTGCACACGTGAGGAAGTTGCCGGAAGATGTATGATAGAGTTTGCCCCCTGGGAACCCGGCCGATATGAGACAACTGCCGGTGAGACAATTGAAATAGATGAAGATTTTTTTAAGAAGACACGCGAAATGGTTGCGGCATTGTTTAAAGATGGAAGAGTCCCACGGTTTGAGAGTTTTGGTTTCCGCAAAGACGGCAAGGTTATTAGAATCTATGAAAACCCTGCTTTAATATACAACGAACAGGGCGAAGTTGTAGCAGCCGCAACTATAATACAGGATATAACAGAGAGCAAGCTTAATGAAAAAAAGCTGAAGGCCTTAAACAAAGAACTGGAACAGCGTGTAGAAGAACGTACGGCTGAATTGGAGGCAAAAACAAAAAGACTCGAGGAAACAAATGTTGCTTTAAACGTGTTGCTGGAAAAAAGGGACGAGGACAAAAAAGAGCTGGGGGAAAAGGTGTTGCTGAACGTGCGGGAGTTGATTCTGCCTTATATAGAAAAACTAAAAAAGGATCCGGCACCACCAGAGCGCAAAACCCTCCTTGAAATTATTGAAAGGAACTTAACGGATATTGTCTCACCTTTCCTGCACAGCCTTTCTTTAAAATTTTTCAACCTTACCTCTACAGAACTCAAAATTGCCGCGCTTATCAGGGGCGGCAAATCATCCCAGGAAATAGCCAATACGCTGTACCTTTCCAAAAACACAATCGATGCATACCGGGACAGTATCAGAAGGAAACTGGGAATAAAAAACAAGAAAATAAACCTGAAAACCCATCTCATGACCTTCGAATAATAACTATAAAAGTACCCCATTTTTACAATATTAATACTATATTGACCCCTCCCAAAATTCCTCTTAAGA
Organism: Thermodesulfobacteriota bacterium; assembly: GCA_028278025.1. GTDB lineage: Bacteria > Desulfobacterota > WTBG01 > CAIYCZ01 > CAIRTM01 > JANQFE01. Next base: position 57,247 of record JANQFE010000134.1, on the reverse strand, counting down.
TAATTAGCAGCTATAAAAAAATGCTCAGCGCTCCATTGTGGAGGTAGTAAAAAATGTCGAATACGTATGGCTATGCCGGGAGTATTCTCCAAGTAGATTTGTCACAGGGAGATCTGGTGAGCCTGCCAACGAAAGAGTATGCTGACAGATTTGTTGGTGGCCGAGGTTTTGCAGCGAAAATCTATTGGGACAGCTCAGCCCCTGAGCATAAAGCTTACGATCCACAAAACCGATTGATATTTGCTAACGGTCCGCTGGCTGGGTTTCCTGGTTTGGCCGGTTCCCGGTGGCAGGTGTGTGGCAAATCGCCCGGTATAATCCCGGAGTTTTTTTCCTACGCTAATTTTGGAGGAAGCTGGGGTGCTTGGCTCAAATTCGCCGGCTACGATGCAGTAATAATAGAAGGCATATCAGACACTCCCGTTTATCTGCTGATACAGGATGGCAAAGCTGAGTTAAAAGAGGCCTCCTTTCTCTGGGGCAAAGGAGCCCTTGAGGTACGTGAGATGTTGAAAGGAATACATGGAAAGAGTATACGGGTTGCAGCTATAGGCCCTGCCGGGGATAATAAAGCAGTGATGGCTAACATTATTGCCGAAGATGATTCATCAGGCTCATGCGGCTTTGGGGCGGTTATGGGTTCTAAAAAACTAAAAGCTATTGCTGTAGGAACGAGTGAGAGAAATGTAATCGCAGCAAACCCGGAAAAACTCCAAGAGTTGATCAGACATATTCGGAGATTGAAGAAAGATTCACGATTTATTTTTGCCGGACCTCACCGTATGTGGTCGGCATATGTTCCGGAAAATCTGAAATTGAATCCAAAATTAAAAAAATCTACCTGCTATGGTTGTGGAAGTGGTTGCACGAGGGCAACCTATGAGGCAGAAAATGGGCAGAAAGGCAAATATTTGTGTGTTGCTGCCGTTTTTTATGCAGATCCCTCTAAACAAATTGGAGCATGGAACGACGTTCATTTCCATGCGAGCCGACTGTGTAATGAATATGGTCTTGATGTGTTTTCAATTGCAACAATAATCGGGTGGTTGCACAAGTGTTATCGTGCAGGGATTGTGACAGACGAAAAAATAGGCATTCCTATATCAAAGATTGGAAGCCTTGAGTTTATAGACACACTGGTTAAGCAACTATCCTTACGCCAAGGATTTGGAGATGTGCTTGCTCTGGGCGTTATGAGGGCGGCAGACAAGTTGGGTTCAGCGGCGAAAAAACAGTTAGAAAACTGGATTTATCCTCGAACAGGAACACCCTACCCCTATCAGCCAAGGAAATTTATTATAACAGGGCTTTCATTCATGACAGAACCCCGGGCTCCCATGCCCCAGCTTCATGAAATTGTTTTTCCAATACATCTGTGGTGGGACTGGTGTAATAAGATAGAGGGTGCGTATGTCTCGGATGAAGTTATCCGTTCTCTTTCCAAGAAATTTTTTGGCAGTGAGGATGCTCTGGATTTTTCCACTTATGAAGGTAAAGCGTTGGCCGCAAAACAACTTCAGGATCGTGTATATGTGAAGGAATGTCTCAACCTCTGTGATTTTGCCTGGCCTATGATGGATGTCAAACATTCTCAAGACCATGTGGGTGATCGGAGTCTCCCCAGTAAAGTATTTGCCGCTGTCACTGGTAGAGAAATGGAGGTACAGGAACTCGATAGCATAGGTGAGAGAATTTTTAATCTCCAGAGGGCCATACTTTTAAGAGAAGGCCATGAAGGGCGAAAAGATGACGTCCTCCCCGAGTTTGACTACACCGTTCCATTGCCTAAAACATCAGGGTCCGATCCAAAAAGTTCAATGCCCGGGAAAAATGGAGAAGTTATTTATAGGCAGGGCATGGTGGTCGATAGAGAAAAATTTGAAAAGATGAAAGATGAATACTATCAGCTAAGAGGCTGGGATTTAAAGACAGGATATATCCAAGAGGACACATTACAGAAGCTTGGTCTTGAGGACGTAGCTGTTCAAAAGAAAGTGTACAAATACAGGGAATAGCTGAGAGACGGTTTGAGGTTATAATAACCCCTGAGAAAGCAGAGAAAAATGAAACCTAAAACCCGGAAAAGTCCTGAATTTGTAGTGCACAGCATGGGTAATCGGGAAAGGGGGGCGTGTATCTAAAAAGCAGTTGCAAAAGAAATGTCACGGCAACAGCAGCATTTGCTGCTTAAGCCCAATTTTATCTTTAAAAAGATGAACCAAGCTGTCTTTAGAAAGGAAGGGGGTATGAAAAAAAAAGTTTTTATGCTGGTATGTCTTGTAGCAGGCGGGGTATTTGTCTTTCCGGCAGCCCAGCCGGTCCGGGCCATGGTGTTTCTCATGGACGGCAAGTTTCTGGTTAACGGGTACTTCAAGCAGCAGGTATATCTGCGGACCCATATTCCCAGTGAAGAGAAGGATTTTCATTCCGGCAGCCTCAACTTTGCCCGCACCAGTATGTTTGTCGAGGGTCTTTACAAATTGATTAAAAAAGAAGATCTTACCATCAACCTGTTCGCCGGGTTGCACTGGTACTATGAAGCCATCGCCAGATTTGATGAGGAGGTGCGCCGGGGCATTCCCCACCGAGTGCGCCACGAATACAGCATGCCGCGCCAAGATGACTTCATCACCGAGGCCTATATCGACATCATCAAAGGCCCCTGGCAGTTCAAGATCGGTAAGCAGATCGTGGTCTGGGGGGAGACGAATCTGCAGCGCACCGCAGATGTCATCAACCCCCTTGACCTGCGCTACGGTTCCCCCGGCACCGAGAACTGGGAGGACATCAAGTTGGGCCTGTACATGATCAGGGGATTTTACCAGTCTAACCTGCCGGGTCAGCTGCTGTTTGAGTTCATCTTCAACCCCGGCGACTACGAAGCCCAGCGGCTGCCTTATGAGGGTACTCTCAGGGGACCCAGCCCAGCAACGACTTCGTTCAATCCCGGTAAAATCCACGGTATCACCCACTGGCTCTTTGAAAAAGCGCGCAAAGACGAGCCCGGCTGGAATACCAGCAACTGGGAGCTTGGGTTAAAGGTCAGGGGCTACACCTGGGACATTGACTGGTCTATTTTTTATTTTAATTGCCTCAATGATGCTTTTACCGCCAACCCCAGGAGAATCAACGCCTACACGCGGGGCTATGTGCGGGCCGGTCTGGAATCGATTATCTACGATCAGAACGCACACCCCAACCCCGACTCCTTCGGCAAGCGGGTATTTAATTACAAGCGTTACGAGGTCATCGGCGGCACGGCCCAGACTATTATCGACTGGCTGCACGGCTCGGAGTGGCGTCTTGAATGGTTCTACGAGATCGGCCAGCACTGGAACAAAGGTGAAAACGGCGAGGATAACGCGATTTATGATGAGGTCAAGCGGGATATCATCGGCGGCGGTTTGACCTATGCCGACCGGTTCGAGATTCCTTATTTCTCCCGCCGCTGGTTTGACAACAAAAAGCTGACGGTCAGCTTTACCATCTTTTATGAAAAGGTGCTGAACTTCGACCGAGACCTGTTGCTTGACAGCGGCCGTGGGCACCGCACCGGTGATAGCCACGCGACGAGCTTTACCTGGAGCTTCCAGCAGTTTGCCTTTCACCAGAAGGTGATGTTCATGTTCACGGGCAGCTGGCGGCCCCATGGCAAATACTTCATGTCACCCATTATCGCATATGCTCCGGGAAAACACTGGCGCTGTGAAGCCGCCCTGGCACTCTACGGGTATAAATCAACCAGCAACAAGGGACTGCATGACAAGGATGGACTCTTGGTGCGTGTCCGTTATGAATTCTAATTACGTAACACTCGTGTAGAGGGAGATATACTCATGTTCAGACAAAGCAAGAAGATTTCGATATTGAGCCTGGTACTTATGGCGGCTCTGATGATACCCGCTGCGGTCCAGGCAAGGGAGGTAAAGTACCCGGTAGCGGCCTACACAGCGGAGGAACTGGCCGAGGTCAGGGAGTGGGAAAAGACCTGGGCTGGCAAAAAGATCGACAAAACCAACATCGACCAGATAGCCGAGTTTTTTCCGGAATCCTACGTGAGGGCCTTTAAGAACCCGGTCAAGTGGGGCGCACCGCCGGATGATTGGTATTTCGTGATCATCCCGTACAAGCAGGCTATAGAGACCAAGGGTATGATAGCAGCTACCAAGAAGTATGCGCCCCAGGTCAAGATGAACGCCGACGGGTGGATCGAGAATTATGCCGACATAGCCGGCATACCCTTTCCCGCTCCCAAGACGGGCCAGGAGATAGCCTGGAACTTCGACTTCAACACAAGGGGCGACGCCAACCACTACTGGGCCTATGGTCCGGTCATCGCGCCGGCAAGCTCGATTGAGCGGTACATGAAGTCCGAGCGCTGGGAGCTGTTCTGGATCCACCGGGTGGACGTTGAGCCGCTGCCCAAGTACGATAAGAACAAGAAGGGCATCCACCGGGGCATGTTTCAGCACATGTATGAGCCCTCGGAGAGCATGAACACCCGGTATTTCAGTCTGACCTATATCTCGCCGGACAAAAGCGAAGACACGTATATGTTCTACGCGCCATTTCGCCGGATCAGGCGCATCGCAGTGGGTCAGAGAACCGACGCGATTGACGGATCAGACATGATTTATGATGACCAGTACGGCTGGGACGGCCATATCACCCGCAATACCTATAAGTACGTGGGCACAAAAGAGCTACTATGCATGCGCCAGGCAGATCTCAAGCGCCACATCCGGCAACCGGGCCAGGCCCTGCCGAGTAACATGCAGTTTGAGCGCCTAAAAACACTGGTAGTTGAGGTCTACAGCAAGGACCCCAACTACATCTACAGCAAGAGAATCTGGTACATGGACCCGGAAACCTACATGATCCCCTGGACTGACCTGTATGATGACCTTGGCAAGTTCTGGAAGACGTTTTTGCTGCCCCACACGGATTTCAAGACAATGAAGGGTGAGACAAAAAAGATGATTTCGGGTCTTTTGACCCTTGATTTTCAGCGCAACCACGCGGGCATTATGTGGGAGGAGTGGATTGGTGTCGGGCTGAAGAAGGTCGACAGGAAGCTGTTTACCATCCAGAATCTGCAGAAGACGTATTAGAGAACCCTCAATACTGACCTATACTGGAAGGCCGCAGGAAATATAGGAAATATAGGGACACTTCCCATAATAATGTTGACATGCAGCAGTGGATAGCGTAATAGCATAAGGTATGCCGAGAATAGCCCGAGTCGTAGCAGCAAAATATCCTCACCATATTACCCAGCGGGGCAATAATCAGGCGGAGGTCTTCTTTGATGATGAAGATCGGGGTGTCTATTTAACTCTTCTGAAAAGCTATAGTAAAAAGTATAACGTTTCCATATGGGCGTACTGCCTTATGGCAAACCATGTGCATTTGCTGGCAGTGCCGCACAAAGCAGAATCGCTGAGCCAGTGTATCGGCCGAACGAACCTATTGTATACCCAGCACATCAACCGAAAGTACAACCGCAGCGGACGATTGTGGCAGAACCGGTTTTTCTCAACCATCGTGGATACTGATGAGTATGTATGGGCAGTTGTACGCTATATAGAAATGAATCCGGTAAAGACATATCTGGTAGAAAAGGCGGAAGGCTATGCATGGTCAAGTTGCCGGGCCAACATAAGCGGCAAAGGCGATGCAGTGGTCCGCGGTCAGGAGTGGCTTGACGGAGCAACAAGAAAGGAGTATAGGAAATTTCTAAGGCAGCAGGATTTTGAAAAGGAGCAGAAAATCAGGCAGGCCACTTCAACGGGACGTCCTTTGGGCAGTGAAGGTTTCATAAAGAAGCTTGAGAGAAGGCTGTCACGGAGGCTATTACCCGGCAAAGCAGGAATGCCTAAAAAGGCCCAAGCAACTTAATGCGGGAAGTGTCCCTATATTTCCTATATTTCCTGCGTACGTCGCAGTGACGAATGATGAGCGCAACGCAGCCCTTCGGTTTTGCTCAGGGCCATGAGCCTGTCGAATGGCAGAGGGGGTTTTTCAACAGCCCCTGTGTCACTAAATTTCTCTTATTGTAATTTCAATTACTTGACGTGGGGGCCGGACCCCAACGTCCCAACGCTACTGACTTTTAACACTTCTAAATATCTTGTAGTATTTAAAGGAATATATACAGTTACAACGTCATCAAAATAATCTTTCTTTTTTTCATCAATGATATCTTTATCCTTGCCCCATCGTGCATTTTCACAATTTTCAAAATAACGTGCTTTTTCAAGAATAATTCCAGGACAAGAGTTTGAATTATATTCTCTTGGAGCCCATCTAAGATATCCTTTATAACAACCTTGCCCAATAGAAACTATAACTTCTGGCATACCAAAATCTATGGAACCAAAAAAATAAAATTTTATTCTATTTAATAATATTTTGTATTTATTTTTTTCAATTTTACTATATAATTTTACTTCCATTGTTTTTTCTATAATCTTTTCATTTCTATATTTAAGATATAAATTATCAAATGCATTAATATCCCGTGTGCTAGGAGATAATTTTCTAAAAATAATTCCAAATTTTGAATTTGTATATTTACGAGCACCAATACTAATAAATATGCCAAATAGATAAGCTGATAAAATAGCTAAAAATATATAGATAAATAATGTAAAATTTATTATTACTATCTGAAAAAAATTATTTATTTCACCCAAGGCGCAAACTTGATCTCTTAATATCTTAAAAAATGTTAAATTTGGACTTTCACGGTATGTTTTTAAAAATATATCAAGTAACATTATATATATTAAATTAAATATAATCGTGAATAATATTGCACAAGCAAATATTACTGGATCCTTTAAATTGTCACGAATGCGAAAATATTTTTTTCTTATAACTGTAATTAGTAGATAACCCGGTAAAAGCGATACTGCAATTAGTAACGATTTTAATGCCCAATGTTCCATAATTCATTACCTGTTAAAATAAATATATAAATAAATCATAATTTAAGCAATACCGTATTCCTTTAGGGTATCATTATAAATTTCTTCAGATTCTTTTTTTATCTTTTTTTGTTTGCTTAATAATCCAGTAACCTCCCAGAGATTTTCTTTTTGATCTTCTTGTTCACCAAAAATTATTTCAGCCATTAGGATTCCCACATATGCAACATCAGAAACAGGAACTCGAGAACGAATAATTTTGTTTGCCTCATCAATATTAATTGGGGCTGGATCTTTTTTTAATTTATTGTAAATTTCAATTATTTCATCTGGCATTTTTAATTTATCAAAGTATATTTCCCCACATTCAAACAGATTGATTTTTTTATTATCAAAAGCTACATTTTTTAATTCTTCAGAAGCTAATTTTGGGATTACCATCCATTTTCCTATAATTCTTCCCCATATTATTTCCATACAATGACTTAGCAGTCCAGCGAAGTATACCTCTGCCTTATTTATGTCATGCCAATCCAAAACCTCATGAGCAATAACTTTTGCAACTGTGGCCGCTTTTATGCTACGTTTCCATAAATTTTCAAATTTCTTATAATCTTCATCTGATAAACTCTTACCAATTAAGAAGGTACGAGCTGATAAGATTATGCTTTTAGCTTGGCGAAGACCTATACGAATTAAAGCTGATTCTATTGTTTTTACTCTTTCATATGAATAATAAACAGCATTTGCTGTTTTAACACATTGTGTTGCAAGTTCAGGGTCAGCTCTTAAAATCCTTGCAAGTTCAGGTAAACTTTTATCGCTTGATTTTTCAAAAAATTCCCTCAATACTGGAGGGAAAACTCCTAGACTGTAACTTTTTTTAATTAGTATTTCTACAATACTGTTTACAGTTCTATCCTTTATACTATTAACCATCTAATTCACCTTATTAATATTTGGAAAAGGATTTTTGCTTGACCCATAAGACACGTTATGAGCCATGCAAAGACTTGACCCGTTTACTCATGAAAATCTCCTACTTGCAAACATTTGAAAGCCTAACGACGAGGTCACCGGCGCGAAGAATGAGCGTCCGGTGCACCTGCAGGTTCGGCCCCCTCTTTTGAGAATTGCTTGCTGTTTGTGGGAGCAGACTGAACTAATTCCAGAATCTCGAAAAACCAACCATACCCGAGTTGAAGGACGTAGTTCGGGGCTCCTCCAGCCCGAACGCTGAGCATGGGATCTTCAGGATTCCCGATAAACTCAATATCGAATGGAACACCAGCCTCGTGCACAAGTTCGCACCTAAGCCATTTGTAGAAGATATGAGGGAGAGAGTGCATCTCCTCACGAAACTCAACCTTGGCGATCCGAGTAAATGCTCCTTTCTTCAGGAAGGTTTCAAAGCGTGCTCGATCACCTGTGAGTTTTTTTGGGGCTTCATTCGCCGATGTGGCAGCAGCAGCTACCAGCACATTCAAGAGGGCACCCTCAAATCGCCCCGCTCGGTATAGGGCCAGCGCATCATCAATTCGATGTTTTATGCTCATGATTTCTGTGCCGAACTATTGTTTAAAAAGAATTATCTCTATCATATTGATTAAAACAAGAAAAAATATCAGCATTTGTTTTCCACATAAAAAAGGCTTCTTCAGTACGCTTGTACTGTAAGAAGCCTTTTTATTTATCTTTATTATCTCTCCTTTTTTCCTCATCTTTCGCCCTCTAAAGATAAGAGAATATTAGCACTATAAAAGTTTATTTCAACAAAAAAATAAATAGCAAACAGTGAACCGGAAACAGAAATGTAGCCACCAGGCAAAGAGCCCATAGCCAATAGGGATAATTAAAGTCAATAAAGGGGGGCACGTCTTTGCATGGCTCATAATAATTTTATGAGCCATGTCTAAAACTGGCCTCTATAAATTTTAATAACCAAAGCTGTGGTTAGTTAAAACCTGATATTATTATTGTGGGATTTCAAAAATAACATTTTGCCTGATTTTGAGCCTGAAATTCTCTGTTTGCAATACAATATACAATATGATATGTAAAAATAAACATGCGTAAAAGGAGCGGTCTTACAAAACCGCTCTTTTTTTTCTCAAATTTTTCTTTGCAGTGCACATAAGGGTGTCTTTCCATTACACGTAAAAAGTTGCTGTTTTATTACATTTCCATCTATAAACGGTTTTGACAGGATCAGTAAGGACTTGTTTTATAAAAGCGGATTGCAGGACTGATTTTACATACCTAAGATACGCAAATGCTGAAAAGGCAATTATATGGATGAATCAATTAAGCTGGCTATTACTGGTAAAGGCGGGGTAGGGAAAACTACTGTAGCGGCCTTGATGTGCAGAGCCCTGAGCCAGGAGGGCTACAGGGTTGTGGCTGTTGATGCTGATCCTGATGCCAATCTGTCATCAGCTCTGGGGTTTCCTGAGCACATCGAAATCACACCGCTGGTTGAGATGAAAGAACTGATTGAGGAACGAACCGGGGCCCCGGCCGGCAGCAGCGGTGCTGTTTTTAAATTGAATCCCAAGGTGGATGATCTTCCAGAAAAGCTCTGGAAGGAAAGGGATGGGATCAGGCTGCTGCTCATGGGAACCGTGCAGCACGGGGGACACGGCTGTATGTGTCCTGAGGGCGCCATGCTGAAAAGCATGATACAGAATCTACTGCTTTTCAGAAAAGAGGCTGTAGTGATGGACATGGAGGCCGGTATTGAGCATCTGGGCCGTGCAACAGCGCAGGCCGTAGACCGGCTTGTAGTGGTAGTTGAGCCGGGCAAGCGCAGTATAGAGACTGCGCGCAAAATTAAAGAGCTTGCTGAAGACATCCATCTTTCCAAAGTCTCGCTGGTGGCAAACAAGGTCCGGAGCGAGGAGGATAAATCATTTCTGCGGGAACATACAACAGGGCTGGACCTGCTGGGATTTTTGCCGTTTGACGATGCTATTATGCAGGCAGATATGAAACGGCTGCCGCCCTGGGAACTTAGTCCTCAGGCCCTGGACGAAATAAAGGATATGGCGGTAAAACTAATCAAGTAAATTTTCTTTAGGGAGAAAGATTATGAAACCCCGCAAAAAATTTTTTATTATTATTGGGTTACTTATTATTGCAGCCCTGAGTATGACCCTGTCATGTGCCCAGAAGGATGAAAAAATAGGAGTGCTCTTTGTGCTTCACGGTGGCATGGATGAGTATGTGCCGCTTAATCTTTTTGATGCAGCATTGCACCAATTTGCCTATGACCCCAACCATCCGGTGCATTCGTTAATCATGTGGAATTCTGCGGCATGGTCAACGGTTCTTGATAGTGAATTTTCGATTAAGTTCCGGCGAAAATTTGAATTTGAATATGAACGCATCGGGGGGCTGGATCCCTTCCATGCGCTTTCGGATATTCAGCTTGCCGACATGAAGGCCGTCCTGGATCAGAATCCGTACGGGCTGGAGTTTGAGGTAGACTTTGCCAGCTGGATGTCGGGCGACCGTCCGGAACATTTTCCGTATCCGCGTTTTTTGCAGTCACCACCGGAAGGGGGCGACAGTGTTACCTACTGCGGCGAGCAGGAAACCAAATCTGTTGTACTGGATTTCACCAACGGCGGCAGCGAGTTTGCAGTGGGGGCAACCCTGACGGGGTCAACGGGTGCAACTGCGGTTATTGATGAAGTTACCCTTGAATCGGGGTCCTGGGCCGGCGGCGATGCAGCCGGCTTGCTGGCCCTTTCAGATATAGTGTATGCAACCGGATTTTGCGGCAGGAGCGGTGACGCCTGCACTGTAGATGCGGATTGCGGTTTTGATTTGTGTCTGGGAAATTATTTTGAAGCCGGTGATGCTCTCAGCGGCAGCAGCGGCGGCAGGGCTGAAGCTGCCGGCACGATCCACTGGCCAGGGTGTGACCCTGACCGCTATAATGTTGACGGTCCGGCTGAGCGACTGCTTGCAAAGGGCGTAACGCGCATACTGGTTGTTGACCTGACAGTAGGTGGTGTGCGTTTTTATAAGACCTTTGAGGTTATTCAGATGACCAAGAAAGTGCTTGAAAGGTGGAATGCCGAGCACGACACCTCTGTACCCCTGTTGTGGGTAAATGATTATGCCGATCTTATGGAGGATTCCTATCCGGTAGCACCTGAGAACTGGACCCCCATCATGGGAGAGCCTACTGAGGACCGGCATGTGCTGGTACAAGGGCGCCCGAATCCGCTTGCGGAAGACATGGAATTGGCAGCCCTGAATCTTGAAGGTATAGAGGCAGGCATGTCCAGTGATGTCAGTGATGCCGATACGGCGGTGCTGCTTTTCAACCATGGTCTTTTTGACCCGGACCGGCGCTTTTATGATCCCAAGATTGATGATTCCGTTGTGCTCAATGAAAACATTAAATCACTGCTTTTGGAACAGCATCCCGATATGGACCCGGACAATATTATCGGAGCATATGGGGGGTCGCGTGAAGTAAATCCGGAAAACGGTATATTTGAACGCACCCGTCCAATGCGCGGCGAAGATCTGGCCTATTCCTACCTGCATGAAACCGACCAGGATATGCCGGGAGACGAATGGGGCTACCGTTACTGGGATGCTCTTGAATATCTGAAAGATCGGGGGGTCAAGCATATCGTGGTCGGGTTTCCCCAGGTTGTAACCGACTCTGTTTTAACGATGGTGGAGTATTTCAATCAGGTTGGTAAGGAGGTCGGCGTAAAAACATGGTTGAGATATGATGAGGGTGATAATGAAAGCTATCCCGGTGTCGGGCATCCTTTTGCCGATTACTGGGGCAACTGGGTAGACACCGATTGCGGCGGGGAGCCTTGCTGTTTTGAGATGGGCGGCTGTGATGACGGCCGTGAGTACCCGCCGCCGCGACAGGCCCCACTGGATGAAGACCGAGAGGATATGGATCCATCTCTGGCTTATGATCTTAGCGACTACGGCCACTTAGGCTATGACCCGACTCTGGGCCCTCCTGATCCGAACGGCCCGGTACAGGACCAATACACCGGCACCTGGGATATGTATGTCACGCCCAGTGATGACCCGCGTGTGGGCGAGCTGCTTGCAAAGCATGTACTTGCTGCAGTAACAAGCCCCCTGGTGTATATTACAAACGGCGAAATTGAGAACATAGCTGCCGGGGAAACAGTAACCTTTAAAGCATCTCTGGCCGGCTCCAACTGTGGGCACTACAGCTATGCATGGTTTCTGCAGGAGGAAGGATCATCTGAATGGCAGACCGTTGGCCGCAATCATCCTGCCTGGAAATGGAAAACGGCCCGGGATGATGCCGGCACCTATTCTATTCGCTGCCGGGTAACCAATGCCGAAGAACGCACCGGGGAGGTCACCTGGAAAGGATTTGTGGTTTCTGATTCATAAAAATTTTGTATTGGGAGGATTCGGAAATTTCAGAAAAAGTACTCGTAACCGGTGCAACCGGTTTTGTCGGGTCTGCACTTGTTAGAAAGCTCCTGCAGCAGGGTGAAACCGTACGCATTATTGTCAGGGATGACAGCAACACAAGCAATATAGACGGCCTTCACATTGAGCGGGTCAAGGGTGATATCCTTGATAAAGGGTCAATAAAAAGGGCCTTAGTGGGGTGCTCTTCCCTGTATCATGTGGCCGGTCTGTACAGGTCATGGATGCATGACTACGGGATGCTTTACCGGGTTAATGTTGTCGGCACCCGCAACGTACTTGAAGCAGCCCTGCAGGCAGGTTTACAAAAGGTTGTCCATACCGGTTCCATTGCGGCACTGGGTATCAGGGATGACGGCCGGCCTTCTGATGAGAACACGCCATTTAATCTGTCCCATTTGAAACTCCCCTATGAAGTCTCCAAATATGAATCAGAGCAGGCTGCATTTGAGCTTTTTCGCAAAGGGCTGCCGGTTGTGGTTGTGCGGCCGGCTCTGGTGATGGGTGAGGGCGATGTGTATCCGACTCCATCCGGTAAGCTGGTACTGGACATTCTGCGGGGTACCGTCCCGTCATATTTTGACGGAGGCATTGATGTTGTTGATGTTGCTGATGTTGCTGCAGGCCATATTCGGGCAATGCAGATGGGACAGGAAGGCGAAAGCTACAATCTTGGCTGTCAAGGTAATTTTACTACTATGAAAGAGCTTTTTGTACTTATTGCTCAGTGCGGAGGGGTCAGACCCCCCGGGATTCGTGTTCCGGTTTTTATGGCTTTAGCGTGGGCCTATATGCTGACTGCTGTTGCTGATCATATAACCCACCGTGAACCGGTTGCCACGCCTGCCAATATACGGGCGCTTGCACTCAAAAAGCAGGTTGACTTTTCCAGGGCCCGGACTGAACTGAACATTCCTCAGACACCTCTGCAGACCATAGTAGAAAAAACTATTGCCTGGTATCGCAGTAAAAAATATGTATAATATAAAGCAGAAACAAGACTCACCATTGGGGATAATTTCGTACAAATAAGAATTTTACCGGCACAGCAGAGGCAAAGAAAAGTGTCTAAAGTGAACTGAACTTACTGAAGCTTTAGGCTAAGTGTTTTTTTTACAAATGCCGTTAAGGCACTGATCATACGATTGTCATTCCGGAATCCATAGATTCCCTCTTGCAAGGGAATGACAATGTATCTTTTATTTGGAAAAAACTTCCGGACCGCCCACTTTTGTTCCTTTCCACTCACCACCGCCCGAATCATCGTCATTGTACCCGTACGTGCCGGCAATAGATTGCCAGTCCTTTGAAATAATAAAGTAACCCTTGCCCTTTTTGCCGTCGGTTTGTGTCCAGGTATACTCAAGCCGATTGCCGGATAGGATACCTTTTATTTTGCCCCCTTTGTAGTTGTAGGAACCACTTATGCTGTTGCCGGACTGTGTGAGTGTCAGGCTAACCAGGTTTGTCTTCCAATTGCCTGTAAGATTCCCCCCCGGTATAGCTGTATTATCTTTTTCCAGGGTGCATGATAATAGGCTATACATCATTATGGTTACGGTTGCCAATAGACACAATTTTGAGCAGATTTGTCGATACATTTTAAGATCCATCCGGGATATACCTGATGCTTCCCGTGCACAGCGCGGCACATTTTGGTCAAAATGAAAGGGTGACTGCTTTGTTATTCTTTTTTGAAAGCTATACCGCTGGTATGATTTTCCAGAAAAAAATAGAGTTGTATGGCCTGCTCCTGGGTAAGATCTTCGAAACTTAAACCGCACCGTTTTACTATAAAGAGATTGTTTGTGCTTGTTCGATGGGGGACGTCATATACCATGCGGCACGGAACACTTTCCAGATGAAAACCATTCATTGACAGAAATATGTCTACCTGGCTTGACGGCTCCTTGTCCAGTTCCTCATAAAAGATATACTCAAAAGATAAGCCCCCTTTACTTATGTCCTTTAAACTGCCTACTTTGGTGAAGCCTGGCCCGAACGAGGCATAGGAATTATTCTTTGCCATGAAACGAACATCTTCCCTTCGTTCAGATTCCATGTTGCCACCCCTCCCCTCATGCTAAGTTTTATTTATTTTAACAAATTTATGTTAAACTATGTAATGATTGACCATATATGAATTAATACAATAATAGTTGTAATTTTATTTATCTGTTTTTAGTAAAAGCTCTATATATTGTATCTCCTAAATTAAAACATACTATATAAGGAACCACGTTTCAAGCAAAAAATTAATATCAAAACAATTTTTTATTTATAAGATTTAATGGAAAAACAATGATGTTCATCCAATACTAAAAAAGAATCAATTTTTCAAGGTCTGTCCGATATTATTACTATGAACACCGGTGATTTATATTTTTGCTTTGCAGTCTTCGAGCATTTCGCAAAAAAGCGCAGCTTTACAGGTGAGGCGGCCCAGGCTGATGCGGTTCGACTGCCGGCGGCTCTGTGCTCGCTGGAATATCCGGAAGATACTATATCGTTTCATCGCGCACACCGCCGCAGCTGTAGATATACTGAGATACTGTAGTTGAGGTCGGATGTGGTAGACGAACATATTTTGATAGTAGACGATGACCGGGAAGTACGTGATCTTATTACCGGAATGCTTCAATCTTTCGGCCACACCTGTATGAGCGCATCACATGCTGATGAGGCCCTTGCATTAGTACGCGATCATCATTTTGATATGATAATATCGGATGTGCGCATGCCGGGAATGAATGGAATTACATTGATTCAAGAAGTTCACCATCTTATAGCTGATATCCCCTTTATTGTCATCACCGGTTATAGTGAAGATTATAGTTATGATCGTGTCATTAAAGCAGGTGCAAATGATTTTATCAGAAAACCGTTTACTTCTCAGGAGCTTAAGAACAAGCTGAACCGAATTTTCAAAGAGCGCAGTTTGGCACGTGAAAATGAGGAGTTATTACAAAAACACAAGTCCATACAAAAAAAGCTTGAACACCTGCTGAAGGTTGCCCTGGACCTTACGGCTGAGCTTGATTTTGAACGTCTGGTTGCGCTGATTGTCGGTCATGTTACCAAAACGATGGAGGCCCAGAGGACAAGCCTCTATTTTATTGACCGGGACCGCAACGAGATATGGACCAAAGTTGCCGAGCAGGTTGATCAGATCCGCCTTCCTATCGGCAAAGGCATAAGCGGCCGTGTAGCAGAAACCGGGGAAACAATTAATGTTGATGATGTGGCAACTCTGCCGTACTTTGACCGCGCCTTTGACATAAAGCATAACTTCACTACGAAATCAGTGTTGTGTATGCCCATCTGCAATCGTACCGGTGCGCGTGTTGCGGTTATCCAGGTTATGAATAAGATGGGAGAGCACGGCTTTACCCAGGAAGATATTGATCTGCTTACCGTGCTCAGCTCTCAGATTGCAATTGCACTGGAGAACTCACAGCTCATGGAGGAGGTGAGCCTTTCATTTGAGAGCTCAGTCCGGACTCTATCGGCCACGGTTGACGCCCGCCATCGTTTGACTGCCGGCCATTCTCAAAGGGTAACGGAATACTCTCTTATGATTGCACGCCAACTGGGGCTTGATGAAGAGGATCAAAAAGTCATCCGGTATGCCGGCCTGCTGCATGATATCGGTAAAATAGGCATTAGGGACGAGGTATTGTTGAAATTCGGGCAGTTCACCCCACAAGAGCGTGAGGAGATGAAACAGCATACGGTGAAAACCCAGTCAATCCTGGAAAATTTTCACTTCCCTAAGCTGCTTCAAGATGTGCCCTTCATAGCAGCCCATCACCATGAAAAGATTAACGGGGAAGGCTATCCTGACGGGCTCAAGGGTGATGAAATCCCGCTGGCTTCCAGGATACTGGCTGTCAGTGATGTGTTTGATGCCCTTACCTCATCTCGTGACTACCCAAAATATACCAGGGATGAAACGCTGGACTGTGAACCAATGCCTCTGGCTAAAGCTATTGATATTCTCAAACAAGACGCGGGAACTCATTTTGATTCCGATGTTGTTGCAGCCTTCATTGTGTGCCTGCCCCGGGCACTCCTGCAATATCGGGGCACTCATTTCCGTCCTGACTATGTCGATGAGATTATCCGCACCCTGGGAGGCTGTTGAAAAACGTCCATCTACTGCAGTGAACTCAAGCATTTGTCATTGCAATCTGTCTCTCGGCGAACCGCATCCCTCATGATTGCCTGCAAGCAGGTGTCACAGACAGCGCAGGCATTGTATTCGAACATTTTTGAACAGCCCCCAGTGCCCCCGGATTTTTACCCTCTCGATCATCTTCAGGCAGCCCATAAAAAACTAAAGTTCCCCATTTGTATATTCGATCTAACATACTGTTAAAACCACGTTTTTAAACTAAATGCAATTGCCGGGGAGGATTAGTATGGGGACACCAAAAAAAATATATTTTCTTTTTATAACATTAATAAGTTTTGTTTTTGCACTGGAAATAAGCGGTTGTGACAGAGGTGGCCCTCTTGACAAAACACCACCTGCAGCCCCCCAGGGATTGAAGGCTACGGCAGGTGATGGGGCGGTAGAGCTGGTCTGGACAGCTAATGAAGAAATTGATCTGGCTCTGTATCGCGTTTATATAGCAGCTGATTCAGAAGAGGGTCAAAAAGAACAACAGGATGAGACCGGTGATACCACAATAACCATAACCGGTCTTGCCAACGGAAAAACATATTTTTGCTGGATCACGGCCCTGGATACAAACGGCAATGAAAGTGTGCTGTCGGAAGTTGCTTTTGTCTATCTGCCCACCCAGGAAGATTTTTATGATGCAGCCGGAGCAGCATTTAATACCTCGGTAGTGACCAGTACCGCCTCTACAGCATTTTCAACGTCGCAGTCAAAAGCTGCTACCCTGGACAAGCAGGCTGATGAATATGAAATGTTTATAGATTTTGGCGGCGGGGAGGAGCTCTATGATAACAACAGCTGTCCGGTCGTTACTCTGGAAGGAAACCTGAACAACCTGACCCTGGTAATTTCCTATGAAAACGATTGCATGATTAATGGAGTAAGCATATCAGGCCGGATAACCGGTCTGTGGAGCTTTGAACTGGGTGAAGGACTTACCATTGATCTGGACATTGATAACTACCGGATTAATGATGTTACAACAGACGGCACTGTCGTTCTCCAGGGCACGGCTACACAGGATCAGGCAGAGGTCGTCATCAACGGTGCCATTAGCACCAATGATAATACCCTTGAGGTCTCGGACTTGACAGCGGTGGTGGAATTTTCCAAAACAGGCGACCCCACTCAGGACAGCTATGGGCTTAACGGCACGGGAACATTTACCAGCGCTGAAGACAAGCAGTACAGTGCCGCACTCCATGATGTAACCTCAGACTTCCAGTGTTTTTTTCCGGCTGCCGGCACGATGGATGTTGACAGCAGTGATCCCGAATTTACCGCGAGTATTGATTTCGGGGACGGAACCTGTGATACCACAGTAACGGTGACGATTGGGAACATATCCCAGGAAATTGATCTGGCCGTATGGCTGGAACAGGCTCAATAAATAAACTGGAAACAGGCGGTGCGTTTGCTGTGGACTAAGTGTTCGCAACGGCCGTATCATTTGTATGCATCATCGGCGGCTCACAGCGCCTTATCCTCGAACCGACTGTTTCCACCGGTTGAACTGATAAAATTAATTGTGAAGCTGTACCGGTCCGGGACTGGGCCAAACTAATTTTTTTCTATACTCACTATCGCGCTAATGATCTTTGAGAATCTCATCTAACATTCTGCTGCAAGGAACTTCTGAGGGCTTCGCCCGTGCGGCCCCTGAGCAGCGCGTTATGCGGTAAAAAAGATTGTTAAAATATTCAATATAAGCTATAAATTTTAAGAATTATAACAACTTTGGATTTATTGTTATGGCAACTGCAAAAAATCTTCATCCAAAATTCGTAACAGACCGTGAAGGACGAAAAACTGAAGTGATTTTACCCATTGATGAATATAATGAATTGCTGGAAGATCTTCATGATCTCGCTGTCATTGCTGAAAGAAAGGATGAACCCACTATCTCTTTTGATAAAGTTAAAGAGGAGCTAAAGGGCGATGGATATCTATCGGATTGATTGGAAGCCCTCAGCCCTTAAAGAACTAAAGAAAATCAACCGAAATTCATTTCTCTAGTTGTCCAGACTGTCGAAGGTCTGGCAGCAAACCCATTTCCTGCAGGTGTTCGCAAAATTCAAGGCGGGGAGCATTCCTACCGAATTAGAATCGGTGACTACCGAATTATTTACCAAATTTTTAAAACAGAGTTGATTATAGAAATAGTTCGCGTCCGTCACAGAAAAGAAGCATACCGCTGATCACATAACCAGGCTACTTTATAAAGATTGCTCAAATGTATGCACTAAAAAACCCTTTGCCCTCTTTATGCGCGGTTATTGACTACCTCTTGATCTTCACCGTCTTTGTCTGTCGGCCCCATTGCAGTGCTTTGCGGTGTGAACGAAAGTATAGGTCCAGCCGGTGGGGTCCTTTAATGGCAGAGCCGCGGTCCTCTATAACCCCTTTACCATACCCGGGGATATACATTACCGTTCCAAACGGGTAATACTTAGTATCTGCAGCAATGGTGCCGGGCTGAGGCAGCAGCAGCCAGGGGAAAAATATAATGCGGACCGGTATCATCCAAGGATTTTTTAAACTGCTGAGCGAGAACAGTCCAGGGCCCGACTGGCGCGGTTCTGTACCGCTGGCGGTTCGCCCGCGATAGCGTTTTCCCTTGTCAGGCCCTGCTGAATAATAGCGCTGCCAGAAATTCAACTTGAGATATTTCCACTGACCGCGCTGCCAGCTGCAGCATGCTTTGCATCCGCAATAGGCCGTGATTTCCATGCTGCGCTTTTGGACATGGGCACAGCTGATTGTAACCAGAGCGCAGAAAACCGCGACACAAATATATCTCGTATAGGCATGATTACCGTATACTGTTTCCATAACCCCTTTTGTAACAAAGATTAAACTTTGAGGCAAGCTTTCCAAATGTGCCATGCCTGAAATATGTGACAAGTATTATCATACTGCCTGATATATTGTACAGGGTATCCAGACTATCTGCAAAATGATTCTTACCCCTGCTTGACAACTATGATTTTAACGTTATAAATTAAATATATTATTTTCCCGGTGTTTTGTATTTTTTAAATTTTTATATTCGCACTATGCGAAGAAAGGGGACACAATGAAGATCAAAAAAGTAAAAAAGACATCCAAGGGACTTTGTAAATGCGGTGGTTCTTGCTAGCGATACAGGTTGTATGCTGAAGAAGGGCCGATAGGTATATAAAAACTATCGGCCTTGTTTTTTTCAGGAGACTGTCGGGAAACCTCCATCTTTCCCGCCACGGCGGACCTCATTCCTCAGGATTTCATGCGCCCCCGCAAGCGGGATTTGCAACTTACATCTGAACATTCCCCACCAGCCTCCCTGTGTGCGGGTTCTCAGACAAACGCTCAATATGAAATTTTTGGATACAATGACCTATGAGTAAAAGAGATTTCAAGGACTATATTTGCCGACCGTTTTGTAAATTTTTTCGTGAAGGCCATAAGGAAGAGATGGCCTGCCGGGGAGCAAGCGTAATTGAGCATATGGTGCAAAGCGGTTTGTTGAATCCGCCTGCAATGCCTCAGACGGGGAAATCTTCGCACTTATGGGATCAGCGTGACCCGGGACTTGAAGTGTGCGTGTGCCGGCATTGTGAATTCCGTGCAGAAGGCTGTGACTTTCAATCCCCAAACCGGCCCCCTGATGCAGAGCCCTGCGGCGGGTATATACTGCTGAGTCTTTTGATGGAACAGGGCATGCTGACCCTATCGAATATCGAGGAGATGTGCAGTGCATGATACAAACTGGCGAAGAGCCTTTCTGCGCCTTCAGCCCCAGGTGAGCCTGAAAAACCTGGAACAGCCCTCTGTCTATCATATCGGCCGGGATGAGCTGTATGAAATTGATGAAAAAGCACTGGCGTTTCTGGCCCGCTGTAATGGTTCCGTCCCGGGCGGCATACTGACCGCAGAGGCCGAGTTTGTTGAGTACTGTCTGGGGGAGGGGCTGCTGGAGGCGCTCAGTCAACCGCAGCCAATACCGGTTACCTGCTATAATGCACCAGAACCCTCTTTGCGGTATCTTGAGCTGCAGCTGCTGCATCGCTGCAACCTGCAGTGCCGCCACTGCTATCTGGGGGACAAAAAGCAGGATATGCTGTTGCTTGATGACGCCCTTGCGATTGCACACCAGTTTTCATCTCTTGGCGGTTTGCGCCTGCTGATCTCCGGTGGCGAGCCTGTGATGTATCCATATTTAAAAGATTTTATTGCAGAAACATCCGATCTGAAACTGCGGCGGGTATTGCTGACCAATGGAACCCTGATTACTAAAAAAAACATTTCCTGGCTTAGCGTTGACAATATCCAGTTCAGCCTGGACGGGTGGCAGCAGGGACATGATGTGCTGAGAGGGCCGGGAACTTTTGAGCGCACCTTGCGCGGCGTGCAGCTGGCTCGACAGGCCGGGATCCCGGTCTCTCTAGCTACGATGATTCACAAGGGTAATCTGGATGAGTTTAAACGACTGCAGGACTTTGCCGAAGAAATCGGCGCAACTGCCTGGGATATAGATGTACTGTGCATGGCCGGTATGCTCAGGCAGCATCAGGATTTGACGGTTCCCTACGAAGCGGCAGCAGCCTATAGGCACTATTCTTACGGGAATAGTTATCACGGCTCTTCAGACGGCTTTGCCTGCGGCAGGCATCTGATGACGGTTCTGCCTACGGGTTCAGCGGTAAAGTGCGGTTTTTATGAAGATGAGCCTCTTGGTGACGCCCGTCACAGTCTGTCTGCATGCTGGCTTAAACGGCAGCATATTGCACTTACTCAACTTGAGTGCAGAAACTGTCGGTTTCTTGATGATTGTGCCGGGGGCTGCCGTTTCCGCGCCCCCTATCCCCTGGCACCTGATCCGGCGATGTGTGCCTTTTATGGGCAGCAACCAATTGGCCCTGACCAGGGTACCTGATTAAATATTGTGTCATACGGATAATTTTCCAGATAAGCGAAAACCCTCTGGCCTAATAGCCTTGACATGTCCAGGCCCAGAGATTACAATGCTTCCAACATCCTTGAATCATTTTTAAAAACCGAGTTTTTACACCTCGAGATTATATAAACGAATAGCGGGGGGCAGGATGGAAGAAAAGAGAAAGTTTCAACGATTTCCCCTAGAACTTCATGCTATGTGCATGGGTGACGAAACGCAGGAAGACCTTCATTGTAAGGTAACTCAAATAAGCAGGCAGGGCCTTGCCGTAAAACTACTGTTAAACGAGAAAGTTGCTATCGGTCCGAGTCTCAAGCTGGAAATAGATATTCCTATACGCATAGAGCCGGTACATGCCGTGGTACATCTCAAATGGATAAAAGAATCAAATTGCGCAGAAGGCTACAGTTATATGGCCGGAGGCGAATTGCAAATGATAAAACCTGAAGATAAAGCCTATTTGCTGGATTATGGGTATGAAAACTGGAAGAGGAATTATGAGGAAGCATAGTTTGTTTCTACTGTTGCAGTCCCCTGAGGTCGGGTGCAGTCTTCTGGCAATCTGTCGACTATCAAAAAAAACATGATACCATATATAAAAACCACTACAGCTCTCCTTTTTATCTTTCTGGCAGCGGGTGTGTGCAACCTGTGGGCGGTAGAGATCCCCCGGTATGCATTGCATGTAAAGGTCTTGCCCGAAAGCCGATTGCTTGAGGGGCGGGCTCATATTACTGTTCCGGCAGGAATGAACCTGGCTATCCAGCCGGGTGACTGCGAGATACTGTCCTGGGTGATGAGCGGCTCTCACAATACAGGCGGGCAAAACATACCGGCCGTGATCGAGGCAGAAGCTGAAGATAAAACTATTATAATCAACTACACGGCCGAATTTCCAGCCTCACAGCAGAAGGAAGATACTATAGGTCACGGTTCATCAGGCCGTAATATACTGGATGATTCAGGAATAACGCTTCTTTCAGACTGGTATCCGGCGGTTGCGGGACTTGCGGCATACAGCCTCATCGTAGATGTGCCGTCGGATTTTGAGGCAGTTTCCGAGGCAAATACCGCCACAGCTCAGATCACCGGCGACCGTAAAGCCGTCAGTTTTACCTTTGCTCATCCGCTTCCCGGGCTGACCCTGATTGCAGGCAGGTATACGGTGTATCAAGAAGATTTCCGTGGTATTAGCCTTAAGGCCTTCTTGTTTTCAGCCGACAAAAAACTGGCTTCAACCTATTTCCAGCATACAAAGCGCTACCTGGAACTTTATGAATCAATGCTCGGGCGGTTTCCCTATGCAAGCTTTGCTATCGTGGAAAATCGGTTCCAAACGGGCTACTCCTTTCCAACCTATACACTGCTGGGCACAAAAGTCCTGAAGCTGCCCTTTATAGTGGAGACCTCCCTCGGACATGAGATTTTGCATCAGTGGTTTGGTAACCACATATATGTTGATTATGAAAAAGGAAACTGGTCGGAAGGGCTTGTTACCTATCTTGCCGACCACTGGTATAAACATCTGGCAGGTGAAGGGCCTGAATACCGTAAGAAAATTCTCATTGGTTATATGAATTATGTATCACCGCATAGTGAGCTGACCCTGGAAAGATTTTCGGGGGTGCAAAATCGTTCCTCCAGGGCCGTTGGGTACGGCAAGGGCGCAATGCTTTTTCACATGCTGAGAATGAAACTGGGCGATACAGTCTTTTTCAGAGGACTCAAACAGTTTATAACTTTGTCACAATATAAACAGGCTTCTTGGGATGATGTTAAGCATGCCTTTGCGTCGGAAACAGAAAATGATCTGGAAGATTTTTTTGGGCAGTGGGTATACAGAAAAGGAATCCCATCCGTGGATGTGGAGAATATAGCGGTGCTATACCGTAACGGCACCTATCTTTTAGAGGTCGACATAGTGCAAAAAAAGGAAATATACGACCTTGACGTGCCGGTGTGTGTTGAAACGTCTCTGGGTCGTGAGGAGTCTCATGTGCACATAGACACCAGACGGGTGCATATGCAGAAGATGTTTACAGAAAGACCCGAACGGATAGTGCTTGATGCCCGGTATGATATCATGCGGGACCTGACTGCGGCAGAAAAACCACCGGTGATTTCGGCTTTTACCGGCAGCCCGCATGGGTTGGTTATTATGCCTGCCGATGACCGGGAACTATATGATCCGGCGGTAACATTTTTTGAGGACCGGGGTTATGCAGTAAAAACCGAAAATGAGGTAACCAACAGGGATATAGTAAAAAGGCCGGTACTCTTCATGTCTGCACACAACGGGGTATATAGACGGCTGTTTGCCGACAAACCGCTACCGGATGCGGGTTTGATTGTGCAGGCCCGCACAAACCCCCTTGCTGAAGATAAAGTTGCGCTTCTTATGCAGGCCCGCAGTAGCGATGAGTTTGCCAAGGCCTTCAGGAAAATATACAGATACGGTACCTACTCTTACCTGCTTTTTGAGGATGGAAAAAACATTACAAAACAGCTGGCAGAGTCGGTGCCGGGGATAGTTAAGGATTTCACTTTAAGGGCCCAAGCCGTAGTTCCGCAGAACAACCTTACCCTTGAAGAGATTGTAGACAGCATTCAGGACAGGCGGGTCGTATTTGTTGGTGAGGTGCACAGTGAATATGCCCACCATGTGATGCAGCTTGAAATTATCAGACGGTTATACAAACTGAAGGGGCGCCTGGTGATTGGTATGGAGATGTTTCAGCAGCCTTTTCAGGAGTATCTTGACCGGTATATTCAGGGTGAGATCTCTGAAGAAGATTTTTTGCAAAAAACGGAATATTTTACCCGCTGGAAATTCGACTATAATCTGTACCGGGAAATCATGCATTTTGCTCGTGCTCACAAGATACCGGTGATAGCATTGAATCTTGGTGCGGAGATTATCAAAAAAGTCTCGGCTCACGGCTTGGAAATGCTTACTGAGGAAGAGCAGCAGCACATACCCGCTGCTATCGACATGACCAACCAGGATTACCGGCAGAGTATGCAAAAGGTGTTTTCCTACCATACCGTCAGCAACAGCAAGGATTTTGAAAACTTTTTTCAATCTCAGATCCTGTGGGACGAAACTATGGCCCATAATGCTGCTGAGGCTCTGCAGACATACCCCGATACGCCCCTGGTTGTGCTGGCAGGCAACGGGCACCTGCGCTATTCATGGGGTATCCCGGGCAGGCTGCAGCGGCTTACCGGAGAGACCCCGGTCGTTATTCTTAACAGCAATGGCGGTGAAATTGACAGGGGTATTGCCGATTTTGTTTTATTCCCGGAGCCTTTAGCGGCTCCTCAAAGCCCGCGCTTGATGGTAATGATCAAGGAAGAGCAGCACGGTGTCGTTATCGAGAAAATCATGCCCGGCGGTCCTGCAGAACAAGCGGGGCTCAGGGAAGAAGATATAATCGTGGCTGTTGATAAGCGCGATATTACAGATATAGCCGGTCTCAAAATTTTCCTGCTCAATCATAAAAAAGGAGATGTGCTGCAGGTAACAGTTAAGCGCAAGCGCCTTATGCGTGGATACAAAGAGATAGTTGTGCCGGTTACGCTGTAACTTCTGTAGTCGGGAGCTGTAAATAATTAATCATAGGCAAACCTCCTAGCTGTGCCGGAGGTTTGTGGCCCTCTCAGGGCAAAGTCGAACGTATCAGCCGGTCTTCAGGAGATACGGAATCCTGAGCGTTGACAGCAGTCTTTATTTTTTATATACTCTGTGCTATACTACAAATAATTATATAAGTATCTAAGATTCCGCATAATCGGAAAACATGAGCAGAAACTGCTTATTCACCATATAGAAGGACCCTCATTATAGATGCCGGACCGCTACCGGAAATGTTTGAACCGAGGCGCTGTACAGAAAAGTGACTACTGCACATTTCACCAA
Organism: Thermodesulfobacteriota bacterium; assembly: GCA_028278025.1. GTDB lineage: Bacteria > Desulfobacterota > WTBG01 > CAIYCZ01 > CAIRTM01 > JANQFE01. The sequence continues at coordinate 31,829 of JANQFE010000134.1, read as the reverse complement.
ACTGCAACTTCATGAAAAACTGTTAGAAGGAATTGTCGAGGCAGGGTTTTCGCACTGCTTGCCGGTGCAGGAAGAAACCTATGCATATACCTTCAAAGGCAGAGATGTCTATGTTCAGTCGCAAACCGGCTCAGGCAAGACAGCCGCATTCCTTATTTCCATCTTCCATCTTCTGCTGCATGATAAAAAGTTTTCCAACAAAGCAGCCCTGATCATTGCCCCCACCCGGGAACTTGCCATCCAGATAGAGAGTGAAGCCAAACTGCTCGGCCGTTATCTTGATTTCACCATTGGCTGCCTGTATGGTGGCGTGGGGTATGCAAAGCAGGAAAGGCTGCTGGCGCAAAACGCACATATTATTATCGGGACACCCGGGCGGCTGCTTGATTTTTACCATCAGGGAAAACTGCATTTCCAGGATATTGGAATTCTGGTGATCGATGAAGCGGATCGCATGTTTGACATGGGATTCCTGCCGGATGTGCGGCGTATGGTTAAGAAAATGCCGCCGCCTTCCCGACGCATCACCATGATGTTCAGCGCAACACTCGACTATCGGGTGCGAGAGCTCGCCTGGGAGTATATGGATACGCCGGTTGAGATTGAAATCAAGCCCGAGCAGGTTACGGTTGAAAATATAACCCAAGAAATACACCACGTCGCAAAGGAAGATAAAATGAGCTTGCTGCTGGGCATACTGAAACAAGAACAGCCCGGCAACGCCCTTATCTTCACCAACACCAAGCATGCCGCGGTGGAGGTGGCCAATCGCCTGGAATGTAACGGCTATACCTGTGAATTCATTATCGGTGATCTGCCGCAGTCCAGACGCACCAGGATCATCGAGAAGATAAAGTCCGGTAAGATACGTTACCTGGTAGCCACAGATGTGGCGGCTCGCGGTCTGCATATTAATGACCTCGAGATGGTGGTGAACTACGATCTGCCTCAAGAGAGTGAATATTACGTGCACCGCATCGGCCGAACCGCACGGGTGGGTAAACACGGCAAGGCTGTTACTTTGGCCTGTGACCAGTACGTATACAGTCTGGAAGCTATCGAGAAATATATTAAAATGAAAATCCCCGTAGCCTATGCTGACGAAGAACTTTTTTTTAAGGATGAGAGCATCGGTAAATCATTTGCCGGGAAGCGCAACGCCCTCAAGGAAAGCCGCCGCAAAGGTCCTCGCCAACAGCAGACTGTCCGCAGCGTTTCTGCACAGAAAGGTTCTTTCGCAAAAAAATCAGCACCGCGCAAAACAGTCAGCAGGACCAAGCCCGGCGGTACTACCGCAAAGCCGCGCAAAAATGTTATAAAGAGATTTGATCAAAAGCGACGTGCCCCCAAACCCGCAACCCATGAGGGACGTCTGGACTACTACCGCAAGAAGTACGGCGAGGACTTTAAGCAGCCTTCCGAATCATCTTTTGCGGAACAGCCGGTGCTGCCGCACGCGCCGGCCAGGAGTAGATCTATATTTCGAAAGATTTTAGGGTTTGTTACCGGCAAAACCTAGTACATGAAGACAATTAACATTGGGCGTAAGCTGGGCTCGCACCTGCTTGATTGCTGCGGGCTATGTGCTCGCAATGGGTGGATCCTTTTTTATACATTATGGGCGGCTCGCACCACCCTTGTACTCGAACCGACTGTTCCCACCGATCCGGGGCATATACACTAGATAGAACATTTACTTTTCTTTGCGTGCTCCAAAGAAAAGTAACAAAAGAAAAGGCACCCTGCAACTTGTCCCGACTTGTCGGGATGCCCTCGCGGCAGGATTTCAGCCGGCGGGTCAACAAACGCATCCCGGCAAGCCGGGACTCAAACATGTCGACCCTTTAATCCGTCTGAAATCCTTGCACTCGGCTGCGTTGCAATGGGATAGGAGAAAAAACCATTATGAACAAACCGCAAAAGCTTTTTTTCTATCAGAGCTGTATGAATATCAGTGGAGATTTTGAAGCCCCCTTTTAGGGAGCATCCTGAAGCCTTGCCTTTCAGGCGAGGGATTCAATCTGTTTTTTGATTTTGATTATCCTGAAAACAATCTGCTGACAGAGAACCGCAATATCTTCTGCCGAGAGTCTTTTCTCAATACTTGCATCAAACATGATGCCCCCTTCCGCTGGAAATTCTTCGTCACCCTTCCAGATGACAAAAAACAGGGGCACCATCGGAAATGCCATGATTTTTATGCCGACATCACCATAGTCAATCTCCTCAGCGCCAAGCGAGGCTGAGGCTTTGACAAGCATATGGGGTGCTTCACCAAAAACAGCAACAAGCGGCTTAATGCTGCGCTTATCAAATGTAGGAAAATAGAGTGATCCGTCTTTAACCTGTTTGTAATTAATCATGGAGCCTGCTAAATCGGTGCCGTCGGAATTTGCCAGGTAATGTAAAATTACTATTTTCTCCCAGATGTGCACATCATCTGAACCGTTTGCAGTAAACACAAATTGAGGGATAGTAATATGGATTGTTTTATTCAAAAATGTGATTTCTATGCTGAACGTATTTTCCTGTCGGTCAATAACCTGTGCGCCTGCATAGGTGCAGCAGAGAGGGATATCCTTTTTAAGGAGTTCTTCACAGGCCAGGGTAAAAGCCTGCTCATAGGCCACTTCAAACGTATTGCTCTTCTCTTCAGCCATTGTTATTATTGCACCAATGTTGTATATATATTTCTATATACGCGGCTATCATAATAAACGCAGTTTCTCTTTCTGTCAACGGCTTTCGTATAGAATATATTCAGGTAGAGTATAGTCTATTCATAAAGGATCAAACAGTATGCACAAAAAAAATATCGCCAAAAATTTTATTACGATAATCGTCGGTATGTTTGTTTTGCACATGTTATTTAATTCTGTTTATGCCGAACAAAAAGAACAGGCTTCAGGTACAGCGTTGCCCCCGGCCGACGAGTTTAACCTTACTGCATACCGCGGTGAAAAAGTCGTACTGCTGCTGTATTCTATATACGACCCCCGTGCCGGTGAAGCGGTAAGCCTGATGAATGATCTCCACGTTATCCAGAAAGAATACAACTACAGAGTAGCCGGTGTTTGTCTAAATGCAGACAAGGCCGAAGATGTGCAGCTTTTTAATCAGACACATAAAATCAATTTTCCGGTGTATCTCGATCATGAAAAACGGCTTGCATTACGGCTGAAAATGAAGGGCTCACTTGGTGTGTATATATTTGATAAACACGGTAAACCCATAGCGCGAAAATGGGCGGTCTATACCCCTGCCCATGTTAACCTCAAACACAACTGGCGCGCATATGCAAGCAGATACCTCAGTCTCGGCCATATACCGGACGACCAGCCCTTTCTGGACAGCAAACCACCGGTGCCCCATTTCGAAGCAGAAACACTGGACGGCAACACCCTCAGCATACAAGAGCTGTATAAAAGTAAACCGGTTATTATAGTTATTTTTTCTCCAAAATGCAGCAACTGCAGAAAAGAACTTGATTTTCTGCAGTCTGTTTATTCTTCCGGGGAGCTTAGCGGTACCTTTGAAATAGTTGCAATCAGCATTTATAACAAAAGGGCCACAGCAGAATTTTTTTCTCAAAAAAAATACGGATTTCCTGTTATTAGTGATCCGGCCCGAAAAATCTGTTCACAGTTTCCCTCCTTTGTCGGGCCTGTTCCCATAAGTTTTATCATTGATACTCAAGGCCGTATTAATGCGGCGCATTCAGGCTTTAACAGCTATCTGCGTGATGTTTATGTTATGGAACTTAAGAAGCTTGTCGCCCTGCCCAATCCGCCGCTTTTGTTCAAAGCGGGCTATTCCGGTGAACAGCGCTGCAGAATATGTCATGAAAAAGAGCACATGCAATGGAGCCTGACACGCCATGCAGATGCGTTCCAATCCCTGATACGTAAAGGCAAAGAGGATGACGGCGCCTGTCTGTCCTGTCACGTTACCGGGTTTGGTAAGCAAGGGGGCTATATGATGGAAAACCGGCGGCGGTCCAAACACCTGAAAAATGTTCAGTGCGAGTCATGTCACGGCCCCGGTCATGAAGCCTGCACAGCCTTTACCGGCAGCAATCCCGAGAAGAAAAAAGCGGCGGCATGGAAGCAGATCTGCATTTCATGCCATACGGAAAAAGAGTCTTTAAATTTTAAATTTGCCAAACGGTACCCCCGGGTTTTACACTCCAGCCTTCCGGATCTTGCATCAATGACCCGTCAGGAAAAGCTCACACTTTTACAGGAATATAACAAAAAAGAGAATATATTCGACAATCCGGCACAATATGTCGGTGCTGAATCCTGCAAGAACTGTCATGGATACCAGTACGATCACTGGGGCAAAACTTTACATGCCAGAGCGCATACAGCCGCAATAGACAAACCCGTCCCGCCTGAAAAACTGTTTCGCTATCATACCGGACTCGGCAGTGAGGGGGGCTATCCTGAACAGGGGCGTGAAGGTGTCCAGTGCGAAGCCTGTCACGGCCCCGGAGAACGACACCTTGCTGAACCGGAGGCCAAGGGTGATTCCTATATAGTCAGCCTGGGTGATGACTGCATGAGCTGCGTTGTTGAACAGATTTGCCGCAGCTGTCATTCCCCGGAGGATGATCCCGACTTTGATTTTGAAAAACAGATAGATCAGATCCGGCACAAACAGCCTGAACAATCACCCTGACAACCACAAAAGACCTGAAAAAAGGCTTTGCCGATATTACAATCGGCAAAGCCCTGTATGTCAGCATAAAGTAATTTCTGTTTAGAGCATCTTGCAAAAAAGTGTAGCCTCACAGTTGTGGCTGCAGAGGCTGATGCGGTTCAACCGCCTGCGGCTATGTGCCCGCTGGAATATCCGGAAGTTACTATATTGTCCATTGCTTGCACCGCCGCCGCTGTTTTTACCCCATCAGCCTCTGCAGTGCTCAAGGGCCGTAGAAAAAAGGGAAATGCTCCAGCCTCAGATCCTGAGGCGTGTTGTGTTACGGAAGCCTTCTGTCCGGAAGATCCCCGGATGCATATGACAGCGAGTTGCCGACATCACCTTTTATATACCAGGCACCATATGAAAACAGGATAAATGACCACCACTTGCGGGAAATAACAGCACTGGTCATAAAATCACCACCCCCGTCTTCCAGACACTGGTCGACTGCTTCCTCAAGGGTCGGCGACATTCCCAGAGGGAAGATCAGGAACCATAAACGGCCGTCCCGTCCTTCCTGGTTGCGTACCAGTTGAATTCGTTTGAGATCAACCCGGCTGATCTCAACATTTTTGTTTGAAAGAACAGTAAAATCTGCATGGCGTATGGTACAGCCGAATCCTAAAACAGCTATTGCAAGGACAATACTTATTTTTTTCATGCTCCATCCTCCCAATGGTTAAAGACTGTTAGAGATTTGTTGCTGGTCTATACATAAACAGGGTATAGGATACCTGTTTTTATGAGCGTACTATATGAAAAAGCCCGGCATGTGTCAATGAAATGTTAGCACTACTTAGTTACATTTTTAAATCCACTTGCTTTTCCTCTCTAGATAATCCATAAGCATACACCGGCCCAGAGCTGAGGGGTGGATATGAAACAGCTTACCACCAGCCCTGCGGGCCATATTATGCATGAAGGAGACACTGTCTTTTTCACGGGCCAGGAGAAAGATGCTTAACGATATGTTTTTACGGGAAATCATGTCTATTGCCAAAAGTGTTTTTTGCAGGCTGCGGGGATGAGGAGGAAATTGAAAAAAAACAGCGCCCTGCTCCCTGTGGGCTGTGGGTTCCCCGTCAGTAATAAGGAATATCTGCTGCCGATACTCTTTATATCCGGCAAGAACTTTCTGTGCTGCTGCAAAGGCCTCTTCCATATTGGTATAGGGGTCTTGCTCATTCCAGGTTAGGAACGGCAGTTCAGCCTGGCCGAACACAAGTGTTTTTGTCGAGAAGCCGATTACACCTATTTTGTCCTGGGGATATCGCTTGCGCACTAAGGCATAGAGTGCCATTGCAACCTTTTTGGCTGCAACATAACGTTTTTCAAACCGCATGGATTTGCTCAGGTCCAGCAGCACAACCGTTGCTGAGCGCATGATCGGTTCTTTTTCATAGACCTCAAAATCTTCTTCTGTGAGATGGATAGGCTTCGCAGCTCCTGTTCGCTTTAAGGCGTTGAGCAGTGACCGGGCGGTGTCAATCTGCAGGTGGTCACCGAACTGAAAGCGTCTGGTGCCCTGTACAAGGTATGGTTCGGTATTGAGGTTGCTATCGATCCTGCGGGTGAGATGATCTGTTTTACCGGGTTTGAATATTTCCCGCAGAATGTTCCAGGCAACCCGCTGCAAGCCGGGCACTGTTAATCTGAGACCTGTCCGGCTTTCTTCTGCATATCCTCGCTCAATAAGCCGTGCGGGCAGATTTTTTATTTTCTGCCAGCAGGCGGCAGATTCTTCTCCCAGCAGTTCCTGCAGCAAAGCATCATCAATACTGCTTAAATCATATCCCCAGCGGGCCCGGCGCAAGGCCTTTTCCAGATGCCCAAGTTTCTCACATTTCTCAAAGGTTGTTTTTAGAGTATCATCAGGATGTTCCCTTACAAAACGCGCAATTGCCTGCAGTGCATCGCGATTCATAGGCCGACCTGATTTTTTGGTTCCATTGCTGTCGGTTGCAGCGGGCAGTGCTTCAAGGAGTTCGCGCAGTCTCTTGCCTACGTGTTCACCCGGTGTTTTTTTATTCAGGCAGATCTCCAGCAGTCGGCCTGCTGTTTGTTGCTCCAGCTTCCATACTTCTTCCAGAAGGGATGTAATGCCCTGAAAAGATTTCGTTTTGTCAGAATGTTCACAGCCTTCACGCTGAAGCTGCTGAAGGGCTTCTTTAAGGGATGTGTATTCAAAAAGCATATCGGAGAGGGTTTCAAAAGAAACCGTATCAGTTTCATGATGTGATACTGCACTGCGTGTGCCGGGAAGGTAGGTAAAAACTTTCATGGTTTGGTGCCGTACCGGGTATGATGGTCGTGTGTTTCCTTGAGAATGCGCCCGGTGATGAACAGGCCTTCCAGAACGAATTCAGCCGCAGAGGCTAAAGCAGCCGGTGTTGACCGGTCTACAAGCCCGGCTGCCTTTTCCCGCAATGACGAATAGCGTTCAATCTTTTCGGCATAGCTCAGGGAATCTGTACATTCCGACACCTCCAGTGTATCTTCGCCGCTAAACTGCTTTAAAAACGGTTCAAAAGCACCTCGGGGAAATGTTTCTCTAAATATTTTTTGGACGGCATCCCGGATAAGGGCGGCGATTTTTCCCTCTTCTTCGTGGTTTTCGGCAAAATTCCATTCGATTTTTCCTTTCATCGTGGCAGGCAGGTGCACAAGATCAGAAATCCTTGGAATAACCTCCTGCTCGTTTAAACGGATAGCCCTGCGCAGGGCATTGCTGATCAGGGTCTCCATGTTATGAATGGTCATACGAACACTGATGCCGGAGGAATGATTGATCTCTGATCTTCGTCTGGCAGTTTGGGAAATCTCTACAATAACTTTTTCCATAAATTCGGGCAGGGTAACCCTGAAACCATCGAATTGAAAGCGATTCATCTCCTGGCGCACTATAGCGCACTCCTCATCAAGCGTTGCGGGGTAATGGGTACGTATCTGGGCACCGAACCGGTCTTTGAGTGGCGTGATAATTCTTCCCCGGCTGGTGTAATCCTCGGGGTTGGCCGTGGCAACAATACATATGTCCAGCGGCAGTGCAACCTGGTAGCCCCGTATCTGCACGTCGCGTTCTTCAAGCAGGTTGAAGAGACCTACCTGGATCTTCTCGTGCAGGTCAGGAATCTCATTGATTGAAAAAATTCCCCGGTTGGTCCGGGGTACCAGGCCGTAATGTACCGCATGCTCATCAGCCAGATAGCGTCCCTCGGCAACCTTGATGGGATCAATATCACCGATCAGATCAGCTATGGTCACATCCGGGGTAGCAAGTTTTTCTGCATAGCGCCTACTGCGCGGCAGCCATGCAATCCGAGTAGCGCCCTTGTGTTCATCCAAGGCAGCATGACATTTTTTGCAGATCGGTTTAAACGGATTATCATTTATTTCACAGCCGGCAATAACCGGTATTGATGCATCAAGAAGTTCTATGAGGCTTCGCATGATGCGGGTTTTGGCCTGGCCGCGTTCCCCTAAAAAAATAATGTCATGTCCGGAAAGAACAGCATTTTCTATCTCGGGAATAACCGTATTATCATAACCGATAATGCCCGGAAACAGCTCCCGGCCTTTGCGAATTTTCTCAATCAGATTGGCCTGCAGCTCAGCTTTAACGCTCCGCGGCTGATAACCGGACTGTTCAAGTTCAGCAAGTGTTTGCGGAAATTTCATGTGACAGGTATTCCTTTCTAAACAAAATCAAGCATTATCCCTTAGTAAAAATTTTAAATTTTATGTAAAAAATTAATGGTGAAGCTGTAGTAGTATGTCCAAGACGTTTGTTTTCATGCGGCTGTTTTTAAGGTAATAATAGTTTTCATGGTGACAAACAGGTTCTTAATAATCCTAAAGTTTTATTATGGGAGTGTCAATAGTAGACTGTGTTGTAAAGTATTAGAGCATTTCACACAATATTGTGGTCGCGATAAAGGAGATGTTTAAAAATACTTATGGAAATTTTTCAATTGCCCGCAAAAGCCCTAAGTGGCCTTCCTGAATAAGGTCTGCAAGGTACGCGCCTTTTTGAGCATTGATGTGCTTTTTAGCGATTCCTACTACCAGTCTCAGGTTGGCCTTTACCAGTTCATCCTTGAGATGCCTTATTTGTCGGTCTGCTGCCAAAAGCTTACGCATAATTCCAATCAGCTCTTTTTTCTCTCTGAGAGGTGATTTTTTTATGCAGGGTTTTTATGGTCTGGACTGTATTGATGAAGGTGAGCAATTGTCGGACATGGTTTGCGGAGAAGATTTGATGGAGGCCCTGAGTGATCTCCAATCAAGCATTTTTGTCAAGAGCGCAACCCATAGTAAAGCAGCACTGAATTAACTGTTTTTTTTAGTTTTTTCCATTGACACGCAAATTCCTTTACCCTATACTGTTTTTACTCCAAACAGAGCAAGAGAAGTTTGAGGATAGACAGGGAATAATCCATCAATAGGAGATGTACTATGACAAAAGCGGACCTCATCTCTGCTGTCTATGAAACAGTAGGGTTTTCAAACAAAGAATCCAGCAAGATTGTTGAACTCGTATTTGAATTAATGCGCAATGCCCTGGAAAACGACGAAAAGGTTAAAATCTCAGGGTTCGGCAACTTTACTGTCCGATCCAAGAATATCAGACGGGGTCGCAATCCTCAAACCGGAGAAGCAATTCAGATTTCTGCACGCAAAGTTCTCACATTCAAGGCAAGTCCTGTACTGAAAAAGGTTCTCAATAGCCCAAGTGCCTAGTTTACTACTAATCGGTTAACCTGTATCGCAGGTAGGTGTACCTTTGAGCGGGTTTGTCATTAGCAACACCTATGGCAAGAGCCTTGCGTGTACCGATAATTACTACCAGCCTTTTGCCGCGTGTTACAGCAGTATAGATCAGATTTCTCTGGAGCAGTATATAGTGCTGGGTAAGTACGGGAATAACCACAGCCGGAAATTCAGACCCTTGTGATTTGTGTACTGATATTGCATAAGCGTGCATGATTTCATCAAGGTCGCTGTAATCATAGGTTACCTGCCGTCCTTCGAATGAAACGACGATCGCCTGCTTTTCCGTGTCAACCGCATAGATTCTGCCGATGTCGCCATTAAAGACATCCTTGTCATAGTTGTTTCTGACCTGCATCACCTTATCATGCACACGAAAGCTGCGTGGGCCCTTGGCCACGGCACTATTACCAGGGGGATTGAGAACTTTTTGCAGCTCTACGTTCAGATTCTCGGTGCCGACAATACCTCGATGCATAGGGGTCACAACCTGGATGTCGTCAACAGGGTCAAAGCCGAATCTTTTAGGTATACGCCGACCGATCAACTCAAGAATCATATCCAAAGCATCCTCAGGATTCTCTTTTTCGATAAAATAAAAATCTGTGAGCTTCTCCCGCGGTGATTTCAGCTGCGGCATAATTCCACTGTTTATTTTATGGGCGTTGATAATGATTTGACTTTCCCGGGCCTGCCTGAAAATCTCGTTGAGTTCAACAACCGGAACAGTACCGGCGTGTATAATGTCTTTTAAAATATTGCCGGCCCCAATGGAAGGCAGTTGGTTACTATCTCCAACCAGAATAAGCGTGGTATTAGGCGGGACAGCTTTCAGCAGATGATGCATAAGGAGCGTATCTATCATAGAGGCTTCATCTACTATAAGCAGATCACACTGCAGCGAATTATGTTCATTTTTGTCAAAGTCACCGGTACGGACATTATATTTAAGCAGGCGGTGGATTGTTTGGGCCTCACGGCCGGTGATCTCACTCATCCTTTTAGCGGCCCGGCCGGTAGGCGCGGTAAGCAGCATGGTAAGACCCCGGTTTGCAAAAATTTTCAAAATTGCATTGGTAATTGTAGTTTTACCTGTACCGGGACCACCTGTTATCACCATAATCTTTTCATGTAAGGCGAGCTTGATAGCCTCAACCTGCTGTGGTGCAAGGTTGATCGCGATCTGTGTTTGTATCTGTGTAATAGCTTTTTCAGGATCAATGTGCTGCAGTGCCTTGGGACCACCGGCAAGTGCTTTCAGCTTTTCTGCTATGGCTGTTTCACAGTGGTGGAACCGTGCCAGATATACGGCCTTATTGTTTTCGTGAAACTCTGCCGCATTTTTATTTAAATCCTCAATAACAATAATTTTTTGAAGTGCAATTGCGCCGAAGGCCGCTGCTACGACATCACGATCAACCTCAAGTATTTCCGAGCATTTTTGAATAAGCGGGCTGTAGGGATAATAAACGTGACCTTCATCAGCAAGCTGAAACAGCACATACTGTATCCCGGCTTCTACACGCTTTGCAGAATGCTTTGCAATACCCAGCTTTGACGCAATCTTGTCGGCAGTCGTAAATCCGATACCGAAGATATCGCTGGCCAGGCGGTAAGGATTTTCCTTTACCACTGCTATGGACTGCCGGCCATAGCGCTTATAAATTTTGGTAGCATATCCTGAACTTACATCATAGGACTGCAAGAAGAGCATCACATCACGAATTTCCTTCTGCTCATCCCACGCTTTCTTTATCATACCGATGCGAACAGGCCCGATACCGTCAACCTCTGTAAGCCTGGAGGTCTCATGTTCAATCACGTTAAGTGTATCCTTGCCGAATACCGCAACAATGCGTTTTGCCATCACCGGGCCTAGGCCTTTTATAAGGCCTGAACCCAGATACTTTTCTATGCCATGTACTGAAGCCGGTTCTTTAACCTCATAGCGGTTTATTTTGAACTGTTCCCCATATCTTGGATGGTTTGTCCATTGGCCCTGCATCCGGATGAGTTCCCCGGGGGCCGGAGCAAGCAGACTTCCAACAACGGTTATGCTTTTCCTGCTGCCGGCCAGTTTAACCTTGGCAATGGTATATCCGTTTTCTTCATTGGTGTAAACAATATGTTCTATATGTCCTTGAAGGTCGGTGATCATAGCGTTACACATATAATTAATATAGATTACCGTTTAGTTGACGGATAAACGCCCACAGTTCATGCTGATTATATAGTATTACTAGTATAAATCCAAAAAAAATTAAGTTTTTATAAAACCGTCCGATAAAAAATTCAAATTTTCAGTTCTAAAGAAACCGTCACAGCACAGGGAGGACATTTTGCAGTGAAGTTATTAACAGTACCGGAGGCAAGTCAGTACCTTAGAATAAGCGTTCATACACTTAATGTCTGGAGAAACAAAAAAAGAGGACCTGAGTTTGTAACGAAAGATAAGCTTATTGCTTATAGTAAAAAATCTCTGGACAATTTTCTGGAAAAAACAAAAGGATAGCAAAAAACATATATACACTACCTGCTCCTTACCTCTCCAACATTGAAAAGACTATAGTAATTATTGCTTTTTTTATCTAATCGCACAACGGCAATCTAAAGGGCAGGGCTTCTTTATAAGCATGCTGCTTTACAGGCCGAGCATCAATTGCTCTGTCTGTTTTTGTTTGGAGAAGAGGGCCTGCGTACATTTGCGTTGCAACTCCTTTTTTTTTATAATATATATGAATAGATTCCCGCTTTTTTCGGGAATGATATCTTTTGGTTAATCAATTACTATTCTTATTATGTGCGACACGCTGTTTTACAACTACCCTCTTGAATATCTTGTTTAGTAGTGTTAAAACCGTAAAAATTTTAAAAAAATACATTTTTTAGAGGAGAGGGCATTATGATTCAGCAAAAAATTACTCGTCGTCGCTTTGTCCGCGATGCTTCCGTGACTTTTGCCGGCAGCAGTTTGTATCTGAATACGTTTGCAGTGCGCAGTGTTTTAGGGACAGGTCCGGGAACTGCCGGTGTGCAAAAACCACCCAATGTTCAATACCGTCGACTCGGTAAAACAGGCCTGCAGGTGTCAGCGCTCAGCTTCGGGGTAATGCGTCTCAATGAGCCGGCAGTCCTTTTTAAAGCACTGGATATGGGAATCAACTATTTTGATACAGCTCATGTATACCAAAACGGCAATAATGAAAAAATGCTTGGAGATGTCCTCAAACAGTTCGGTCGTCAGAACGTTTATATTGCCACAAAAATTCCACCTTTTCGCAGGGAGCTCAAAAAGAAGGTTCTTGAAGACACTACAACAATGGAACAGAAGATGGATGAGAGCCTGCGCAGGCTTAAGACCGATTATGTAGATGTTCTATTCCTGCATGCCGTCTCTGAACCTGAGTGGCCGTCTCATGAAACATTAATAGAGTTTTGCCGGAAAATGAAGAAGAAGGGCAAGGCACGCTTTGTAGGGATTTCTTTTCATGAGGCCGGTGACGCCTATGTTGAAATTGTTAACCGGGCATTGTTAACCGGTTTTTATGATGTGTTTCTGGCAACGATTAATTACAAAAGTCCTCCCGAGCACATCGATGCACTCAAACGTGCGCATAAGAACAATATAGGAATTGTTGCTATGAAAACCCAGGCAGGCGGATATACCCAGGGTGTAACCAAGGTGCTTAATCCCCATCAGGCCGCCCTGAGATGGGTGCTTGATCAGCCGTATATTGACTGTGCAGTGCCCGGAATGGTTAACCTGGAGCAGCTTGCACAAAACGCAGGTGCTGTTGGGAAGAAGACGAGCTGGAGCGATAGAAAAATTCTGCAGGCATACTATGATGCGGTTAAAGACCGTCTGTGCCTGAGATGTGGTGCCTGTACTTCCACCTGCAGCAGTGCGGTAAATATTTCGACAATTAACCGCTGTCTCATGTACTGGGAAGGCTATGGAGATTTCCAGCTGGGTCGCGGTACATATCAAGGGCTCTCCTCAGCAGAGAACGGTCGTACGTGTCTGAGCTGTTTTGAGCCCGCCTGTAAATGTAGTAATGGAATGAATATTGCGGAGCGCATGCGTTATGCTCACAGTGTGTTTGCATAAAAAGATGACCATGCTGCGGCTGGTACAGCGCAGCTGTTTTGTTCATATTGCTTTGACATTGGTATGTATTGCAGCTGTCGGGGCTGCGACCGAACCTGATCTTGATGTCATTTTTACCGATACAGTTAAGATTTCCGGATGGAAACTTCAAGAGAAGCCCTATCATTTTATCCCTGTAAATCTCTACAACTATATTAACGGCGCTGCAGATTTTTTTATTGCTTATGGATTTTCCAGGCTTACCGGGGCACATTATACAGCAGGTGCCGGACAAGGCGACACAATAACGGCAGATATCTATGATATGGGCGAGAAGCTGAATGCCTTTGGTGTATTTCAATCACGCAGGGATACGAGTGCTCCGACGCTGCCTGTAGGTGCAGACTGTTTCGGTACGGATGATTATCTCGTTTTTTATAAGGACAGATTTTATGTTGAGATCCAGGGCAGCGTGACGGCAGCTCACCGTAAATTGCCGCTTAGAGAGGTAGCTGAAAGAATTGCAGAACAATTGCCGGGCTCAAATACGGCTCCGGCGCAGCTTTCCTATTTTCCGGACACCGCCAGGATAAAAGGTTCTGAGCGTTATGTCCGTGGCGGTATTCTCGGACATGCATTTTTAGATAGAGGTATGGTGTGCAGCTACCGGCTTGAGGGGAGAAAGGTATCCGCTTTTGTTGCTTTCCTGCCCTCTCAGGCTGCTGCTCGTAAGGCCTTAGAACTGTATAAATCGTTTTTGCAGCAGTCAGGCAAAGAATATAAAGATTTTACGGAGACGGGAGAAAAGGGATTCGTTGCGGAAGAACCCTATCACAATAAAATTATTACGGTGCAAAGTGATACTTTTGTGGCAGGGGTGTATGATCTCTTATATCCGGAGCCTGGTAAAAAATTGCTGAAAGATATCGTGAGTAGCATACGGCTGACTAACAAAGCTAATAAATAAAAAGGGGTTTCACCGCAGCTGCATGTGCAGCGAGGCAAACCCCTTTTTTGCCAGGCTGGACGGTGTTATGATTTAAGCTTCACTTTTAGTGTTGCAAGCAGGGTGTTGTAATCAATAGGCTTCTGAAAAACCCCCATAAAACCGATTTCCGAATAGTCAATATTTGACGCCAGAGAGTCTCCAACAGAGGACAGCATGTATACCGGTGCAGTATTATTAAGCAGTTTCAGTTCCTTGGCAAAATTTTTGCCTGCATCTACCTCTTCCATCATTAAATCTACCAGAATAAAGTCAGGATTTTCATTTTTGTAGACCTTAAGACCCTCCTCAGCAGAAGGAGCTTCTACCATGACGTATGCATTCTTTTCAAGAACCATCCGAAGTGCATCAAGTATATCCTGGTCATCATCAATACATAAAATAACATGTTTTCCGTCTTTCATGTGTTCCCCTTGTGATGAAGTTTTTGTTATCCTTTCAATGCCTGTTTAAAAGACCGTGCCTTTAGCAGCGGAACGATGAATTGCAGGGCCTTATTCAGGTTATCTGAAGCTTGGGCAGTCATTTCCTCCTTGAACATGGCAAAGGAATAACCGCGTATGGCCAATATATATGTTTCGGTTGAAGCGTTAAAGAGTTCCTTTGCCAGTCCGACCACTGCTTCCGGATCAACAGAATGACTGCTGAAACTTTCCTGCCTTTTGGGTGTCAAGCGGGAAAAGGAAAAAGGTTCCTTTCCTTTTACTGCTGCATCAATAAATATAACTATATCATGCTGGGCAACCGCGGCAGCATCTTCAACCGTAAGCTGATAATCTGCATCAACACTGATGCCGGTGATTGCATATTTTTCAATTGCCTCTGCCGCCGCCGGCCCCAGGCCGTCATCCTCGCGTGCCGGATTCCCATAACCTATCACTAAAACCTTCTTGGCGGCAGCTGTCGTCAATTTTTGCTTTTCCTGTCAAGCATATTTCCCTGACAGTCGAGCAGTTCCACGGTCAGCGGCATCTGGCCCATAGCGTGCGTTGCACAGGATAAACAGGGATCATAGGCGCGAATGCCGACTTCTATATGATTCAACAACCCCTCCGTGATGGTAGTGCCGGAGAGATGATCGCGGGCTATTTTTTGTACGGCCTGGTTCATGGATTCATTATTATTGGTTGTAGAGACGATGAGATTTGCCATGACGATCTGATCGTTCTGATCGACTTTGTAATGGTGAAACAGGGTGCCCCGCGGAGCTTCGACAAGACCAACGCCCTCTTCACGACGATCTCCGGTGACCACCAGATCTTCGCCCTGCAGATCGGAATCGTTAAGCAATTCTTTTATTTTTTCAATTGAGTGCAGCAGTTCAACCATGCGGGCCCAGTGGTAAGCCATGGTAATGTTGTTTGGCTTGCCATCGGTTACCGCCATGAACTCCTTACGGGCTTCTTCAGCTTCCGGAGTGTCAATAGAGTCGCAGCAGTTGATCCTCGCCAGCGGACCGACTCGATACCAGCCCTTTTCAGGGCCAAGAGACTTAATAAACGGAAATTTCATATAGGACCAGTCGCGCACCTCCTCGGCAACGTGATCAAGATAGTTCTGATAGTCGATATCATCGAGTATCCGGTTGCCCTGGGCATCAATAGCACGCAGATTGCCGTGGTAAAAATCCATTGCCCCGTCATCAGTAACAAGGGCCATGTGATTAGAATCGAAGGAACCAAAAGGTTTCAATTTTTCAATGTTTTCTACAGTATAATCTTTAGCAATTTTCAGGGCACCCCGGGACCACTGCACCATTTGATCAAGATCTTTAAGAAATGAATCGCGTTCCTCAATGGAAAGGTTCTTGTTAATGCCGCCGGGTATGGCGCCGGTACCGTGAATCTTTTTTCCGGCCGTAGCCTTAATAATTTCCTGCCCGTATTTGCGCATCATAACACCCTGGACCGCAAGATCAGGGTGTTTTTGAGCAACCCCGATAACATTGCGTATAGCCGGATCAGCATCAAAGCCAAAAAGCAGATCAGGGGAAACCAGGTGAAAGAAATGCAGGGCATGCGACTGAAAAAACTGGCCGTAATGCATCAGCCGGCGCATTTTTTCGGCAGTAGGGGTCAGGTTTTCACCTCCCACAATAATATCCATGGCCTTGGCAGCAGCCAGGTGATGGCTGACCGGACAAATGCCGCACAGACGCTGTACAAGCACAGGTGCTTCCCAAAAAGGGCGTCCCTGCACGAAACGCTCAAAGCCCCGAAACTCTACAACGTGCAGGCGGGCCTGCTGGACCTGGTTGTTTTCATCAAGCTGAATAGAAACTTTGCCGTGACCCTCAACGCGGGTGATCGGCTCGATATGAACTGTTTTTAGATTGTTAGCAGCCGTAGCCATATGCTACCTCCTTATGTTTAAAATCAGTCGTACTTAATTAATTCGTACGGTAAATCAATGGGCTTATTGTTTAACAGGGCAACCAGTATTTCCCAGAGAGTATCTGCGGAGGGGGGGCAGCCGGGAATATGATAATCAATCTTGACCACCTCATGACAGGGGTACACTTGATTGAGCAGGAGCGGTATTTCGGGATCATTGGGCACTTTACCACTGGGGTTATAGACTGAGGGGCCGTTTATAAAGGCTTCCTCCAGACACTCTTTCAGCGGTACGTTATTGCGCATGGCCGGCAAACCACCCATCGTTGCGCAATCACCAACAGAGATGAGCAGGTCACAATGTTTGCGAAAATCCTGCAGCACACGCACGTTTTCCTCATTTGCACAGCCACCCTCTACCAATCCAACAAGGCACCGACCGGTAAATTCCTTTATGTCATCTACGGGAGATTTGTCAAAATCAACCAGTTCGATCAATTTCAGGATGCGATCGTCGATATCAAGCAGCGACATGTGACAACCAAAACAGCCTGCCAGGGAAGTGGTTGCAACTTTTGGTTTTTCCATTTATTTACTCCTCATTAGTTTGATTCTTTAACTTAGCGTGTTTCAATCTCAGATCCTATCGGTTTGTGATCATATAAGCGCTGCCCTACAGGCACCTTGTAGCCTACCCGTTTGCGCAAAATTGCACCCACCGGACAGACGTCAACTGCCTTGTCCGTCAGGTTGATGTCGGTGTCTGATAATTTAATTTGGGCATTGACTGCAATCCGTTTTTCCGGGCCGCGTCCGATAAATTGAAAAACATTTTTGCCGTCAAGATCGCGGGAGGCCCGCACACATCTGGCGCACAGGATACAGCGGTTGCGGTCAATAAAAATATCCCGATGGGTCGCATCAATTTCTCTTTTGGGGAATTGATACGGAAATGCCGGTGCATCAATTCCTAAACGGTAGGCCAGGGCCTGGAGTTCACAGTTGCCGCTTTTTTCGCAGAACATGCAGAAATGATTACCTTCAACAAAAAGCATTTCTATTATATTTTTGCGAATATTCAGCAGTTTCTCGGTATTGTTCTCTACCACAATACCCGGCGCAACCGGCTGGGTACAGGCAGCCTGCGGACGGCCATTTACCAGCACAGTACATACCCTGCAGCTGCCAAAGGGGGTAAGGTCTTTCATGGCACACAGCCGGGGAATGTAGATGCCCGCTTCATCTGCTGCTTCCAGAATTGTTTGGCCCTTTTGGGCCTTTACTTCGACTTCATCAATGATAAACGTAATTGTTGTACTCATCGCTGTTCCTCTATTATGAAAAATGAACTGATTTTCTGCCTGCTATATCTTGAGACTCCTGCAAGACCGCCTGTATGTCAAAAGAGGGCTGCATGCCGTCTTTTGACTTTTTAACAAGAGCCTCATATGCTGAACGGAAATTCTTCAACGTGGTAAGGATAGGGTTAGCGGATGTCTGGCCGAGTCCGCAACGGCTGGCAGTCTTGACGGTTTCACCCAGATCCTGCAGCACTTCAAGGTCGCAAGGCTCGCCTTTACCGTCAATAATTTTTTCAAGATACTGTTTTAACAGTACATTACCCGCCCGGCAGGGGGTACAGTAACCACAGCTTTCTTCAATAAAGAATTCCATAAAGTAATCAACAACGTCAAGAATATTGCGCTCAGGGCCGAAAACCATAACAGACCCGCCTGTGGCAAGATCGTCATAACAGATTGTCCTGTTGAAATCATCTTTGCAGATCATCTGGCCGGAAGGTCCGCCGATTTGCACTGCTGCTGCATTTGGGGCACCGACTTCTTTCAGCAACTCGTTTACTGTTATGCCGAAGGGGAGTTCATACACACCAGGGCTTTGGCAATCACCGGAAACGCTCAGGAGTTTTGTCCCGTGACTTTGCTTTGTTCCTATTTCAGAAAACCAGGCAGCGCCTTTGTCCAGGATGGAAACTACACAGCAGAAGGTTTCTACATTGTTAACGCAGGTGGGATTCTTTAAATAGCCTTCCTGGGCAGGAAACGGCGGGCGGTTTTTGGGATCACCCCGCAGCCCTTCGCAGGAACTGATCAGAGCAGTTTCCTCTCCACAAATGTAAGCACCTGCTCCCATCTGGATACGAATGTCGAAATTAAGTCCTTTTTTACCGAGGATGTCGGTGCCCAAGAGCCCCTGCCGGCGGCGTTCATTAAGCATTTGGGACAGAAAATCATACAGGTATGCATATTCACCTCTTAGATATAAGATACCGTTTTCAGCCCCGATAGCATACCCGGCAATGGTCATACCCTCAAACAGACGATCAGGAAGCTCGGTCAGTATAACCCGGTCCTTGAATGTGCCGGGCTCACCTTCGTCGGCATTACAGATAATATATTTTTCTCCACTCTCAGCGTTGCGTGTAAATTCCCACTTCATTCCGGCAGGAAAACCTGCACCGCCTCTGCCACGCAGTCGAGCAGTATTGACTTCATTGATGACTTCCACCGGACTCATGGCAAGGGCTTTTTCCAGACCGGCATTAGGCGTGAATTCGGAAAAGGCAAAGACGACATCGCCTTTTTTGCGGATGTTATTGTGCACCATGGCCTTTACCAGGTCGTTGGCATTGTTGCCGTCACCGAGGCGGGAAACCAGTTTCTGGGGATCACCGGTTTCTTTCAGTGTTTTTACAATACTACGGACTTTGTCACTGGAAAGATCTGTTACGACGACATTGTTTATGAGTGCTGCAGGGGCCTGGTCACACATACCGATACAGGCGGTATGCTCAAGAGATATCTTGCCGTCAGGAGTCGTCTCGCCGAAATTGATTCCCAGTTCCTGTTTAAAGGCATTTGCTATGACGTCGAAGCCGTTCATGCGGTCGATGATATCATTGCACAGTCTTATTACAATCTTGCCTTTTGGTGTCTTAGAGAGAAAAGTATAAAAAGAAACGGTGCTCTCAACCTCTACGCGCGGTGTGGAAACTTGCCGGGCAATCACATCAATTGCTTCATCCGAGACGCAGCTGAACTGTTCCTGCACGGCTCGTACAATATCCATCATGCGAGAACGGTCATTATTGCATTGTGTACATATAGTTTTAACTGCGGTTGCTACCTCTTTACTCATTCGCCACCTCATATACGGTTAATTAGTTGTTTTCATTCTGTGGTGATTGTTTTTATGGTTGGGCTGGTATGCAAAGTTTTTTAATCCAACCATGTTCCGAAATGGCAGTGTAGTGGAACAGTATATTAAAAACAATCCGACAACCCTGAATGATGCTTTGCAGTACGGCACCGGCACAATCACAGAAGTATTATTTATTATTATACCACCGAACGTGCCTGGAGCAATCTATTTATTCGGTTAATATAATTAGCAAATCATGTGCCAGGCAAGACCGGAATAGTTTGCAAATCAAACCTATGAAAAAACTTTATTTTTTATTGTTAAGGGGTGCTTCTGCCACAGTATACTGTCACACTATAGATACCATTATGACAATTTGACAATACCCTGTATGTATTTCGTTGATCCTCTGACCATATTGACAATTACAACGCATATGCATATTGCAGCTTAGACATTGTGACAATTAAATAAACATTTGAAATTGCTTATTTTTTTAAACATTTTACTGATCTTAAATACTTTATAATAATAACATTTTGCCGCCCCATGACAATCAACGTCTCTCAAAGAGAGCCATTATTTTGCACAAGGGCTAAACGATTGGTGCTTAGTGCGTTGCCTAAAAGCCCGTTGCCCGCAAAGGTGTTTTATGGTAGTTGTATACCTTGCTTTTTTTATAAAACATTGCTTGTACGGTCTTGTTTTGTCCTATACTGCGAGTGAACTTAGTTAGCCGGCCGTATGTTGTCGGACCCAAACTACACCGGCACAATACAGGGTGAACTGAAAAGAGGATTCTTTCTTGTTTATAAGTTCTTTGCTGCGTTCATATCTGTTACCCGGCACCTTCCATACGGGTGAATTTGCTGTTGTATCTTCCTGGCTTATCCGGTTGAGGTGGGTTGCTGTGGCAGTTTTTTTTCTGCTGGCACTTTTTTTTTCAGTGCTGGCCCCGAATCTTCTGCCGGTCAGAATTCTCTACAGCGTATGCCTGATTTTATTCCTTTACAATCTTGTTTTTTTTATCTTTTCGCAGACTAAAAGCGGTCAGAGCTCAAAAGGACCGCTGTATTCTACTCGCCTTCAGGTGCTTTTGGACTGGATAGCCTTACTTATTATTGTTCACCTGACCGGCGGAGTTTTTAGCCCCTTAATCTTTTTTTTCATACTCCATGTGATTATCAATGCGATGATTTTTCGTCCCCGGCACTGTTATGTATACACGATGCTGTCCCTGATGGGTCTGGGTACTCTTTTTTTTCTGGAAAATTTTCTTGTGGATTTCTCATCGACAACTTCATGGCTCGGAACCAGCTTTCAAGAGCTCAACCTGATAACACTCCTGTTTGCCTTTAGTATTTATGCTTTTATTCTTTTTACGGCTACGTTTCTGGCAACATCCATCATGACCCGTTTCAGGGAGAGAGAGAATGATGTGCTTCTGTTGAGCCGGAGGCTGCAGGAATCTCTAACAAGGATGGAAACGCTGTATGAAACTACCAAAACGATGGCTTCACGCAATGATATTGACGCCATACTTGATATAATTGCCCAGGAGAGCACCCGTATTATGCACGCCAAGGGTGCGATTATACGCCTTGTGCGTGAAGCTGAAGAAGAGCTTGCCCCCACGGCATCATTCGGATTGTCTGAAACTTTTTTAAATAAAGGCCCGGTTAAAAGGGGCGATGGCATTTTCCCCAGGAACTTTGATGAAGTTGTTATGGTAGAAGATGTTCAGACCGACCCGCGTATTGTGTATCCCCGGGAGGCTGTTGAGGAGGGTGTTAGATCAATTGTTTCCATACCATTGGCCTACAAGGGTGAGGTCAAAGGCGACTTGAGACTCTATTCAGCAGAGCCGCGGCGATTCACTACTGATGAGATTTCGTTCTTAAAGATACTGGCAAACGACGTGGCGGTGAGCCTGGATAATGTCAAAACCTGGCGGAAGCTGGAAAAGACAAACAAAAAAAATATCCTGCTGGCTCACAAAATGAGTCATGACCTGAGGGCTCCGGTATTTGCCGTACAGAGCCTTTTGTCTGCTGTGACAGAAGGGTATGCCGGGGATATTTCTCAAAAACAGCAAGACATTCTAAAGCGGTGTATTGCCAAACAGGAACAGCTTCTGGTGCTTATCAAGGATGTTCTCAGCCTTGCCGAAGGTCAGGCAACTGCTCAGGACCAGAATCCGGTTGGCATACGACTTGATGAAGTAGCCCAGGAAACAGTAAAGCTTTTTGAAATGCTCTTCCAGAAAAAAGGAGTCTCAATTAAATACATTTCGCCGCCGGCCCCGCTTGTATACCGGGAAACCCCGGGAGATTTTCAGCGTCTTTTCTCAAACCTGCTAGAGAATGCACTGCGCTATACGCCGGAGGGTGGCCGGGTTGAGTTTGCGCTGCAGCGTAATGCCGAGCACATCAGCATTCTTGTTAAGGATACGGGCATCGGTATCGAACCCGCTGAAATCGACAAGATTTTTGATGAATTCCACCGTACAGCCCGGGCAAAAAAAATAGTTCAGGATGGTACCGGTCTCGGATTGCCTATAGTGAAAAGTATTGTGAATCGTTATAATGGGTTTATCAATATTGAAAGCCGGCCCGGTAAGGGGACTGCTTTTTCCATTACGATTCCGTGTGCACGCTAAACAAGAAGTAGTATTTTTGGAATAAATGACAGTCTGTTGTTTGAACCATAACATACTATACAGTTGCTTGTCATTCCCGCTTGAGCGGAGATGCAGTTCAGTCTTTAAATACCGGGTTGTTAACTGCAATAGTTACCTTACTGCCGAATGTCTAAATACTTTTTAACAATTAAGAGGGCCGCCACATGAGTATTTCAGTGCGCATATTTTCAGATTATATCTGACCCTTCTGCTATGTCGGCAAAGGTATTGTCGATACTCTCAAAGAAGAATTTGATATCGTGGACGAGTGGCTGGGCTATGAAATTCATCCTGAAACTCCACCGGCAGGTGTCCTGCTTGCTGAACGTCTGCCTCACATTGACTGGGAAGAGATGTACAGGGACCTTCGAATGAAAGGAGCTCAGTTTGGTATTGAATTCGGTAATGTTACCCTGCTTGCCAACTCGAAATTGGCACTGCAGGCAGCCGAATATGCCCGGGACCAGGGCAAATTTGATGAATTTCACGAGGCCCTGTTGCGTTCATATTTTACCGAACTACAGGACATTGGAAATTCTGATGTCCTGGGAACGATTGCCGGCAAAGTGGGCCTCGATGCAAAAGAATTGCAGACTGCTTTGCAGCAGCAGCGCTATGCAGCGCAGCTCCACAGGTCTGCTCAAGAAGCCTATGAATTCGGTATTACCGCTGTTCCGGTATTCATTATTGAACAGCACTACTCCATTGTCGGTGCGCAGCCTTTGGAGGTTTTTAAAGCAAAACTGCGGCAGCTTTAGGCTGGGTACACCCTGGACGGCTTCAATTGTTGACAGGGTAATAATTTACACTTTATTTACAATTCGGTAATATTTTATTTACATTTAAAATTCATATTTAACATATACTTAAATGTCCTGGCTCAGGACATTTACTATATAAGGCAGAAAGAGTTTTGGACCCCTCCTTTTTTCTCTTTCTGCCTTTTGTATATTTGAGCATTTCCTTTTTTATTCTCTCCAGATTGACAATAGCCATTGTTTGTCAAATAATTAAGTAGAATTAATCAGTATAATTGCGGTTTCGTTCTGAACAATACTGTTAAAGAAAGGAGGACATATGAGAAAGCATAAGACTGTATGGTTGCTTGGTATAGTGTGTTTTGTCTGTCTTGGTTTTTACAGCTGCGTTATACAGCCTCCGGCAGATGATTTCATTACCCTTGCTGTTGAGGGTATGATCATTCAATCAGATGTTGCCAAGAAACGTGAACAGGCAGCTCTGCAGACTGTTCAGCAAGTGCTTGTCGGCACCATGCTTGCCGAGGTGACCCAGGATTCAACTGAGCAGCTTGCAATTGATGTGCTTAATCTGAATGTTTTTTCCCAGGATGAAACGGAAGAAGAATTGAATATAGTACTTGCTCCTGATATGGATTCAAACGGTGTGATTACCAAAGGTGATGCAATGGATCAGACTTTCGGGACCAGCTATGTAAACCTGTACCTTGGGATTATCTCTGCAAGTGATGATATCACGCTTCAGGAGACAAGCCTGACAACGTTTGCAGCGGATGGTACAACGCTTCTGCTGGGCGGATTTCAGGCTACCACGGACATAAACGACAGTAACCGGCTGACTATTTTAGGTGATATCCCGCTGATCAGCTACCTTTTCAAGGGCAGGCCGAGGCAGGCTAAGATTACGGAACTGGTAATATTGCTGACGCCTGATATTCTGCAGGATGATGAACCGGAAATGTAAACGGACATCCTGAGGGGCCAAGAACCTGGGGGGTCAGGCTAAGTTTTTAATCTATTACACTAAAAGATGGGATCATTTGGGACGGCCTAGGCGGTCATCCAATATCCCGTGTGTTATGAAAAGAGATATAGATAAATTAGCTGAAAAATGATATTGTGCATTCATGATTGCCGATAAAGAAAAAAAAACAATTCAGGATCTCGCCCGGAAATACCACGCCTCACGTGTGTTATTGTTCGGCTCAGCACTTTCCGATACGGTTGAAAGCAGGGATATCGATATTGCAGTTGAAGGTATACCGGACAAGGATTTTTACGCCTTCTACGGTGAGTTGCTCTGTGCGCTATCTAAACCAGTCGATGTCGTGGACCTTTCTAAAAAGACAAAATTCACTGAATTGGTCTTACAGGAGGGGGTTGTGCTCTATGCCTGATTACCACTTGCGTATTGAAGCCGAGTATGAGACCATTGAATACACCCTTTCCGCACTTTTGCACACTTTCTATAATGGCCTGGAAAATGTTCTAAAGCAGGCATTCAAGGCTAAAAATATCTCTATACCTGAGGGTTCATCATGGCACCGTGATCTGTTACTGGCCGCCGGACAAAACAACATCCTCTCCGAAAAACTTATTACTGAACTTAGCCCTTTTCTCGCATTTCGTCACTTCTTCAGCCATGCATACGCACTCGATCTTTTTCCCAGTCGCCTGATTCCGTTGGTACAGAAGGCCGTCGATATATTTCAGCAATTCAAATTAGAAATAAACAATCAGGACCTATAACCAGGCATTCCAGCGGACGCCATATGGCAACGCTGAATTCAATCGTTGGGCCACTTGTCGAAAAAGAGGTTGAAGATGGAACGATGGAGATTTTTTGATATTACACATCGGGAACACGTTTTTTGCAACCCGATGAGTATTGAAAAGTTCGAGGAATTGGTCACACTCCTGCGATTAGAGCCTAATGATCGCGTGCTTGAAATTGCAACAGGTAAGGGAGAATTTATCATCCGGTTGGCAGAGCAATATGATATTGAAGGAATAGGAGTCGATCTCTCACCATATTGTGTTTCAGATGCCAAGAAAAAACATCAACAACGTATTCCAAATGCTCAGTTGAGTTTCGTGGAGATGGACGGAGCGGATTATGAGCCGAAGCCGCGGGGAAGTTTCAATTTGGTGGCCTGTATCGGAGCTAGTTGGATTTATGGCGGGCATAGAGGAACGTTGAAGGCCTTGAATGAGATGGCAGCGCCCGGAGGTTGGGTGATCGTTGGAGAGCCGTATTGGCAGCGAGAGCCGGCGGCTGAGTATTTGGAGGCTATCGGTGAAAAACATAGTGCATATGGTACGCATTACGAAAATATGAAGGTTGGGCAAGAGCTCGGTTTGAAGCTTGTCTACACATTGGTAAGCAACCAAGATGATTGGGATAGGTATGAAGGGTTGCAATGGTATGCAGCGGATAAATGGGCTAGTGAGAACCCGGATGATGCTGATGTGGAAGAGGTATTGAAACGAATACGTGAAAATAGGGAAAATTACTTGAGGTGGGGACGAGAGACGTTTGGATGGGCGATCTATATGTTCAAGAAGTAAATTATAAAAAAATAATGCAGGCCCAACCATAGTTTGCACGCGGATTGCCTACACGCTGCGCGTTTCGGCAACCGGTGAAACTCACGCTAGCCCGCAAAAGGAGATGACATGAAAACGAATGAATTATCCACATGTTTCTGCACGAATAATGTAGATGAATGTCGTGAATTTTATAGCCGACATTTTGCAGCGGACACCATTTTTGATTGTGGCTGGTATGTCAATTTAAGAATTGGTAAAGATGGTCCCACTATTCAGTTTATGCAACCACAGGAGAACATGCCGACATTTGGTGGAGCAGGCGTCATGCTCAACTTCAAAGTTGATGATGTTGATGCAGAGCACACCAGATTAATCAAGGCTGGCTTGCAAACCGCAATGCCATTAGAAGATCACCCGTGGGGTGATAGAGGATTTTCAATAATTGATCCTATTGGGAATTCTGTTTACATATATTCTGACCGTGAGCCTTCTGATGAATTTAAACAATACTACAAGGGCTAACAAGGCAAATTCACTCGGACAGCAAAAAGCTGCGCTCGTTCCTCGCTTCGTATTTTGCAAACCCTGAGCTCAGCGTTAGCCCAAGAATAGAGAAGATTGGATATTTGAGATATGACAAAAAACGATTTGCCCCCCAAAGCATATTTTTCAATAGCTACAGTTGCGCTTATCTTCGTTTTGCTATCAGTAGTAGGCTGCCTATTTGTTCGCCATTCAGTAGCGGCCTTGAGATCGACTGACCATTTTGTTTCGAATTTGAATGATAATAGAGTCCTTTTTGAACCGGGTGCCGAATGCCTTGCTGATAAAGTTGCTACATTTCTCCCAACAGCCATTAAGCAAATTGAGAGAAAGCAGTACCGCCATTTTGTGAAACCTGTTCGCATATATGTTTGCGCATCAAGGGAAAGCTTTAAGAGATTTTACGGCGCTGATGTTCGTGCGGGAGTGTTGACAAAACTATTTCTCTCTCCTCGTATATTTGAATACGGTGATCAGATTGCAGGAAAGTACCTGACGCATGAGTTGTCACATTTGCATCTGCAACAACAAATAGGCCTTTTCAAAATGAACAGGTTACCCATGTGGTTCAAGGAGGGGTTAGCAACTAGTGTTTCAAATGGCGGAGGTGCTCATTTAATATCACAAGAACAGGCGACTGAGTTTCTGATAGCAGGAAAGCATCTTGTCCCAAACAAAGCGGATGGGTTTGTTTTCAAAAAAACACCCAGCGATTTCGGTCTAAAGCCTCATATGTTTTACCGTCAAAGCATGATGTTTATAAAATTTTTGGAAACTACAAACGAATCTGGATATCAGAAACTCCTGCTGGGAGTTGGAAATGGTGATCGGCTTACCACCGTTATTGAAGCCGCATATCATAAAAAATTAGAAGAGTTGTGGGATGATTTCCTGCATAGAATTAATAAGATGGACTAAAAACCGCATCAACTCGGACTGGCAAAAGCTGTGCCGCTCTACGCCTTTTGCCATCCGGTTATTTACGACGTTATGTCAAAAGTTGCTTTAACGTTATGAAGTTAGACCACAGAGAAATCAAACGTTTAGGAGTAAAAGGGTGCTTGCCCTCATTGTTATTGCCCATCCAAACCCAAAATCACTGACACATGGTATTGCATCGCAGGTCGCCAAAGGGGTTTCTGCTGCTGACGAAGATAACACTTCAGAAATTGCTGATCTTGCTGCCGAAGGATTTGATCCTTGTTTTACAGCGCAAGATATTTCCATGGCGAATGGAGAAATTGACCCCATCCCCGATATTATTGCCGAACAGGAAAGAATCAGCCGCGCTGACGCACTTGTGCTGGTCTACCCTATTTATTGGTGGTCGTTCCCTGCCTTGTTAAAAGGATGGATTGACCGTGTCTTCACGAATGGTTGGGCTTATGATGACACTTCCAGTGATAGGCTTATTAAAAAGATGCAACACTTGCCTGTTCATATTGTCGCAATTGCAGGGTCGGATATGCGCACTTACGCGAGACATGGATATTTCGGCGCTATGAAAACACAGATTGACCACGGTATTTTCGATTATTGCGGCGCACCAGTTTTAACATCTGAACTGCTTTTTATGTCAGACCCGGATGCTTGTCTAAAAACTGGAAAACTTATAGGTCAAAAAATATTCGCTCCGCATTCTGTCGTACCGAAATCGTATAACAATAAAGGAACTTGACAGAGTATGGAATACTTGCTTTTGCATGGTGCTTTTCAGAAATCGAATGTGTGGTCAGAGCTTGTTAGCCTATTAAAAAAAGAAGGGCACCTCGTTCAAGCAATATCACTTCCCGGCCGGGATGGTTGTCTTGGTAATATCGCTCAGATATGCCTTGCGCATTATGTAGATGCCGTTCTCAAAGCCTTGCATAAATTCAATAACAAGTGTCGGTTAGTCTGCCATAGTTTTGCTGGTATACATGGTGCAGTCGCTGTATCACGATGCGTTGAAAAAATCGAGAGACTTGTTTTTATAGCAGCCAATATAGCTAACGAAGGGGAAACAACTTATTCGCTTCTTCCCACGTCCTTTCAGGCTAAACTACGTACGGCTGTACAGAAGACTGGCGACTTTGAGTTTCCAGGTGATGCTAAGGTGGATCTGTTTAACTGCTCCCAAGAGAATCAATGCGATGAAATCGAAGAAGATATCGGGGCCAAATTTCTATGTCGTGAACCGGCACTGCCGTATTTTGGCGTTGTGAGATATGAAAACGATTGGCGTTCGTGTCTAGATGGGCGAATTCGGTATTACCGCGGGACTAAGGACAGAGCTATTAATGAGTATCAGGCAAGACAATATGCCCTGAAAGCCGGCGTGCTTCCAATACCTATAGAAGGTGATCACCAGCTAATGCTTTCGAATCCTATAGAACTCGTGAAGGAATTGACCAACTGAATCGGATATACGACAGAATAAGCGGGTCGATTGAGGCGGCCTGATCGGCCGCTCATCACCCGAAGCGTTGACATAAATTGTTCAAAAAGCTATAAGCAATAATAATTTCGCCTGTTTTGTAAAACCTGAATTCGAAGGCAACGGGTTTGGACGGACGCTTATGGATGCCACCGAAGAGGGATTGCGTAGAGGGGGAGTTCAAAAAGCGTGGCTTTCGACAGGGCCGGAATCTGAACTTCGAGCAGTAGGATTTTATTTACATCTTGGTTGGTATAAAGATGGTTACCTTGACGACGGACAGGTCGTTTTCAGAAAGACATTGATTAGTGCCGAACATGGCGCTTCAGCGGACGCGGACAAGCCGCGCCGCTGAGCTTGATCGTTCGATGGTACAAAAAGATTATTTATGAATACCCAAGAAATAATGAATTTGTCATTGGAGCTGGCTGGTTTCAATGATGTACCCGCAGATAGCCGGATTTACAATCCAGGCGATAATATTAAAAAAATTCTTTTTGGTATTGATATTAGCAAGGATGATCTTATCAATGCCAAACAAAATGGATTCGACCTTGTGATTTCACATCATCCCCCATATATGATGCTTGACGATGGTTTTATAAAAGTCCTTGATCGTCATAAAGAATTGCTTGTATCTGCCGGTGTTGATCCTGCTATTGCTGAACAGGCATCGGATGAAAACAAGATGTTCTGGCAGTTTATAGTTCAGCAGGTATCCACCGGAGTAACGTATGATGATATTGTAACGGAGGCACAGGAATTTGATATTCCATTAATGAATATTCATCTTGCATGTGATGAAGTTGGAAGAGGTGTCCTGCAAAAGACCGCTGACCAATTCGATGCACAAGAACAAATTGCGCAGCTTATTGAATCATATTCAATGATACCTGAGATAGAAAAGTCGGACGAAACCGTCCAATTGATTTGCGGTTCACCTGAAAATAAAGCCGGAAAAGTTTTTGTTATGCATGGTGCAGGAACAAATGGTGGTTATTCTGTTGCAAATGCACTTTTTGAAGCAGGGGTTGACACTGTTGTCTATATTCATTTGTTTCCATTTCAAAAAGAACAAGAGGATATGTTAAGAAGCGAAAACAAAGGAAATCTCATTGTAACCGGACATTATGGTTCTGATTCTGTAGGTATTAACCCACTGATTAATGAATTGGACATCAGAGGCATTGACGTTGTGTGCTGTAACAATCTTGTTCGAATCAAATAAAATCGAACCATCAGAGCAACACTGTAGATAGAAAAGAATCTTGTATGAGCTTGTTAAACAGAGTGCTAAGTCAGTGCAAAAAGCCTAGTGGACGATTTGGTCGATTTCTCGCTAGGGGAATGAATTTTGAGCATTCCGGCCTCACGAGATGGGGTTTAAGCTTTATCGACATCGCAAGTGATATAGACGCACTTGACATTGGATGTGGCGGCGGAAAGACTGTCGGGCGACTTGCAAGAATCGCTACAGATGGCAAAGTCGTTGGCATTGACTATTCGCCAGATGCTGTTGTAGTGGCCAGGAAGAAGAATCGTGCGCTTATTAACGAAGGACGAGTGGAAATATTTCAAGAGGCTGTCTCTTCGATGAGATTCAGCGATGGTGCTTTTGGTCTCATCACCGCTTTTGAGACCCACTATTTCTGGCCAGATTTTCGTAATGACCTCAAAGAGGTTCATCGAGTTACGAAGCAAAACGGACAACTCCTTATCGTGGGAGCCGTTTATAAAAACGAAAAATACGAACGCAGAAATCAGCGTATTGTAGATGCCATTGGAATGACGTATCTAAGCATCGAAGAATTTCGAGAAGTATTGGAAGGTGTTGGGTACTCGGAATTCGATGCACTTGAGGAAAAGAATAAAGGATGGTTCGCCGTCAAATGTAAAAAACAAGAAGGGGGCACCGCCTAACAATTCATTGAAGCGGACCAGACCACCTGCTTCGTAGGGGTCCTGGCCACTTAATTCAGGACCGTTATATGATTCGATAAACAGAATACCCGAATAACAATTTTTAATAATGATTAATATCTCAAGTGTTTTAGGAATAATATTATATTGAAATGAAATCTTTTGAAACATCCTTGTTGTATGTTTTAAGCGGAACCGGCAACACATACCGAGTTGGATGCTGGATAAAGGATTATTTTGAAAGATATGAAATTGAGACCAGTCTCAAATCGATCGAGGATGCAGATTTCCAAGATGATTTTCATGATTCAGGCCGGCGACTGATAGCTGTATTATTTCCAACCCATGGATTTATGCCGCCCTGGTCTATGATAAAATTTCTGTTCAGGATGCACCATAAAAAGAAGACGCCGGTCCTATCACTTGCCACCCGTGGTGCTTTCTATATCGGACCTGTAAAAATACCAGGTGCCGCAGGATTTTCTAATTTTTTTGCTGCCATAGTTCTCTTTTTCAAGGGATATGACGTTCGTGGTTTTTTTAGTTTAGACATGGCCGCTAATATGAACAATCTTCACTCCAGCCTTGCTCCTAATACTGTGGAAAGAATTTCAGAAAAAGTTAAGAGCAAGATCGGATTTTATTTAGCCCCTATAATATCTGGCAAGCGTGTCATTTTTACTTTGAACAACCTGTATGAAGGGATATGGACTGTTCTTTTGTTTTGGCTAATCCCCATATTTCCAATTATCTATCTGCTTTATGGCAAAACAACCATGGCCAAAATTATGTTCGCCAATAATAGATGCGTGTCCTGCGGTAGATGTGCTAGGTTTTGCTCAAACCATGCCATTGAAATGAAGAGCTTTTTTGGAAAAACGCGTCCTTTTTGGACCTACCACT
>JANQFE010000095.1 GCA_028278025.1 Thermodesulfobacteriota bacterium | reverse complement strand
ACCAGCAACCAGTTATTTTTTCTTAGACCGGATTTACTGGATGAACCGGAGGTTGTTTTCAACATGGCCGCTGCCATGTTGAAAAATCATGTCAATCCTATATATCCTGTCAGGAATACTCAGCAATCAGTTTTCTCATTGCTCGTTTCTCATTACTCATTTATATGCGGGCCAGGTACTTTGAGCATACATGCTGTTACCGCAAACTCTTTTCAATTTCCTGTTTAATCAGATTAATAGACTTGGTTACCAGAATTTCCTTGGGGCATACCTGCGTGCATTTAAAGAGATTATCACACCCCCAGGCACCATCTGAATGATCGACTTGTTTAAGGCGTTCCAGATGTTGACTGTCCCGTGAGTCAAAAATACAGCGAAAGGCCTGGACAAGTGGGGCCGGTCCCAGGAATTTTGCATTGGCAGTAACATTTGGGCAGGCCCCTGTGCAGCAGGCGCACAGAATACAGCGGATAACCCCGTCAAGTTTTTTACGATCTTCAGGCAGTTGCTTGAACTCCTTACTGGCAGCTTCAGCTGCAGCAATAAGGTAGGGACGAACCTGGTTAACCCGTGCAAAAAAAGGCTCCATATTAACTATAAGATCTTTGATTACTACAAAATTAGGTAAAGGCTCTACAACGATATCAGGGCCTTTACAGTCCTTGACCAGTTTCTGGCAAGCAAGTGAACAGATACCGTTGATGCGCATGGCATCAGAACCGCATACCCCGTGCCCGCACGACATGCGATAGGCCAGACTGCCGTCCTGTGCCCACCTGATTCTGTTCAGACAGTCAAGGATACGTTCATTTGGTTCAGCAGCAATATCGTATGTCTGAAAATAAGGCTCACGGTTAATCTTGGAATCAAAACGCTGTACTTTAATTTTAATATCCATGTCAATATACCCGTGGTTTTGGTTTGAAGCGTGTTATGGTTACCGGCTTGTATGAGAGCTGCGGCTGGGGGTCTGCAGCTTGAATCAGTGTATGTTTGAGCCAGTGAGTGTCGTCACGCTCAGGGTAATCTTCCCGAAAATGAGCCCCCCGGCTTTCGGTGCGCGTCAGGGCAGAAACCAGGATTGTTTCTGAGAGCCCCAGCAAGCTTTGCAGTTCCAGGGCTTCAACAAGGGCATAATTAAATTGAGCTCCCTGGTAATCCAGACAGCATTCAGCTTCATAGTGATCTTTTAGATCCTGAACTATTGCAAGAGCTGATTCAAGATGGTCCTTTGTACGAAAGACGGAACAATGCTCCATCATACAGTACTGCAGCTTGCTGCGGATCGTGCCGGCCTTTACCCCGGTGGTACGTTCCTTGAGTTTAGTAATATTTGTTTTGGCTGTTTCTTCAGGAAGCTGAGGAAGGGGGCTTAATGTCAGGTTTTTCAGATCCTGCAGGATCTGTTTGCCTGAACGCCGGCCATAGACAACCAGATCAAGCAGTGAATTGCATCCCAGCCGGTTGGCCCCGTGCACCGAAACACAGGAGCATTCTCCGGCAGCATACAGACCGGGGACTACCTGTTGATGAATGTCAAGCACCTGCCCGTTTACATTAGTTGGGATACCGCCCATTATATAGTGGCACGTCGGCTGTACGGGAATAGGCTGCTCTACAGGATCCAGCCCAAGGTAGATACGGGCAAATGAGGAAATGTCGGAAAGCTTTTCAGCCAGTTTTTCGGCACCCAAATGGGTTAAGTCCAGATGAACGTAATCACGGCCATTGATGCCCCGGCCTGCACGCACCTCTGTCATGATGGCCCGCGATACTACGTCGCGGGGTGCCAGGTCTTTAATGGTAGGGGCATACTTTTCCATAAAACGCTGTCCTTCTTGATTGCGCAGAACCCCGCCTTCACCCCGGGCTGCTTCGGTAATAAGCACGCCAAGTCCCGCGATCCCGGTCGGGTGAAACTGAACAAATTCCATGTCCTGAAGAGGCACACCGGCCCTGTAAGCCAGGTACATACCATCACCGGTATTGGCAAAGCAATTGGAGGTAGTCTTAAAAACTTTACCGGCTCCCCCGGTGGCCAGCATTACAGCCTTAGTATGAAAAATATGCAGTTCCCCGGTTGCCAGGTCATAGGTCACAAGACCGACAACCTGCTGTTTGTTTCGCATAATATCCAGAAGTAAAAACTCTGGGTACACATTAATGCCTTTGCGAATGACCTGGCTGTACAGGGTATCTAAAATAACACGGCCTGTTCGATCAGCGGCATGGCAGGCCCGCTTTACTGCGGCTTTGCCATGTTCACGGGTATGCCCGCCAAAAGCCCTTTGAGCTATGGTCCCATGCTGAGTTCGGTTAAAAGGCACTCCCATATTTTCAAGCTCATAGACTGCCCGGATTGCATCTTGGGCCAGCACCTCGGCAGCATCCTGGTCGGCAAGATAGTCACTGCCTTTTACGGTATCAAAGCAGTGCCACTCCCAGGAATCCGGCTCCTCGTTTCCCAAAGCTGCTGCAATACCGCCCTGGGCAGCACCGGAATGGGACCGTGTTGGATAGACTTTACTTATGAGGGCAACATCTGCAGGGCCTGTTGTTTCAAGGGCAGCACGCAACCCGGCAAGTCCTGAACCTACAATTACTATGTCGTGAGTATGCAAAATTGCCATTACGGTACCCTCTGTGAATATATTTTATAACAAATGCGGTATTTTTTTCCAGTTACAGCCGAGCATCTGCGCTGCGTGACGATCTACCTCCACAGGATTGAAACTTGCTATAATTTTGTTTGCCGGGGGCGAACAAGGGGGGCCTCCAAGATGATGCTCTGCCAGCCCAATACTGGCATCCAGCAAGGAAAGATCCGGACTGCGGTATCTGTTTAGTTCCGTAATTGCCTTGTGAATATGGGCGTGAAATGCTGCTTTTTTCCACACCCCGGATTTTCCTGAAAAATACTTTGGCGGGGCAAAGCCCATCATGTTTTTACGTGTGCCGGTAATGGTAGCAAGAGTATGGGCCTTAAGCACCGGCAATGAAAAAATAAAATGGCTAAAAGCAATTTCAGGAAGATACATTTTGGGAAACAGAGAACTATCAGTATTTTTCAACTCCCTGAGAGGAGCCTGGTTTAAATCAATAAGCTGAACCCTAAGGTGGTTCGCCATATCGGTATATCCCAGCTTTTTAAAAATTTCGTCGGTTTCACAGGTGTTGTCACCGCAGCCTTCAGCGATGACGATAGCCGCTTTTGAGCAGGATTGAACATATTGAATCACTGCACTGCAGCACTCTACCGATGTCGTAACCGGGTGCGGTGAGGAATTAACCAGATTCGGTTTAATGAGTATTGCAGACTGTTGTGCAAGAATTTCGTGAGCATTAATTTCGTCTAAAGCTATTCTAACCGATTCAGGGTAGGATGTAAACTCAACTATTGCAGCATCCATATAGCATCACCTCTAGAACCATAAGAATATAAAGAAGACACGCTGGCATACTGTCAGATGTCTTTTCAAGAACATGATTGCGCATAGTGCAGGATTGCCTGTTGGTCTTCCTGTGCTATCTGTGTAAATTCTGCTCCGGCCATATATTCAAACTTTATTTCATCATATAACTGTTTAGACCAGCGTAAAACAATGTCAGCATGTATGGGTGTTTTATGTGTGGGGAGCTCCAGGCTCAGGGCGAGATTTTGCCCAAAACGTATCCTTTCTTTAAACAGCAGTCGCAGGCCTTCTTTGCTTAACTCGATGATTCTACATTCTTCACTTCTGTCATTACTGCCGGAAATACTGAAATGAGCTTGCAAGTCAACCGAAAATCTTTGAAATTTACGATGTTCTTCCATGACAACTCCTTTTTTGTTATATTGCTACAATTAGCATCTTTTATACGGCAAGCGGACTAAAACTTTTAGCTGTATATAAAATATCTATAGTGCATGAGGACAATTAAAATTGGGCGTAAGTTGGGCTCGCACTGCCCTTGCTGCCCAAACAGGGGCGAACCCAACCTCCAAATCCACAGTTTTAATTGTCGGTCAGTAATAGTGTTTATCATAATTTTTTTGAAGGGAAAAGAGCCGAAAAAAAATTTTAAGCAAACAACCATCCGTGGGTATTATGAAAGAACAATTTGAGCTTTGCATAGATGGCAGGAATATTGTGGGAGTGCTTCACTTTCCCAAGAACCATAACCCTCCCTGTGTAATTACGTGTCATGGGCTTTTTAGTTCTAAGGAAAGCGATAAGTTTACAGCAATTGCAGATTGTTTTACTCAAGCCGGGATTGCTGTAATCCGTTTTGATTTCGGCGGCTGCGGGGACAGTTCCGGCAGCATTTCAGATACCACGGTGTCTGGACGGCTTTGCGAACTGGAAACTGTTGGAGAGTATGCAGCCAACCATCCCAAACTGGGTAAAGAGATTGGTATACTTGGAAGTTCGCTGGGCGGGTTTGTAGCCCTTTTTTATGCTCGTAAAAACCCTGTAAAGGCCCTTTCCATATGGGCTACGCCTTTTGATCTCAGGGAGATTAGCCGCAATATCCCTGAGAGTGATTTAAAAATACTTAAAAAAAATTTTTTTTCTGATGCAAAAACATATAATCTTTCGACAGTTTTGAAGAATCTTCATACTGTTCAGATTATTCAGGGAGAACATGACGCGGTTGTGTCGTGGCAGCATGCAAAGAAAATTTTTTGGGGTGTAAATGATCCCAAAGAGCTCATAATTCTGCCAGCCGGGGATCATTCTCTTAGTAAATCCCCTGATCGTCAAAGGGCATTACAGAAAAGTCTCCAATGGTTTTTGAAACATATCTCCTAAAAAACCCTTTACTTTTTCTCATAATTCGTCGATATTTATATAGTAAGATATATAATTTTTCAAGGATGGAGAATTACATTATGAAGATAACAGATACAGAAAATGTAAAGAACATAATTATTCCCCAAAACCAGAAAACGGTAAAAAACGGAAAACAAAAATTTGATGAAATTTTAAATAAAAAAATGCAGAACGCAACAACTGCTCGATCTGAAAACAAAACTACCCCCACAGTTAAACAGCCGCCGCCGCTATTGTTTAATCCCCCGTCTGACAGAGAAGAAGTGGTTTCACTGGTGTCACAATTTCTGGATATTATGGAAGAATACAGTGTACAGCTCAGCTCTAGTAAAACATCGCTCAAAGAGCTTGCGCCACTGGTGTCCCGGATGCAGACTGAGACAGAAAACATGAAACAGCTTTCTGCCGCCCTTCCTCCCGGAGATGGAATCAAGGAAATCCTTGACGAGACACTTATTCGCTCATCTGTTGAGGTTATAAAATTCAATCGAGGTGATTATATATAAAATAGACCCTTATTGTTGTAAGGGCATCTGCTATGCAAGTATATCCCCTTCATTCCGCCCTGGCTGGTTTGTTGGCAAATGCTGAAAAAGCAGCAGTTGCTGCTCACAACATTGCCAATGCCAATACCCCTGGATTTAAAAAAAGCACTGCAACGGTTGAAACAACTGCTGGTGGGCAACCGGGGGTAAAGGTAACTCAGTCAGATACCCCCGGTGATATAATCCCCGCTCCAGAAGGTCTTCCCGATACTGAACAATTTGTAGAGATGTCAAATGTCAACTGGGTAGAAGAGTTTATTCAGATGAAGCTTGCCCAACACGGCTATACCGCCAATGCAAGTTTAGTTCAGACGCAGGATCAAATGGTTGGTACCATCCTTGATATACTTGTTTGATAATGGGTCTCCAGCAAACCACCATTTTTAGAGTTATACCAGGGGTCGACACAAACTATTACACCAGACAGAAACTTCACGGGGGCTCACAGCGCCTTTGCACTCGAACCGACTGTTTCCGGCGGTTGAACCGATAACATAACTGTTGAAGCTGTACTATGTTTTGCCGGCTTGTTCACAGTACTTTTAAAAAATAAATATATTATAATGTTTTAGCCTGTTTGACCGATAGATACTGATGCATGGACTGGACAGGTCAAACTTTGTAATCGGAGAAAGAACATATGGAAAATTTACCACTTATTGAAATAGACTCTAAAACATTTCTGAGACAACATTGCACGTTGCCGGCCCTGCCACAAGTGGTACATGAGATTCAGAAAATGATTCAAAGCGATAATATTCAAATGGGGAAAATAGTAGAGCATATTAGCGGAGACCCCGGCCTTGTTGCCCAGATCCTTAAAGTGGTGAACTCTTCTTACTATAGCCTTCCACGGGAGGTTGCCGAGGTTCAGTTTGCAATAACCTTTCTGGGGCTCAATGAGGTTTATCGGATGGTTCTATCCCTGTCCGTTATTAACACGATAGGTGTGACTGAAAAAAATGAACTGAACTCGTTTTGGTACCATTCTTTTTATACGGCAATTTGCACAAAACATCTGGCAAAGAAATTCGAACAGCATTTATCCTTTGAGGAGCTATGGTCTGCTGCTATATTACATGATATCGGCAAGTTAGTATATTTGAAGTTTTTCCCCAAGCACTATCAGGCAATTAAAAGCTGCCAGGAAGAACAGGGGATAACTTTTAGTGAGGCAGAAGAAAAACTGTCAGTGCCGGCAAGTGCTTACCTGGGCACACTGCTGTGTGATCACTGGAGGCTGCCTATAAAAATTAGAGATGCGTGTGAATCTCATACGCTGCAAGATTTGAAAAATATAAAGTCTGACACTGCTTCGGCGGCCTTTGTCAGGATGATTTGTATAGGAAACCTTGTTTCTGTTCTGTCAACGTCTGCTTTGCATGAAGATGTAAAACATGAGTTAGCCAGTGCAATACAGACCTCTCTGGGATGTGCCGAGGAAGAGTTCCTGGCGATAATGGCGGAGATTTATGATTTGAAAATTGATGTTGAACGGTTCATGTCCCAGTTTATGTAATCAGTACATCCGATGACACGTATTGATACGCTCTCGGGCGATTACATAATTTTCCAGCCGGAGGCCGGACAACGCTACACAACAGATGACATGCTTATTGCATGGCTTTCTGTGAGAACTGTCAAGCAAAACCGTTTGGTGGTCCAAAGGTTTCTCGACCTTGGTTCAGGCCTTTGTTCGGTTCCAATGATAATCCTGTGGGCCTTCCCCTTAATGCAGGGCACAGGCATTGAGCTCAATAAGCAGCGCCTGGGTCTCGGCAGGAAGTCCCTGATCACAAACGGGCTCACCAATCGATTCAACCTGGTATGCGCTGATATACGTAATATTCCCCTTAAAAAACGCTTCCCCCTCATAACGTCATCGCCACCCTATTATGAAACGAAAGAGGGACCTGTAAGTCCCAATAGAGACAAGGCTGCGGTGCGCTTTGAGCTAAATGGAAACATTGAACATTATTTTCAGTGTGCATCAGAACATGTTGTTGACGGGGGGTTTTTTGCGACAGTCTATCCCTGCCGGTATGCCGCCAGAGTAGTAGAGGCCGCCCAAAAATTCAGTTTTTACTTAGACAGACGGGTTGATGTGATACCGCGTTTTGCCAAACCAGAGCTTATCTCATTGTACTGTTTTAGAAAGGCCAGGCCGGGTAGAAAGATTGCTGAAAGGCTTATCCTGAGAAACCGGGACTACAGCTTTACCACTCCGTATAGACAGATCCGAAACGAGCTTGGTTTCCCGGAACCAAAGGGATGAGGGCTCCCAGCCTTTGAATGCAATAAACGGTCTGAGTTCGATCTTATCTGCGCTTGTTAAGAGGGACGTAGCTTTTATCGAAGTCGCCGGAATAGAGTGCCCGGGGGCGGAAAATACGATTGTTCTGTAGATATTCAAGTACACGTGCAGTCCATCCCGAAACCCGGCTTACTGCAAAAATGGGGGTAAATATTTCCGGTGCGATTCCTAAAGCGCTATAGACGATACCGGAATAAAAGTCAACATTGGGAAAAATATTTTTCTCTTTGCCCAGCCTTGTGATAACTTCTTTTTCTAATTTTTGGGCAATTGCAAAAAGAGTTGCTGAGTCTCCGCTTGCCTGAGTAAGAAAGCGAGCTACAGGACCAAGAATGCGGGCGCGGGGGTCATAGGCATTATATACACGATGACCAAAGCCCGATATCTTTTTCTTTTTTGTCAGGGTTTTTTCTGTCCAGGCTGCAACATTTTCGGGGCTGCCGATTTTCCTGAGCATGTAAATAACCTGTTCGTTAGCACCCCCGTGCAAGGGTCCGTTCAGGGCAGCAATGCCTGAGCCTACCGAAAAGTAGATATCGCTCAGCGTCGATGCGGTTACCATGGAGGCAAAGGTACTGGCATTCATACCATGATCGGCATGCAAAATAAGCGCAATGTCCATAATACGTTCTTCCACAGGGGTTGGCTTGCGGCCGGTCATCATATAGAGAAAATTTGCAGCGTGGCTCAGGTTGGGGTCGGGTTCAATGGGCATATTGCCCTGATGGACGCGGGCAGTGGCGGCAGTGATTGTTGCAACCCCGGCAATGAGATGATAGCAGGCTTCAACCCCCCATGTGTTTTGAAGGGGGTTTTTCCTTTGAGGCCCTTTGCGTAAGACTTGATTTTTAAACTCATAAATGGCGTGTTTGTGACCTTTAGGAGTGGTTTCCATGGGGATTGAATCCTCATCTGCGCTGATAGCATCACTGGTTGTCGGACGTCCTTCCTCCTGGTCCATGTAGGTAAACTCCTGGCGCATTAAAAGCGTGCCCATTCGCAGGACAGCCATAGCATTCATCTGTTCTACGGCAAACCCCATAAGCCGCCGCAGCGTTTTATTCAACCTGCGGTAACTGACAAGCTTTGCATTGAAAGTCTCCAGCTCTCGTGCCGTTGGCAGATGTCCGTGCACAAGCAGAAAAGAGACCTCCTCAAAAGTCGAATGGGCACACAAATCAAAAATATCATAGCCGCGGTAAATGAGCCATCCCTTTGAACCATTCACATACCCTACCTTGCTCTCACATGCGATAGCGCCTTCAAGCCCGGGGCCGACTGTACACTGCATGGGCCACGAGACAGAGCGGGTAAGCTCCGGTTCCGGGGCGCTACTTGTTTCTTTGCGAGCCTTTTCGGCGGCCTGTAAAATTATGTCCGTGATTTTGCGTACGTCGTTTTGCATTGATACGTTCTCCTTATAATGAATAGTGCATAGCCGTAAAAAATATTAATTGAACAGGTTTCATCGAGACGGTTTCATAACAAAAACCTTATCATTTTTACGGACACGTTTTTCTGTTTTCAAGGCAATGAGCATGCCTTTGCGCACAGCATCTATTTTTTCATGCTGAACTTCGATTGACCCGGCTTTCTGAGGATATATTCCCGTTGTCGGCCCTTGAAAAAGGAGGTCATCGCCAAGCTTGAATGAGTTGCTTTCAACCTTGATTTCGGCAACAGCAGCTTTTGGGTAATATTTTTGAACCACCCCGACATACTCTTTGCGAACAGGCGCCTGACTGCCCGGCCCAGTAGTCCACTGGTTCAATGGTTTGCCGAGATAAAAGCCTGTGGAAAAATCTCTATTATATACTTTTTTTACCTCTATTGTAAGTTTTCTTTTTAAGGCTGCAAACTCTTTTTGAAAACCATTTTTTCTCCTGTTCTGATAATAAAAGTCAACTGCCTGCCGGTACGCTTGCGTAACGGTGCTGACATATTCCGGGCTACGGTTTCGGCCTTCGAGCTTGAAACTTGCGATTCCAGCCTGGAACAATTTTTCAATAAAAGGTAATGTGCAAATATCTTTCGGGCTGAGGATATAATTGCTGCCGATGTCAAGGCTGTAAGGGTCTTGCTTGTCCACTACCCGGTACTTTCTTCTGCAGGGCTGTAGACATTCCCCCCTATTAGCTGATTTACCGAACAGGAACTCCGATATAAGGCATCGCCCGCTAATTGACACGCACATTGCACCATGTGCAAAGACCTCCAGTTCAATCTGCGCGGCCTCTGCTCCCAGAATGTGGAAGAGGTTTTTTTGTATCTTGTGTATGTCTTTCAGCGAACATTCACGGGCAAGAACAAACCTTTGGACGCCGCATGTTTTGTAGAAGAAACAAATACTCTCTGAATTTGATACCGACATCTGTGTTGAAATATGAACAGGTATGTTTTGTTTGCGAGCCTCCCAGATAACGGCAAAATCAGAACATATTACAGCATCAATGCAGGCTTGTTTTGCTTTAGCAATAATTTTTTTTATGCGTGCAATCTCATTTTCATACACGAGAATATTTAATGCAAGATATGCCTTAGCATTATACCCACGGCATTTTCCGGCTATTTTTCCCAGAGCTGACAGGGGAAAGTTTTTAGTGCCGGCCCGCATATTCATCCCCTGGACGCCGAAATATACTGCATCGCAACCGGCATCAAGAGCGGCCTGCAGACTAATCCAATCACCCGCAGGGGCCATTATTTCCGGTTTTTTCATTTTATGATTTTCTCCGACTGTTCATAAAAAATAAATGATTACTATCATCTTTTTACCTGAGTGATCAGCCGGGCAACATAATTACCTAGAACCGCACATTCCAGTCCAAAAGGAAGGTATCCGGCAAATCCAAGTAGGGGCATCTCAAACAGATGCAAACGCTGGACATAGGGTACCGAGTATATCCACTTGGCCAGGCTGTAATAATTCCACAACTCCCAGAAAAAACCGCACAGGAGTGCTGCCAGAGATGAGGTTGCAAAAATGCGCCAATCACCATGGGCCAGGGGAGCAAAAAGATGGTGCTCACCAAACAGGGTTTGCAAGCAAATGATAATCACCAGAGGAGAAATCCACAGTAGTGGATACAGCAGGTTTGGAAATACTGCAATGCCGGCCAGACTTGCCCCGGCCAGAATAAGAAAAAAAAGCGCCAGCAGTTTCGGTTTTGAAGGTTGCAGTTTTATCCATGTTCCGAATGCGCGGTCAAAAAAGCTAAACGTCAGCAGGTACTCCCTTGTGCCCAGTACTGCCGGCAGTACGGTTGAAAAAGAGACTGAGGCTAACAGAAAGTATTGCAGAGGACTGAAGCGGGTAACTTCAATATAATACCAGTTTTGAACAAAGCGGTTCAGATATTCAAAGAACCACCAAAAGATCGTACTCACCGGAAAAAGCAGCAGAAAGAACCCGGGCTGCCGGGTCATCATACAGTGCCCGCTTCGCCGGCAGGTTAAGCCGTTGACCACCAAGATGTAAGCAAGCCACAGCGGTGTGAAGGTATGCTGTTGCCCGGCAGCGAACCATTCAAAGCGTGTCCAGGCCAGTATCCATGCCGTCAACCCGAG
Organism: Thermodesulfobacteriota bacterium; assembly: GCA_028278025.1. Classification (GTDB taxonomy): domain Bacteria; phylum Desulfobacterota; class WTBG01; order CAIYCZ01; family CAIRTM01; genus JANQFE01. The sequence continues at coordinate 14,074 of JANQFE010000095.1, read as the reverse complement.
CACAAGCCCCACATAACCCCACCACGGAAAGTGGAAGTGGGCAACAGTTTGTTCAGCTGTTTTGAAACGGTATTTCCAGGCCTGTACAGCCAACGGCCAAATGGCCAAGATAACAATAATGCCGATAGTCAAAAAAACATACAAGGAAAAAGGAGCATGCTGCACGTAGCGGGTTTGGGGTGGAAATTCAAGATAAGGGGTAATATCACGGGAGGTAGACAGGACCCCTGCAAGAGGCAGACCCACAAGCATTGCTGCCAGAATGAATAGTTTTATTAGGGCCTTCTGCATAAGAGGGTATATCAATTTTCACCAACCTTTTTAACCCTCAAAAAATTTGTAGCCCCACGCGCTCCCTTGGTCCCGCTCACCACGAGTATAACAGCCCCTTTTTTTATAAGAGCAGCCTCAAGAAGTTTTTGTTCGGCCCTTTGCTGAAGCAGCATCACATCTTTTGCCAAGGGCAGGACAAAAGGTGTGCAGTTCCAGGCCAGAGAAAGCATGCAGGCGACCTGCTGATGTGGTGTAAAAGCAAAAATGCGGGACTGGTTTCTTGTTTTAGATAGATACAGGGCCGTGTCACCTGAAACGGTAAACACAACCACAGGGACCTCACCAAGATCACGGCTGGCCCATTGGGCTGCCTCACAGATAGCATGGGGAGGATGTCTTTTTTTTAGAGCCAGATTAATAAACTGACGGGGATAATAGGAGCTTTTTTCAGTATCTCCGGCGATTTTTGTCATGGTGCTGACCGATTCCGCCGGATATTCGCCTACAGCTGTTTCTCCTGAAAGCATAACCACATCGGTACCGTCTAGAATCGCATTGGCGACATCAGTTGATTCAGCCCTGGTAGGACCAGGGTTGGTAATCATTGACTCAAGCATCTGGGTTGCAACAATTACCATCTTGCCCTGCTTGTTTGCCTCTGAAATCAATTTTTTTTGCAGAATAGGTATCTTAGAAAAAGAGGTTTCCACCCCCAGATCACCACGGGCAATCATAATACCGTCACACACATTCAGTATGTCTGATATCTGCTGGACTGCCTCGGGCTTTTCTATTTTAGCAATCAGTTTGAGGTCTTTTCTTTTCCGGTTTACAGTATTTGCAAGGCTGATCATATCTTCGGCCTTTCGAACAAAAGAGAGTGCAATAAAATTGATATCCTGGGTGAGCATAAAACGCAGATCCTGGCGGTCCTTTTTGGTAAGGGAGGGAATGCTTAGCTCAGTATCCGGAAAATTTACTCCTTTGCGGGATGAGAAACCTCCCGTATTTAATACCGTGCATATAACCCGACCATTTTTTTTATCAACAGCAGACACCCGCAATCGAATAGCACCATCATTAATCAAAATGTGGTGCTTTGGAAGGATGCTCTCGGTCAGGGCAGGAAAATTAATAAAAATTTCCCGCTCAGTACACAGGACCTTTCTGGGGGTAAGCACGACAGTGGAACCTTTTTTCAGTAGTACCGGATTGTTGTTGAGCGTTACCCCGGTCCTGATTTTAGGTCCCTGCAGGTCAGCCAAAATTCCAACAAAGATGCCATGGTTTGCGCTCACAGAACGTATGGTTTGAATAACCGCGGCATGTTCTGCATGGGTACCATGAGAGAAGTTAAGCCTGAAACAATTTACCCCTTTTAAGAGCAGCTCGTTAATCATGTGCGGGGAGCTGCTCGAGGGACCGATGGTTGCCAGAATTTTTGTTTTTTTATAAAAGGTTTTCATATGCTTTTGGGGAAGTGTAATAATTTTTCATTATTGAAAAGTATATAGTAATAGTTCTTTAACAGCTATTAAAAAAACTTCCAGGGGGCTGCGAAAGACTTCTTGAATATCGGCAGTGTTTTTACTATAGTAATCAATTTTTCTGAAGCGGTATTATACAAATAGTTTCCGGCATGTTTGGCGAGGAATTTGATACGCTGAATGAAGAAGTAATGGGAGGCATCCGGTGAGATTGCCAATATGATTTTAGGCCAGGTCCGGCGAGAATTGTCTGAAAAGGGCCTCAGCAGTAGCCTTTCTTTGCATGTATTTGTTACTCCCCAAACTTTACAATACATACGGAGTGGTTTATATTTAAAAAAAGGAATGCTCTAGTTAAGCACATTTATTTTTTTGAGAAGATTTTCCAGAAAGACCAGGTACCGTAACGTAATATTTTTAGGAATGCCGTGATGAACCATTTGGTAACGTGATATTACAATCCAGTTCAACAGGTGGTGCTGGACCCTGTTTTTGAACGAAGCCCTGGATTGATTGCCGTTAGCCATATAAACCTCATAAACAAGAAACATTATATCTGAAAAGAATTCTGTAGAACTTTACTACACATTTTAGGCCAACAGGTAGATTTGTTTGTAAAAAGGTGAAAAGATGCCAATATATGAATACCGCTGTAACAACTGTGGCAATGAATTTGAAGAAATTGTAAAATCAAAAGCTATATCAATTAGTTGCCCTGGATGCCGCTCTACCGATACAGAAAAGCTCCTTTCGGCATTCAGCTTTAAAAGTTCAGGATCAGGAACGAGCCCCGGCACATCAGCAAGCGGCTGCAGTAGCTGCTCATCAAAAAACTGCAGTACATGCTCTTAATCAAGGACGCGCGAACCGATAGTGGGAATTGTTTTCCTATCATGAGAATATTCGAAGGGAAATGCTTTAGGCAAGAGAAAATATTACCGCTTTTTATCAGTCCAGGGCTTCTCTGAGCCCTGATGTTCTTGCGATACAGCGGGATACGGCAAATCTGAATATATCTTCTGTTCCCCAAATTGTTACTTTTTTCCTGGCTCGTGTTATGGCTGTATAGATTAATTCCCGGGTAAGCACCGGGGAGGGCTGCTGGGGCAGCACTAAAAACACCTCATCAAATTCTGAGCCCTGGCTCTTATGTATCGTCATAGCATAAACGGTCTCATGCTCCGGGAGTCGTTCAGGTAAAAAAGAGCGCATGGTATTATCAGGGCCGGGGAAGAAAGCTTGGAGATTGTAAGGATCGGCAGTATCCGGCAGGATAATCCCCACATCCCCGTTGAAAAGCCTGAGAGTATAATCGTTGCGGGTAATCATAATGGGGCGACCGCAGTACCATCGGGTATTTGGCTGGATTATATGGTGTTTTGTCAGAACTTTTTCAACTTCCATATTAAGTGTTTTTATACCGCTGGGGCCTTCCCTAAGGGCACACAAAATGCGAAACCGTTCAAAAATTTTTAAAGCTTCATCCGGACGTGTAGCTTTCATATACCGGTTAAAACCATCAAGCAGTATTGCATGGAGTTGTTCTTGCAGACGGCCCTGTTTGGGCGGCGATAACCACCTGATATCATCATGGTGTTTTGTACCCACTATCATCATGGTTTCATCCTGATTACCCCTGTTGACGGCAGTACCGAGTTTTGCGATACCGCTGTTGGGGCCGAATCGATAATTTTCTTTCAGTTCGACAATACAGTCACAAAGCGGGGAGAGAGTGCCGGGAGAAGGAGACGGTGGTAAGTTTGCGGCTGTTGTGCTGTGATACTCTGCCGTAAAAGATGCTGAGAAATTATTAACCCGTTCTGCTTTGCAGATATCACCAAGCACCGTACCGGTTTCAACTGATGCCAGCTGGTCTTTATCGCCAAGCATGATTATTTTTGACTCAGGACGTATTGCCTGGAAAAACTTAGCCATTAAAGAAAGGTCAACCATGGAGGCCTCATCTATGACGATCACATCAAAGGGTAGCGGATTTTCTGGACTGAATCGAGTATATGCAGAACTTGCGGCGATCCCCATGAGCCTATGCAAGGTTACGGCTGTCTCAGGAATCGCTGCAAGAATAGTTTCAGGATACGGCAGGTTCTTTTTAACCGTCTGAATGGTTTTCTGAAGTCTGTCAGCAGCCTTTCCTGTTGGAGCAGCAAATGCTATGTGTAACTGCCTGCAGGACTGTTCACAGAGCAAAGCAATTATCTTTGCAACGGTTGTAGTTTTGCCGGTTCCAGGCCCCCCGCAAACAACCACCATGTTCCGAGTGATCGCGGTAAAGGCCGCTACTTTGCGCCAGTCAATGCTCCGGGAGCCCTGGTCGGGAAAAAGCCGCGAGAGGCCGGCCTGAAGGGTGTGCATATCTGCTACGGTATTGTGGATACAGGCACGTTCTCTTATAGCCCTGGCCAGGGTTTGTTCATAATTCCAGTATCGAAACAGATAGAGTCGTGATGAACGGTCAAGAATCAGTGGTTTGAAATCACCGGGACTGCCTACCACAGAGGCAGCCTTCAGTATTGTTGTCCACGGTAACAGATGCGGACATCTAAGCTGTGGCAAAGATTCATCATGTTCGACAATAAGACGATCGGCAACCTGGGCCAGATCAAGACAGCTATGACCGCTGTTTGTTTGTTTTGACACAAGTGCGGCGGCAAGGAAAAGATCAGCATTGTCTGATCCCGACAGCCTGGACATAAGACCGGCAAAATGGATATCTATAGCCAGGAACACGCCTGCCTGGTAATATGGTTTGATGGTTGCAGGTATACCATTATGTGTTATAGGTATCATATCAGGATTAACCTCTTGCGCATTTCTTCAATCAGCTCTGCAGGCGGTCGATCTCTATAAATACCGTAATGTGATCCGCGTTCAGGATCAACACCGCGTAGAAAAATATACAACACCCCCCCAAAGTGGGTTGCATACCGGTATCCGGGAAACCGCACTAACAGATACTGATGCAAGGCCAGGGTATATATATGGTACTGAAGAATATATAACTCCCGCTCCATGACGGCCTGCAGTACGTCATGAGTGTAGGCTTCAGGCTGGATGCCCAGCAGGTTAGACTTCCAGTCAATAAGGTAGAAGCGCTTATTATATTGAAATACGAGGTCAATATAGCCTTTCATATAGCCTTGCACCGGTGAAAAGGTTAGATTTTCTATTAAAGGCGGAAAATCCGCCAGCTTCTTATGACTGCTGAAATCAGAAAACAGCTCGAGCAGACTTTCTTTGGCACAAGATTGCAGAGGAAAGTAAAAGCCAAGTTCCGACACCCTGTCACCTGGCTGTATCTGGTTCAGTGCAAAGCCCGCATCCAGTGTAACCGACAGTACATTGTGCAGCATTGAACACACGGGTTGCAGCCATATGCTGTCAAATCCATACGCCTGCAGCTTTTCCAGAACCAGCTTTTGGCGGATTTGAGTATCCGTACAGGTAAAATCAAGCTCCTGGAGAATTTCATGGAGTAGGTTTCCGGAACGTGCACCGGCCGGGAAGGAAAAAACAGTTGTTTCTTCAGGCGGCTGTTTTACGGTTTCTTCTCTCTGCAGCTCAAGCTCATCGTGTGATGAGAGTTCCATTTCGTGTGTCTGACCGGAAACAAGAGCTGAAAAGCTTGTAACCTTCCAATGCTGTTGTGCGTGTCCGGAAAAAGTCCTGTGAGAGAATTGTTTTTTGCTGTCAGCAGTATGGGGCTGATACACTAGCGGCTGCTCCCTGCTGATTTCTTTTACCATAATGGTATTATCAGATATTTGAGCGTATCTATGCAGAACATCCAAAATGGCATTATCACTTAAGGCCATGAATTTCTGTCGAGTTGACTGTACGGCCTGGTTGGCATCGTCGCAGTCAGTATTATGAAACAGATAGGCCGGGGCCGAAGTGTCGGCATCTTTAATTCCGCCCCAGACAAGGTAGCATCTGTTTTTTGCCCGGGTCAGTGCAACGTACAGCAGCCGCATGTTTTCTGCCAGGTTTTCCACGGCAGCATATCCCTTATGAGTTTCCACGTCTGCTGAACCAAGATCAAGCTTAAGCTGCAGTTTGTCGGATGTGTCATGAAAAATTACTTCTGAACTCCTGGGGCGCGAGTCTGTCCAGACAAACGGGCAGAACACAACCGGATATTCAAGACCTTTGCTTTTATGGATAGTAACAATTTTTACGGCAGCTTCATCTGTTTCAAGCCTGAGCAGATGTTCTTCATGATTCGGTGTTGCCGGATGAATCTGTTCGGCCAGCCACTTTGCCAGCCCCCGCATGCCTAAATTTTCTGCCAGGGATTGTTTGTGCAGCTCCTCAGCAAGATGTAAAATGTTTGTTAAGCGTCGCTCTCCATCAGGCAGACAACTCAGACGCTGCTTGACTTTCTGCTGAACCATCAGCAGCCTGAACATACGGAAAAAGCCGTCCCGGTTCCACACATCGTGGTAATACCTGAAAAGCGCCAGCCTGCTTTGCCAATCCTTGTCAGCCGTCTGCAGCATAGTGATCCCATTGGCACTTTCTCCCAGGATCGAGGTTGCCAGGGCTGATGCTATAAGGGTTTCATCATTCGGATTGATGATTGCTGCGAGGATGCGCGCAAGTTCTTGGGCTTCATCACTTTCAAACAGATATCCAGAGCTGTGAATAATACTGGGAACAGCTTGCCGGGACAGTTCCTGCTGCACAAGGTGTGCCTGGGCATGGGTCCGCACAAGCACGGCAATATCATGCGGTGCAAGCAGATGCTTGCCGATAAACAGTTTCTTCTGATCAGCAAGGTGCAGCAGGCGTATGATTTCGTCGGCAACATTTTGTACGATAAGCTGTGATATGACCGGTCTATTAATGGGCGATGCTCGCTGAGGGGTCTTTTCAGTCCGCACAAACCAGAGATGAAAAGGCGGCTCGCTGATCTTATTAACGACAAGTGCATCTTTTGCCGATGTTGCAGGAACGGGTTGGACGAAGGTTATTTTTTTAAAGACAAAAGGATTTTTGTGTTTTGTAAAAAGTGTATTTACGGCATGGATTAATCCGGGCTCAGAACGCCAGTTTTTCTCAAGTGTTTGAGGTTTTGCTACCGAATCAGCTGCCTGCAGATAGGTAAAAATATCTGCATTACGAAAGCTGTAAATCGCCTGCTTGGGGTCACCGATCAAAAACAGCATTGCTGAGGGGTGACGGAAAATCCGACTGAAAATTTCATATTGGATGGAGTCTGTATCCTGGAACTCGTCAATGAGAGCCACCCGGTACCTTCGGCGCAGGTTTCGTGTGAGCAGGTCACCGTGTCGGCCGGTAAGGGATTGGTGCACTTTTATGAGCAGGTCGTCAAAATAGAGGACATTATGTTCAGACTTTTTGTCGGCAAGCTCTTTGTGAACATAATCAAACAGCGATACCTGTAAGTATTTTAGCTGCTGGTCAAAGAGCATGGCAAGCTGCTCGTTGCAGCTATACAGCTCATCACACAATTCAAAAAAGTAATGATTCGGCGGGGTATAGCCTTTTTTGGTACCGGCAGTCAGGGACTGTCGGGTAAGTTTTACGAACCAGTCAGGCAGCAGCGAATCAGGCAGGTCTGCCCGTAGATATCTGTCAAGGAAATGCCACCAGTAGGCAATACGATCCTGACGGTATTGCGTGCGCTTAAGTTCCTTGCCGGAGGTAAGCAGCGTGTAGACTTCCTGGTGGGTGTGCTGCCAGGCTTCGGCACATTTTTTAAATGCCTGCTGAAAAGACTGCTCCGCACTTGCTGTTGCAGGACCTTTAGTTTCAGGAAGAATGTGCAAGGTCGGGTTATGGATATAGCTGGCAACAAGCCGACAGAGGCTTTCCGGCGTTGTGGCGGTTTGCTGAACATAGGAAACAAAAGTCCTGGAGGCCTGATACAAATTTTTGCGCCAGAAATCATCAACGGCTTCCTGCAGCAGGTGCTCCTGGGCAGTAATCAGTTCGGTATCAAACAGGGTGCCGCTTTCATAGGCCTGCTCTTTGAGTACTTTGTGACAGAACGCGTGGATAGTATAAATAGCGGCATCATCATAATTTGAAAGGGCCTGTTTGAGGCATACAAGCGCGGCAGCAGGATTTGGGTGGTGGGCAGCCAGTTCATCAAGAAACCGGTCACGGCTTGTACCCGGCTGTGTAAAAGCAGTAACAGCATTGCAGAGTTTTTTACGAATCCTGTCGCGCAGCTCTTTGGTGGCAGCCTCAGTGAAAGTAACGACAAGTATTTGATTTACCTGGATATCGGCACACTCAACAATAAGCCGTGCAAAAAGGTCGGTAATTGTATGCGTTTTGCCTGTTCCGGCACTGGCCTCGATAAGCTGTATACCGCTGAGGGCAACTGTTGATGGTGAAAACAATGTATGGTTCTGCATATCCGTCCTTATTGCAGATGATGTCTGTGTTTCAAAAGCGGCTCATAAACCATACGGGCATTACAACTAAACTGTTTGTCAAGCGGTTCAGTATTACTAAAACACAGTTTAATATAGGGATCATGCAGGTCTCCCGCTGCGCGTTCGCTGCCCTGAAAAGCTGCCCGGGCACGTTCCAGGGCGGCTGTTTCAGCCTTGCCTTTGTCTGCTACTGCTTCGGCAAAAACAAATGATGCTTTGGGGAAGAAGGCTATAGGTTCTTTTATGCCCTGCCAGTACAGGTGGAGTAAGTTTGTGAGAATGTCGGCACAGTCTTGGATTGCCTGATAGTGCCATACCCCCGGATCTCTGTTTTTACCCTCGAGTCCGATGAGCACGCTTTCACAATCACTTTGTAAATAATTGAGCACGACATGTTTTAACCAGAGGGAAAGGAAGTCTTGGGGTCTTAAAACAGCATAGCGAAAACTGATGTGTTGAGACTGATAGATACTGTCAATGCTGCCGGTCAGGGTGAACCTGTCCAGAACAAGCTCAACAGGGCAGCGGCCGGGTTGTTTTTGTCCGGTAACATCTGAAACCGTCTGGATGAAATCTGTAATTGTATTACAGGAGCGGGTATAGACCAGTTCGCCGCAGGTTCCATGGGGCAGGATACCCTGGGCATTAGCAAGATTATAGACCATATCAGGTGCTGAACCGGCCAGCATTTTTTTAAGCATGTTTTGCTCCAGCTCATATTTTTCCAGTCCGGCAACAGTAAAGTTTTCACGGTCCTCAAAGAGAAGACCCTGATAATCCAAAAAAATACCCAGCCTTTTTTGCACAAGATAACGTGCAGGATGTGCAAAAAATCTGCACAAATCATTAATGTCGACCGTCCTGTATTCATCCTCGGGTTCCGGGAGGGCCTCCTGAAAAAAAGGTAAAGGCTGACTTCGCGGTGCATGAAATTTTTGGGCACATCGGCAGTTTTCTTCTGAAAAGCTGTAGAACTTTTCATGCTGCTGAAAGTAGTCGGGATTGAATGCCTGGAGATGGTGGCGGGTTGTTATATGGCCGGCTATGTCTTGTCCGGGGCAGTCAAAAGCCTGCTGGAGGTAGTCAAGCAGCTCGCTAACTACCACAGAGGGGGGTATGGTGGTGTTATCCTGGATGCTTTGCCCGGTATAGCTGATATACATTTTATTTCTGGCGGACAGAAGTGCTTCCAGGAACACATAACGGTCCTCTTTTTTGAGTGAACGATCACAGGGCTGAGGATAATGAGGAATCAGATTAAAGCCGGGGGGGTGCGACTGGCGTGGAAACGTGCCGTCATTCATACCAATAAGGCAGACTACCTTAAATGGAATGCTTCGCATCGGCAGCATGGCACAGAATGTTACGCTGCCCGTGATAAAACCGGCTGTGCCGGACTTAGTGACAAAGGATCTTTTAAGCAGTTCAGTGACAACCTCCGGGGCTACCGGTTCGTCAAATCCTGTAAGCTCCTGTTGCATGGCAAGCTCAGCAAATGTTTGGTGCATGAACCGTATTACATGCTCATCTGAGGAGTCCGGTTCAAAGAATTGTTCAAGCACATCTGATAATGCTTCAGACCATTGCTTCAGGGGCTTTGCCGTGCTAAGCACATGACGCAGCGCAAACAGCCTGTCGGTAAACTCGATAAGATTGCCAAGCACGCGCGCGCTTTCTCCCTCTACATCATCATAGGGCAGGATGTCTTTAAACAAATGCTTATCATTTCCCGGCAGGGCATATCCAAGCAGCAGCCGTTCCAGGCCCGCCCCCCAGGTATTTTGCCGAAAACCCGGCACCCCGGATTGTTCGCGGCTTTGTTCATCCACGCCCCAGCGTATCCTGGTTTCAGCAATCCAGGATCGAAGCAGTTCAATATCAGTAGCACTTATAGTAAACCGGCGCTGTACGGCAGAAGTTTCCAGAATAGGCATAACCTGAGATACGCCGAATCTGCTTTTGCAAAGATTGCATATGGCAAGAAATGTGTCACAGAGGGTGCTTTGTTTGAGCATGCCCTGGTCGGCAATACTGAACGGAATTCTCAGTTCGTCCTGTTCCGGCGCACTGAATACCGCGTGAATAAAGGGGGTATACGTTTCTATGTCCGGGGTCATCACCAGAATATCGTGTGGTCTCACGTTCGGATCTTCGTTAAACAGACTGAGCAGGGTATCATAGAGCCCCTCAATTTCGCGCATGGGACTATGACACACATGTATTTGTAAGGAAGTATCATGTTTATCAATGGTGGTTTTTTCAGTATGGGTGCCACGGTTGTTGAGGTTAAGGATATCCGACTGGATACAGCTCAGGATAGTGTCGGCGGGGAGATCTGCAAAGTATTCGTGCAGTTCACAATCAAAATCCAGCAGCACATTAAAAAACTCCCGCCCGTATGTTCCCAGTGCAGCCAGCAGGCTGTTACCCTGTTCAAGGTGCAGGTCTTGGCCGCCTTGTTCTGAGGGGTGCTTTTTGATAATTCGAGTAGCTTCACGTTCGGTTACAATTGCGCCCCAGTATTGTCTGCAGGGATTCAGGATAAAGAGATTAAGCTGTATAACCCGGGCAAGCTCTGCAAAAAAGTTTATATGAAATGGCGGCAGTACGGAAATTCCAAAGACCGAAATACGCTCAGGCAATTTCTTATGGCAGCTTGCATCCTGTTTAAGGGTTGTGTAAAAATCCTGCATGAGTTGTGCCCGGTGGGCACAATGCACCGCATCAACAATCAGACGCCATAGACTCGCCTGCCAGCCTTCTTCAATGCTGTGAGGATAGCTGAACTTTTTTTGCTGCCAGCCCGCTATCATTTCAGGGCGAAAGACCAGATACTGATCAAAGGTGTCTGCAATGCGTTCGGCAATTTGAAACTGCTTTAGCTGAGACCCGTCTTTTATATATGCATGTATATTTTCAAAACCGGACATTTTTGTACAATCCGGCAGCAGTTTCATTATGGCCCATTTCAGGACAGCCGGTTCATAGGGAGAGGTTTCGGGCAGCTCGGGGAAAAGGAGCCTTGCCAGCCTGTAGATAATAGCATTAGGAAATGAAAATTCTACATTTGCACAGATGCCCTGTCTGCGAGCCAGCTCCAGACTGATCCAGCGTTCCATCCCCCTGCTCTGTACGACAATATGCTCCGGTGCAAGGGGATTTGCCAGGGGTATAGTTACTGTTTCAGCTAGTTTTTCACTAAGAATTTCGAGTTTATTGCTGGTATAAAGCTGAAGAGCCATAGATTTAGTGTGAATGGTTTTTAAAAAATCCCCAGGATTTTAAGGTAGAGCTTTTTTAGAGATAAACTATATCAGAGCCATTGCGTCAGTCAAGCTGCTTGCTGTGTGGAAGAAAATTCAGGTCTTGCCGGATAAGACGGATCTTATCCGGCCTCACATTTCCAAGCTCTGCTGCGAGAAGTATCATTAATATTCTTGACTAGCAAGCATGTTACGATGTATAGTGTTACCTCTAAGTATATGATAAAATCCTTGTCTTTTTAAAGATTGCCTATAAAAAAGGCTTTTTTTATGGATATAGACGTGAAAAAGCGAATCCGGAACAGGGGGCGGTTTAAAAACAGAGTAAAGGAGTAGTGTACATGGATCTAAAGATAGAAACTATACCGGAGGGCGAGCTTAAAGGCGGTGTCAAACCCGGACAGGACCTTGATTTTGGTAAAGACTTTAGCGACCACATGTTTCAGATGCGATACAGCCCCGGCACGGGATGGCATGATGCCGTGATAAAAAAATATGAAGATTTCACGCTTTCACCGGCAACCATGTGCCTGCATTACGGGCAGCTGATCTTTGAAGGGTTAAAGGCCTATCACCGGGCCGATGGCAAAATAGGTTTTTTCCGCGCTAAAGAAAACCTGAAACGGATTAATGTTTCGGCTGAGCGCATGTGCATGCCCGCAGTTGATGTTGATGAAACATATGAGGCCATGCGCAGGCTGGTTGAGCTTGACAAAGACTGGGTTCCCCATGATGAAGGCTCTTCACTGTATATACGGCCGACCATGATTGGTGTTGACCCGCTTATTCGTTTAAAAGCATCGGATGAATATCTTTTCTATATTATCTGTTCTCCGGTCGGCCTGTATTATGCCAACGGCATGACACCGACAAAGATTATTGTTGAAGAAGAGTATGTACGGGCTGTGCGGGGCGGTGTCGGGTTTTCCAAGACAGCCGCCAATTACGCTGCTTCCATGCTCCCGGGCAAACTGGCAGCAGCAAAAGGCTTTGACCAGGTGCTGTGGCTTGATGGTGTTGAGCAGCGCTATGTTGAGGAAGTGGGCTCAATGAATATTTTCTTTAAATACAAGGACACCCTGATAACCTCGGCCCTGAACGGTTCCATTCTGCCGGGCATTACCAGGGATTCGGTTATCCAGATCGCCAGGTCCTGGGGTGTTGAAGTAAAAGAAGAACCGGTTGATATCCAACAGGTAGTTTCAGATATCAGGTCAGGAAAGATTGTTGAAGTTTTCGGCTCCGGCACTGCAGCAGTTATCTCCTCAGTGGGGCTTTTATGCTACCGGGATGAAGACATCGTCATTAATGACCAGCAGATCGGAGACTTTACCATGAAGCTCTATGATGAGCTTACCGGAATTCAGTACGGTAAGAAGGAAGACCCCTTTGACTGGACCACACTGGTTGATTAAGCTGCACTTGCAGGTTTATACTATAGCTGCATTTAAAGGACAGCGACCACACGTCGCTGTCCTTTTTTACTAACCTGCTGTAATCAACCGTCCTGATTAACCCGATTAATCGAATGTCCGCCGCCGGTATATCTTGTCTCGAAAATCCGCGAGCCTGATGAAGTTCTGGGCATTGATATCCTTACCGCCGAGGCAACGTCGCACTACGGAATACCCGGCGAAAAAATGGAAGAACTGGTCAAAACCAGTTTTGAGAATGTTGAAAAACTTGTGCGGCTAATGGTTTGAGGTGTTCGGCGGCAGAGCATATATGCAGATAATTTCCAGTTCTGCACCGAATTCCTGTCCGATCAATAGAACATCGTCACCATCTTCAAATGTAGAACGCTTCCATTCAAAGACACAATCCCAAAGCAACGAGCCGTCTATGGTTAATGGTTGCAGGTTGCCATTCAATCTTTTAATAAACATAATCATGCCCGGCAGACAGGGATCAGTTATGCAGGGGTTTGCGTCACAAACGAGCTTGCCGGCAGCGAACTGATATCTTGCCGTTTCATTATCCACTGCACCAGCTGTAGGCAAAAACAGTAAACATATAAACAGCATTATAAAATACGTCACTACAGTTTTTTCTGATATACCCTTCATTTTCACCCTCCCGAACTAACTAAACAGATTCTTAATCAGGTCCGACCCTGATCCTGCCCGTGTTCTGGCTTTCTTTTAAAACAACGTTTATTAATATAAAAACTGGGACAAGGGACACTTCCCGTATTAAGTTGCTTGGGCCTTTCGGGGCCTTCCTGATTTGCCGGGTAATAGCTTCCGGGACAGCCTTCTCTCAAGCTTCTTTATGAAACCTTCACTGCCCAAAGGACGTCCCGTTGACGTGGCCTGCCTGATTTTCTGCTCCTTTTCAGAATCCTGCTGCCTTAGAAATTTTCTATACTCCTTTCTTGCCTCTCCGTCAAGCCACTCCTGACCGCTGACCACTGCATCGCCTTTGCCGCTTATGTTGGCCTTGCAGCTCGACCATTCATACTCTTGCGGCTTTTCTACCAGATATGTCTTTACCGGATTCATTTCTATATAGCGTACAACTGCCCATACATACTCATCAGTGTCGACAATGGTTGAGAAAAACCGGTTCTGCCACAATCGTCCACTGCGGTTGTACTTACGGTTGATGTGCTGGGTATACAGCAGGT
>JANQFE010000078.1 GCA_028278025.1 Thermodesulfobacteriota bacterium | reverse complement strand
GTGTCACCATATATTTCTTCATATTCAATCCTCCTGGGTTGATTATGAAGAAACCATAACACATACTATACGACATTACAACGTTGACATGACACTAGTGTGCCTCATCCTTTGCTGCTATCGGTATATGCACTTCAGAACGCTTTAAAAACCATGGGATAAAGGGTGCATCCCAATACACAGCATAGGCTACCCCGGTTTGCTTATAATCATTATTATTTTTAAGCCAGTTTTCAAGCTTTATTTTTGCTTCCTCAAAATTCGACTTGCTGTAGGATCCTCTGATGCCGATACTGACAACCGTTCGCTGCGGTACGGAAATCACCTGAACACCGGGCCGGTTCTGTAAATCTTTTGCCTGGTCCTTGCTGCCCACATAAAATCTCATCTGGGCTTTCTCTATTTCGGCCTCAACCGGAACGGTCATGGAAACGTTATTGTCCTGTATATATCTAAAAAGGCTCATAAACAGCTCATTATCCCGGTCAAAATAATTACCCTCTTTCTCGGCACTCAGAAGCATGGACCCGGGTATTGTTTTTACCTCAATATCACCAACCGGGGCTTTTTTAAACGCAGCTTCATAAGCATACATATTAGTTCCCACATAAAATGCTATTACCAGCACTGCTACAATTATAATTAAAAATGCCCGTCGCATTATTACCCGTCTTTCCTATTTTACTGATATAACCTTGCCTGTTTTAATGAACTCCACCGGGGCCTTATCATCTATGGACTTAAGCCGTCTTACTTCATAATGATAATCACCCTCTTCAATCAGGCAGATGCTGGCGGTCCCGTTCGGCGGAATCTGGGTTGTTTCATAATTGCCCAGCAGATCAGCATAAAAATTTACCGGTGCGGCACAGGCCAGACCGATCCGGGTTGTAAACTTTATTGTAGCAGGTCCGGGTCCCTTGTTAAGCCATATGATTGTATTGCCCAGCTTAACCCTGAGAGTATCAGGAGCAATGGTATCCCCATCAAGTGTAATAATAGTGGGTCCCGTCGCGCACGGCAGGTCACCTGCTAATGCTGTCTGGAAAATACCAAAAATAAAAACTGCTGAGATGAACAGACTGGTAATAAATAAGCTTTTAAATTTTTTTTCCATGCTAAGAACCCCCTTAGTAAATTAAATAGTAGTTTTTTACATACCGCGCATTACATGCCGGTTTCTTCATCCATTGTACAGCCGTTTACTGTCTGGTCGGTCATGACAAAATTTGAAAAATCATAAAACTGCTCTTCGAGAATGTCTTTTATCTCCTCCAGCTCGGTTTCAGACAATTCACAGTCACGGGCTAAAATCCAACCGAACTCACGGGTGGGGTGGCCCACAACAGCGTATTCATATTCAGGACCCAGACCGATAATCCAGTAATCGCCGAAAAAGAAACAGCGGTTTCTAATACATACAAAGCTTACCTTGAGCTTGGCATTGGTCTCGGGGTCATCTACAAAAGCCCGGCCCTCAGCATTGCGCGGGAAGCCTCTCTCACCAAAACACTGATTTTCTACCAGTACGCTGCCGTCCTCCAGCAGAGTATAGTTTGCAGTGACTCCACCGGCACACTGTTCCTGGAATTCTGTTGGTATCGCGGCTATCTGGTACCACAGCCCCATATAGCGTTCCACGTCAACAAAATCAACTACTTCAACTTCCGGCAGTTCATCACCCGTCTGGGCATAGGTAACGGGAAGTGCCGCGTTTAGAACCAAACCAAGGCTTGCAAGAGTAATTGCAATGAAAAATAAACGTCTTAGAAGTGTTTCCATTGGCTTTACCTCCTAAAAAATGATCAATAATTCATTATCTAGGTCTTATGTACTATATTCATACCATTTCCTGACAGGATTTCAACAACTGTGCTGTTTTTTTCTAATTCTTATTATTGACATATATATTTTCAGTATCTATATATAAATATCTCCAAAAATAAAAAATCACACCAGCCCAGCTTTCTATCGAGTAAGGGGAAAGCCAATTATGCCACAGCACAAAATCCTTATCATCGGGGCCGGCCTCAGCGGCCTTTCCGCTGCAGCTCTGCTGGCCCGGCGCGGGTTTGACGTTACAGTGCTCGAGAAAAATGAACATCCCGGCGGGGCAGCCGGGCTTTTCCAGCAGGACGGATTCCGCTTTGATATGGGCCCCAGCTGGTATCTCATGCCTGAGGTGTTTGACAGGTTTTTTGCCCAGTTTGACCGCAAGCCGTCAGATTTCTACAATCTCATTAAGCTTGATCCCTATTATAAAGTGTTTTTCAGCCGTGATGAAACAGTGGAAATAACCCCCGATATCAATCAGTCATATAGCCTGTTTGACACCCTAGAGCCGGGCGGCGGCAAAAAACTGCAGGAGTACCTGGCACTGGCTAAATATAAATATGACCTGGCGCTCAACGAATTTCTCTACCGTGATTATACCTCACTGCTTGATTTTTTTAACCGTCGGCTGGTGTTTGAAGGTACAAAAATGCATGTTTTTCAGAAACTCGACCGGTTTGTACAACGTTTCTTTGCCAGCGAGCGTGCCCGCAAGCTCCTCGAGTACAATATCGTCTTTCTGGGCTGCAGTCCCTTTAAAAGCCCGGCCCTGTATTCCATCATGTCCCATATTGATATGACCCTGGGGGTATACTACCCGCAGGGCGGTGTTCATGAAGTTGCCAGGGCCCTGGAAAAACTTGCCGTCGAACACGGCGCCCGGATAACGTACAACCAGCCCGCGGTAAAAATAGGGGTTTCCGGCTCAAGAGCTGAAAACGTATATACTGAAAACGGCACCCGCAGCGCTGACATTGTGCTTGCTGGCAGTGATTATCACCATGCCGAGACAACCCTGCTGGATCCCCCCTACCAGACCTATCCAGAAAAATACTGGAACAGGAAACTGCTGGCCCCTTCGGCTTTCATTGTGTATCTGGGCTTGAATAAAAAACTGCCCAACCTGCAGCATCACAACCTGTATCTTGCCGATACCTGGGAAAATCATTTCACAGCTATCTTTGACGAGCCTGCCTGGCCTGAAAATCCGTCTTATTATGTTGCCTGCCCTTCAAAAACCGACCCGTCTGTTGCCCCGCCGAAAGGGGAAAACATCTTCATGCTTGTGCCGGTAGCCCCGGGCATTGAAGACAGTGATGAAGTGCGTGAGCATTTTTTTAATAAACTATTAACACATTTCGAATATATAACCGGCATATCTATAGCTGATTCCATTATAGTGAAGAGAATCTTTTCCCAGCGTGATTTTGCATCATATTTGAATATGTATCGGGGTACGGCAATGGGGATGGCCCACACCCTGTGGCAGACCGCCTGTTTCAGGCCGTCTCACAAAAGCAAAAAGGTGCAGAACCTCTACTATACGGGCCATTACACCCACCCGGGCATAGGATTGCCCATGGTTCTGATAGCATCCCAGATTGTATGTGATATAATTGAAAAAGAGAGCGCATGAATAAAACCATCTACACAATTTTTAAACAGGGCAGCAAAACATACTTCTACAGTAGCATCTTCTTTCCCGGCCCTGTGAAGCATGATGTTTTCTGCCTGTATGCTTTTGTGCGCAAAGCTGATGACTTTGTGGACGCTATCCCGCAGCAGCCGGAAGCCTTCTACCGTTTTAAAGAGCTGTACACGAAAGCATGCCGGGGCACACCAAGTAATGATATTGTGATTGATTCATTTGTTGAGCTCATGCGCAGAAAAGAATTTGACCCGCAGTGGATAGACGCATTTTTAAATGCCATGGAGCTTGATCTCACAAAAAAGATCTATGCAACACTTGAAGAAACTTGCAGTTATATGTTTGGATCAGCTGAAGTAATCGGGCTTATGATGTCTAAAATACTGGGGTTCCATCCTGATTCCTACCCCCATGCCCGTGCGCTCGGCAGGGCCATGCAGTACATTAATTTTATCCGTGATATAGATGAAGACCTGCAGCTGGGCAGAACCTACCTGCCGCTTCAGGGATCAGGTCTTTCAACGCTTGAACCCGACCATGTGCGGTCTCATCGGAAGACATTCATTCGCTTTGTACGTGAACAGATTGATGTGTATTTCAAATGGCAGGAATTTGCCGAACAGGGATTTAAATATATACGCAAACGCTACCTGATTCCCATAAAGACCGCCTCTGATAAATATAAGTGGACCGCACGCACGCTCTATGAAGACCCCCTGCTGGTATATGCCCGCAAGGTAAAGCCGTCTGTTAAGCAGATTCTGCTGACAGGCCTGAAAAACAGTCTAATGTTTAACCATAAGGTCATAGAATATCATGAAGCTTGAAACCATAAAAAACAGGGTTGAAAGGGAACTGGCTGCCTTTGTCAACGACATTGATTCCTGGTACTCGCTTGGCAGCGTTTCACCCTTTCTGTTCGAACAAATTAAGGACTTTATTCTCAGGAAAGGCAAGCGTATCCGGCCCATACTGTTTGTTGTCGGATATATGGGATACGCAAAAAAACCGGCCCGCAACCTTTATAAAAGCGCCCTTTCCTTCGAGCTTCTGCATGACTTCATGCTCATTCATGACGACATTATTGATAAATCAGAAACCCGGCGCGGCAAGCCTTCCATGCATACCAAGCTCAACAAATACCTTAAATCGCGGGATAACATCCGGTTCAGCGGTCAGGATCTGGCAATCGTCATCGGCGATGTGCTGCATGCCCTGGCCATGCAGGCATTTCTCACTATAGAAGAAGACGCTCTGCGAAAAGAGAAAGCCCTGCAGAAATTTCTGGAAACTTCTATCTTAACCGGCACCGGTGAATTCAACGAACTTATGTACGGCATTACCGATATTGAGAAGCTGAGCAAAGAAGATATTTACGAAGTGTATGATCTTAAATCCGCCTACTACACTTTTTCCCTACCGCTTACTACCGGAGCACTGCTGGCCGGGGCACCGCAGCAGCAGACTGACCAGCTTTTCACCTATGGCCTCTACCTGGGCAGGTCATTTCAGATACTGGATGACATCCAGGAAATGTGTGAAAACGGCAATGGGTCCGGGCAGGCCCTACCGGAAGATCTCACCGAAGCAAAAAAAACAATCCTTTTGTGGTATGCCTATCATAAATCAAAAACCGACGATAAGCAGGCCATAAAAAATATTTTATCAAAAGGAAAAACTTCTCCCGCGGATGTAAAAGAGCTGCAAAGGATCATTTTTACATCACAGGCCCTTGATTATGCCAGACATGATATTGCGACGTTCATGTCTGAGGCCAAAAAGTCCCTTGAAGCCACTGCAATGAAAAGTACGTGTAAAAATCTTCTGAACGACTGCGCACAGCAGATCATCGCACTTTCGATAAAGTCATCACCGCACGCGGCTTATGCTGTTTCGGCTTCTGCATAACTTGCTGGGTGCTTGTTGCTGGTAGGGCGTTGGCCTCCGGAGTCGGCCAAGGGGTTTTGCCTAAGTCATTGAACTTACAGTAAAAACCATGTTTTTTTTATGTGGTTAGCTTGTTTTTCCACAGTCCCGTTAATGCCCTCAATATCCCTCAAAAACCCTGTGTTTAGCTACTAAATAGACACCTATATGGACACCAAAAAGATGGGCAGAAATGTGAAAAAATACACTTGAGCTTGCAGTGATCTGAAGACAGTTTTTACTTGTGCTGATAAAGTTTTTTTGCAGCAAGATTACATATGTCAGTATAAATTTATAGATGTTGTGTATGGGAAGTAACTACTTTTTCTTTTAACAAACCGTTAATTTTTATTAAAATGTATAAAATATTTTCTTATTGACACTACTACATTTTTTTATTATTTTTATAACTCATCTTTGAAAGCAACACTGTTTTGCTAAGGGGTATTGGCAACACAGTAACCTTTCATATAAATCCCAATATAAAAAAGACTATGTGTTTAGATAAAGCCAATCTAGCCATATGTGTAGTACTGTGCATTACTTCTGGTGCATGTAAATAGAGTCGAACTGCCTGCAAGAGGATTAAGGTAGTTCGACTTTTTTGTCTTTAGGGGAAGAGGAGAAACAAAAAAAAGACCTGACTGGTAGCAGAGATCAACTCCTTCCTATTAGGCTTTGACCCAAACACCATGAAGTTTGAGGTAACATGCCCTCTTTTGTCAAGGCGCGGTTATGTAACATTTTAGTTTAAAAAAACAATAGGAAGAAAAAAATAAATTTTATAATGGAAAATCCTAGTGTTTTTTTAATATATCTGGTCAAGACATTTGCTTTGATAAATTTCAATATAAGTATATTGAAAAGTCCTCTTGCATGAGTTGTTAAAAATTCCCTATGTAAGGCATGTAAATTATGATGAACAGTTGTTCATCATAATTGGCTTAACAACAACATGTTCACAATATGTTACAGATGCTTTATAATATACTACTACACTTTTAACAATAAACAAGCAAATGTGAATGAATTTAGAATTTCATAAGATTCAAAACTAAAAGAGGTAAATAAAAAAATGGAACCACGATTTTTTTTCGGAAATGAATTAAATAATAATTCATTAGAAAGCTGCTTTGTAAAAATAAAAAAAACTATAAAAGAAAAAAACTTTCAATTTCATTTTGTTCTATCAAAAGTTCGTTGGATTGACATTGATGCTGCGCTCTTCCTCCTATGCATCTTAGGATATCTTAAAGGCAAAGGATTTCAGTTATTGTTGACGTTGCCTGAAGAGAATGGACGTTGGGATTTTACTGTGTTTGAGGAAAACAGTGCTGAGGAAAAAACACGAAAAGCAAGGGACTTTCTTAAACGTTGGTGTTTTGATGTTGCACTATTAGAGGTTTTTGGGAGTGTTTCTGATTTATTGCCTCCCCACCAGGAAGACTATTTTGAATGCCCGTTATTATTTTATCAAGAGGGGGTTACACAAGATGACAACGGTAAAAGTATAAGAGCTTTATCAACAAAAATGATTGAAATAACGCATATGACACGTGGACCGGATGGTGCGAAATTTGTTGATGAGGCAATGATTGAATCCTTCGTTGAAGAGTTTGCCCTAGAAAAAAGATTTCAACAGGCAATCTGCAAAACCATTGGCAATAAAGACGAAATTTATTTTGCAAAAGAGTTTGCCAGTACAATCATTAAAGAGGCTTTGCTTAATACATTTGAACATCCTGATGCAACACTAAGTATGATAGCAATGGCTAGAGATGTTCATAAAAACCTTCTAGTTGTAGCTAGAGCGTGTCCCAATTCCGGCAAAATTTTCTGTTAGCGTGCCGTTACGCCATCGTTGATATGCGCCTGGCAATTGGGACTGCATCAAAATTGAGCAG
>JANQFE010000072.1 GCA_028278025.1 Thermodesulfobacteriota bacterium | reverse complement strand
TTGGTATTTCATTTAGCAGATAACACTCAGATGAAATTAATTCAAAATTACTATCTACATGCGCTCGGGCGCTGGACCATTGATACTGTTCGGCCTTTTTAACTATATTGATCCGTACAGGATTGTTCTCTACGTAGCGTACTGCAGCATAAACATGGCGTTCGTCAAGGATCGATGAGTAAAACCGCCCCTGCCATAAATGTCCACTGGCCTTCTTTTGGCGATTTTTGTACTGGGCATATCTCATATGAAGCATATTAAATGTTTTGGAAAGAGAGTCTTCTTTTCGGGGGACACAGACGAAGTGTACATGGTTTCGCATGAGACAATATGCCCATATATCCAAACCGTATTTAGCTTCAGCCATTCCAGATATATGCGGTAGTCGGCTTTTCTTTCAAATACCTTTTGGCGGTAATTACCCCTTTGGGTAACATGATGGGGATAGTCTTTGGCTACTACTCGAGCTATTCGTGGCATATTTGTTTTTTTTTCAAATACTATTGTGGCTGTCAACAAAAAATAGGCGCTGTCCCAATACTGTTCGGTATGATTTTTGATCTATGCAAAAAAGCAAATTGAACAGGCGAAATGCACGTATTATGAGAGTAAAAAAAGAAAATTCAAAAAATTCAAAGCGAATGGCAGATGTCACACCTGTTCAGAGCTTTCGATTCTCTATATATCAAATTTCATACCGAACAGTATTGGCGCTGTCCCTATTTATCCTATTTATCCGAGCAACTACAACTGTCCCTATTTTAATCTAACAATGTGTTGTTCGGATCCGATCCCGATACAGGTATTGTTATATTGTTTATTGAAATTTTTTCCCGTCATTCTTCATTATAGGACCTTCAATTGACATCCCCATAGCATAAGCTAAACAGCTGATCCTCCTATAAGCATATTGGTCTATGACATCCTCAATAAGCGGGTTTACGTCGCATGTTACTTCCAGAGTAACAAAACCGGTATTGCTTTTATTTTTTTCAGCTTCAAAAATCATTTCACCGGAAAGTACATTTTTTTCAGCTGTCTGGGCATTATATATATCATTCTTTGTCTTTTCCACTAACTCTGGAACATCCAGTCCTTTTTTTTGGGCATTTTTTAATAGTTGTTCATGTAATTCCTGTAAATCCACATTATTGGATATTTTCTTTGGGCCGGTGATATTGACGGTTTGTTTTGCTCCTTCTTTTGTTGTTATGTTGAAATTAAAAACAGAATCTGATTGGAGATTTTCAATATGCTTTTCAACAGTTTTTTTTCCATAGAGTTTAGCAATATATAATATTGTTTTGCTATGCATGAGCCTTTCCAATGAAATCTGCTATTTTTTTATTTTGTTTTTCAACAAAGTTCTTCATTCCTTCGTAAACTTCTTTAAAAACCTCAGGATATATAAACCAGGCTGTCCCGATACCGACTGCTGTTGCCCCTGCCATTATATATTCCATAGCATCTTGCCAAGTCGAAATTCCTCCAATACCGATAATCGGTATTTTCCCTTTTTTACATTGAGAAATCTTCTTAAAACATTCATAAACCATAAACACACCTACAGGCTTAATTGCTGGACCTGAAAGGCCACCGGTTTTATTACCTAAAAATGGCCTGCCTGTATATATATCAATAGCCATTCCACGCAAGGTATTAATCATTGAAAGTGCATCAGTTCCTCCGCTAATCGCAGCACGGGCTGGTACAGTAATATCCGTTACATTAGGAGTTAGTTTGGTAATCACTACTATTCTGTCATCAATACTCTTCTTTACAGTTTCAACAATTCGTTCAACATATTTCGGTTCGGTGCCAAAGGCTACCCCACCCGCTTTGATGTTCGGACATGAGACGTTTATTTCTAGTCCTGAAACAATTTCGCTTAAAGCGCAGTTGTTCAAAAATGATGCTACTTCGCCAAATTCCTGAACTGTATCGGCGGATATATTTACAATAACGGGTTTTGGATCTTTAAACTTAAATAATAGGGGAAGTTCATTCGTCACAAACGACTTGACACCGTTGTTTTGTAAACCAATAGAGTTAATAATGCCAGATGCAGAACGTATTTCAACAATTCTGGGCTGAGGATTGCCTTTTTTATATTTTAGTGTCACACCTTTCGTAACAAAAGCACCGAGTGCAGATAATATTTCAGGACTCTTTTGTAACTTCTCTATTTCCTCGTTACTATGTCCGGAAGTACCTGATGCAGTCATTAATGGACTGCTTAGCTTTAAATTTTTTATTTTGGTTTCCAGTAATTTCATATTCTTTCCCAATCAATACACTCAGCATCAAACAAAGGCCCATCAACACAAACGCGTGAATATTGATTCTGATTGTTCTTTTTAGTAGGACAAACACAAGACATACAGACTCCAATCCCACACCCCATTCTTTTTTCCATAAGTACTTGCATTCGGACTTTATATTTTTTTGTAATCCTCATTAAAGCCTTCAACATAAGTGTAGGCCCACATGCGATAATTAATTTCTCGCTTCTTTGACTAGATTTTTTTATAAATGATTCATATTGTTCACTCACAAAACCATGATGATAGTTCTTGTCTGGCAAATTAGGTCTCTTAAAATCGCAACTGTTTTTTTCAATTTCATGTGATATGTAAATATCCTTTTTCTCTAGACCAATATTTAATAGATCATCAATGTAAACATAAGAACTTTCCGGATTATCCGCTAGGCCCAAATCCAAGGGTTCTTTATATAACAATAATGTGTTAAAATCTTGAATACCAATAAAAGCTTTTATTTTAAATGAATAGTATCTAAGACCCTGCCCAAAAAAAACAAGTGGAGCCATCCCAACACCACCACCGATTAAATGAACTTCCTTAACACCCTCTAAACTTAAATTGGCTAATTTTTGTTTTTCCCCCAGTGGGCCGAGCATCTGAATAGCATCTCCCGCTTTTAAATTTTTTAATTCATTTGTACCGACACCCTCTGCAATCACTTTATAAAATATATCAAATTTATTGGGGAAAACCGTATGAGCAATTGTTGCAAGTGAATGCGGTAGGGCAATGTTCTTTATGTATCCCTCTTTGAAGTGTTCATAAAACGCTCTATGAATACTAAAGGGTCTTTTTAAATAGGAAAGCGGCTTAGTTATGTTACAAGAGGATTGACGCTTAAAGTCTGAAAACGATTTTAAAACAGGTGGATTAAACTTTGCCTTCTTTTTGGATTTTTTTTGCGTATCTATCATAACAAATTGTCCAGGGGCTACGGACTGTAATTCATTTGCTTCAAATTGAATTTTATAATGTTGAGAATTTTGATCTTCCCCTACAGGAGAATTTTTTAAAATCGTTGCATTGAAAATTTCAATCTTTTTCTTTGAGTAAAAATTTTCCTTATTATTAAACGGTAACCCTAGATAGCCAAACTTATTTTCTGCAATCTGTTTTACCTTTGTTATAAGTTCATCAAAACAAATAAAAAATCCCCTTGGCCAGTTAACTGACCACTCGTTCTGCCTACATTCAAACATCTCTTCTGTTGAAGGAACAATGAGAAAGCAAGTTGTTCGAAAAGCATAATGATCATTTTTATTAACTCGTTCTGCAATCTTTTTTAATTTTTTTTCCTTTTTCAGATCTTTTTTATCATAAAAACAAAATATTAGATTGCGTTCATTATCAGATGCTGCAAAGTCTGCAAACCTTGCAAGGCCATGGGGTTCTGGCAGATTCTTAATATTAAAAAAGGCTTTAAGCTCACTATCGTCAAAACGAGAAGCTGCTGCTGAAAAAATCTTGAATCTATGAGTTGATAATATTAAACTGAGAAAAGTTAAGCATAATCGATGATATGCATTGCGATTTAGTTTTGAATCTTTTGTCCACTCTTCAATTTCAGACTCTTCTAAATTTTTTACTAATGATTGTAAGTCAGGTGGTATAAGTTTATCTGCATGTAAACGAATCTTTTCCGGAGTAGGCTGCCTGTCCTGATTAGGACGGTTTGCAAAAAAAGAAGCAATCCTAAACCAAAATCTTAATATATTTTTATGTTTCTCTGATAATTTAGAGAATCTTTTTTTTGTTTTTTTCTTGGTTTGTCTTAATAGGAAGTATTGACCTATGGCAGTAAAATTGCGTCGCTCCTGTGCCCTTCTTTGACCCCGTTTCATCGAATTATCATAAAGGATGGGAATTAGCTCTTCTAAATCGTATCCTGCAGACGAGACAGCATCTTTCATCCAATTTCTTCTGCTGCCAAAAGCTAAAGTTACGGCACACGAAG
This sequence comes from Thermodesulfobacteriota bacterium, assembly GCA_028278025.1. Classification (GTDB taxonomy): domain Bacteria; phylum Desulfobacterota; class WTBG01; order CAIYCZ01; family CAIRTM01; genus JANQFE01. The sequence continues at coordinate 106,139 of JANQFE010000072.1, read as the reverse complement.
GATCTGTATTATCTTTTATTCGCGATAAAATTCTTTGTAGTTTTAGGGCATTTTCTTCATCAGAGATTGACCCCGGATTCCAGTTGGACTTGAAATTAAATTTCATTTTCAACCATGCACCCCAAAATTCTGAAAAACCCAGATAATCTATATCGTCTTTATAAGGGGGATCAATAAATACATGGGAAATGTTGACATTTTTAGGGAAGGGAAATTTTAAGAAATCTGCTTCCCGTATATAAAAGTTATCTTCAGAATTTTCAAACTGTTTTAATGAATCAGATATACTTACAAAATCAAGAATTTCATTTGTTTTTCTCTTACAATTCAATACAGTTTTAAATCTGGCTTCAAAAGCTTTCCAGACATTTTTTTCCTGATGTTCTGAGGGCAAATAGAAACGAGGGGCGGTCCATCCACGCGAAGATGCTGTTGGTTGATTTTTTGAAAACATTTGCATTAAGCTACAGCTATAAAGCATACCCGTGAAAACATAATGCAGTATTTCTTTGTTCTGGCCCGATGCTACTTTATCAATAGCGTGAAGCAATTCGCTTAATGCTGCGAGATTGCGAGGAGTAAAAAATTCATAAAAATAATTGAACTTTGTTTTTCTTCTACTGTGAATTTTGTTTTTAGGATACCAGAATTTTGGTTGTATATTTGCTTTATTCAGTTGATTGCTAATTTCACTTTTTGCTAAAGGAATTAATTTCGAAAAACCACAATATGTACAATTTATTTTAATATCCTCAGGAATGTCATTACCACTTTTATTACTCCATTTCAAAAAATCGAAACAAGTCTTTCTTTTGCATGCAGGACAAAAAATTGTATAGTATTCAAGTAGTCTTTTTGAAACATAATCATTTACCTTTTCAAAAGTATCTTGAAGGGCAAAAAGATTGATGGGTTTAATCAATGTTTTCGTAATAAATACAGCCATTGGGTTTACATCACTTGCCAATACCCTTGCTCCCTGGCTCAGCGCAGCTAAGACAACACTCCCACCACCACAAAAAGGTTCTAAAAGGATGTCCCCTTGCTTTAGTCCAGTTTCTCTGAAAATCTTATAAAGGCCATCTGTATGCTTGCGCCCCCAGTACATATGAGAACGTGCAATATGGTAAAACAACTTATCATCTTGTTGTCTTTGAAAAACCATTTATAAGCCTTGAAGGATAATTATGGATATCTATATTCCCTGTACTTTTTCAACTGCTCTTGCATTTAGCATATTAAGCTTAAGAGCAGATTGAATAATCAATATAATGGATTTAATGTGTTGTAATAACAAGTAAAAACATAGGGTGTTTTAATTAAATTGCAAAATTTTAAAATCAATATTTTAAATATATCTTTGAAAAAAATAAAGGTCAAGAATTTCAAAATTCAGAACAAATCACCTGAGATTTAATAAGGACTTGATATTTATATATATTTCAGGTCATGTTTTGCTCAAATTTTCTTATTTTCTTCCTTTTCAATTTCTTCTAAGGTCAGGACTAAACAGAGTCAACGCCTATTAAAAACAAGAAGCAAAAAAACCACCCCTTAACAAGAGGTGGTTTTTATCAAACATTCTAAATCTGAATTCAGCAGGCCTTAAAAATCAGGGAAAAATCCGGGACACTTCCCGTATTGTTCCAAAACTGAAACAGCTGGATTTTCAATATATTGCTTTAACAATGAATTTTATGATTAATGCGGTCAGGTGGGGTTTCCTTCAACCCGGCCGCCTTCTTTTGAGCGCCCCCGTTTTCTACCAGGTCTACAGAATGATGAATAATTGTTTTGGATTAGATAACTATAAATAAATTTTTTGCTTTGTTCAAGGAAATTATTTACCTAAGGCTTGACCTGTTTGTTAGGATGTTTTTTTTAAAATCTTTCCATACACAAAAGCCGGGCTCGATAAGCATACATATTTTAAGCCCGGCTTTTGTGCGGTTATGCTTCAGTTATACAGTATGTTCCGAACATTTCAGGGTTGGTCGCTGTCCACAAACAAGTCAATCGGCGTGGTCGGGTTGTCGATTTCAAGATTGCTCTTTGACCAGGTTCCGTAAAACGCTGCGGTGATGAATTTATCAACACTGTTTGCCACATCATCAAAAAAGTACTGCGGAGTGAACGCGCAGTTTGTGCATCCCGGGCAGTGATAATCACAGAATGAACAGTGGAAAAATTTCGGAGCTATGCCGGGACACCAGCACCATATTAAGTAGGTATCAACGCGCTGAAGGGCGCGGGGACCGCTGCTGCCATAGTAGGCCGCTTTGGCCGCTTTATCTTCCTCGACGAAACATGTCGTCATGTCAAACCCCCAATACAGCGCCGGCACTGTAACGGTCCCCGTATTGCTGCAATCGTACGGGTCTATACTGAAAACAGCATCTGCCAGGTTCGAATCCGCTGCAACAGCGTTTTGCGCTGCCTGCCCACCCGCGGAATGACCGCCGACAATCCAAAGAACAATTTCATCGCAGTTTGTAGATGAAAGCCAGCCCAGGATATTGGCCTGAATATCAAGCACGCAGTTTCTGTATTTTGTCGCGTCGGTCTTAACCATATTGCCGGGGTTGTGGTCCATAATAACCACTATATAGCCGTAGTCGATTAGTGTTTTTGCAAGGGTGTCGTAGTCGCTCCTGCTCATTGCGGTTCCCACGGCGATAACAATTGCATCGCATGATGCAGCTGTTGGATTTTTATAAAAAACACGCACTTTGCCTGAAGACATATTTTTATCCATATAGTCGGCCATGGCACTGCCGGCCGGCACCAGCAACAAAGCTGCCGCTATACTACACCACAAAATGTTCAAAACTTTCCTTCGTTTCATTGCATATACCTCCTCTACAATTAGTTTTTATATAACAACGTTTTCTATCAGGCTTTCACAAGGAGGAGATCTTTCGTGCAGTGTAACAAGCTGCATACAGTTGACAAAAATAGATGAAATTCTCAGTAGATGAGTCATGTTACTGGCTTCAATATATTTCTACTATTACTAATCTGCATTGTTCATGATTATTAGCAGCCGGCCTGTAGCAGCGGGTTGCGTGCTCCAGGCTATGTGCTCGCAAAAACGGCTGCTTTCTTGATTATCAAACATCGCTCGCACCGCTTTGTAGTAAACACCAGAGGATAGTGCGTTCACTACATGCTGATGAATAATGCGGGCTAAGGGATTAAAGTGTCAGGCAAGTGTAATAACGTATTTTTATACTTATACTAATAGCTTATTACGAATGCCTGACCCCAATCGGTATGACCCCAATCGGTACTTCTTATACGTTCTTGATGAAATATGATTAATGCGGTCAGGTGGGGTTTCCTTCAACCCGGCCGCCTCCTTTTGAGCGCCCCGTTTTCTACCAGGTCTACAGAATGATGAAATAATTGTTTTGGATTGGGTAACTATATAAAAATTTTTTGCCTTGTTCAAGGAAATTATTTACCTAAGGCTGACAACAAACAATGTGGATCCCGCATCAAGTGCGGGATGACAGTTTTGTCGGATATGTAGTATTAAAAAAAGATTAATAACCTGCGAAAATTTAAATCTAGGTTTTTACAGTTAACCATTGCTTTTTTACTCACAGTACTGGGCGTATTCCCGTTCTAGGGCGGCCTTGTCAGATGTCGCGGCAGCTACCATTTTTTCAATTTTGCGCAGGAGCATGTCGGTTTCCTGTGCAGTCGGCCGGTAGCCCCCAAAGTGCACTTTTTCTGCTGCGGCTGCCAGGGTGTCACAAAAGGAACCGTCTTCGGGTTCGAGGTTTTTAACAACAGCAAGAGCGCATTGGTAGAAGCCCTGATAGTCTCCCTTTATTTTAGACTGCCGGCATTCCTCAAGTTTGTTCACCGCAGACTGATGACGGCTGTGAGGACTTTTGTCTGCAAGACCATGCTGTTCAGGTGAGCCACCCCTTTTTTTTCTAATAATAGCGGTTATTATAATTCCTGCGGTTATCAATACAGCCAGACTGATTGCGACTAATTGAACGGTATCATTCCAGAAGGCAAACGTCACAACTTCAAACGATACCTCATCCGTCAGCAGGGTGCTTTCCTTATCAGAACCTTTACTCCAGTATTTGATCTCCACAGGATTGATGGTAAAGGTTCCTTTTTCCTGAGCGACCAGGCTGTAGCGATAGGACAGTGCATAGGTTGCATGGCTGGTTGATGAAAAAAACGATGATGATTGCTGCAGAATTTTTTCCGGGTAATCGGGCTGCGGGGGTACAATTATATAGTCATCTGCATTTCCCTGCCATGCAACGGTTATTACTACATCAAAAGATTTTTTCAACGATATTCGGGTGTGTTCAAGCGTAATGGTTGCCCGGGGGGATGCATAAGCACAAGGCAGATTGCAGATCACCGGCAAAAAAAGGAAAAGAGCAAAAAAAGCCTTAATTGAAGATATTCTTAATAAAATTTTTGCTGGTTTCATGTTCGATTTCAAGCTTTTCAAGCTCTTGAAAAAGCTCCTGCTGCTTTTTTGAGAGTTTGGTAGGGGTTTTAACAATAATCTGAACTATTTGATCTCCTCTTCCGGAACTGTTAAGGTGAGGAATGCCGGCTCCCTTGATTGTAAGCAGATCACCGGATTGGATGCCCTTGGGGACTTTCAGTGTTTCTCTACTATTGAGTGTGTCTACTTCAATGTCTGCTCCCAGGGCAGCCCGAGAAAAGGAAATCGGCACCTGACACACTATATCGTTATTGTGCCTTTTAAAGAAGGGATCTTCCTCGACAAAAACAACAACATACAAGCTGCCGGGGGGGGCCCCCCGTTCACCGGGCTCACCCTCGTTGGCTAATTTCAGCTTCATGCCCGATTCAATACCAGCCGGAATTTTTATTTTCAAGGCCTTGGTTTGGGTTTCCTTGCCGGTTCCGCGGCAGTGTTTGCAGGGTTTTGAAATGTATGATCCTGCCCCGCGACATTTAGGACAGGTAGTGGCTATATTGAAAAAGCCCTGCTGCTGGGTTACCCTTCCTGTACCGCGGCATACTGTACAGGTTTCAGGACCGGTCCCGGGCGCGGCCCCGCTGCCGCTGCATTCACGGCACTGGACCCCCTTGGTAACGTCTATTTTTTTTTCAGTACCAAAGGCGGCATCCTGAAGCGATATGCTGAGATCATATCTAAGGTCGGCTCCTCTGCGCGCACCTGCGCGGCCTCGCCGTCTGCCCCCCAAACCGCCAAAGCCAAAAAAATCTTCAAAGATGTCACTAAATGATGAAAATATATCTTCAAAACCCGTAAATCCTGAAAAACCTGCATTCTTAAGGCCGTCATGCCCAAACCGGTCATACAGGCTGCGTTTTTCAGGATCCCTTAGAACTTCATAGGCTTCGCTGGCTTGTTTGAATTTTTCTTCACTCTTTTTGTCCCCGGGGTTCCTGTCCGGGTGAAATTTAAGGGCCATCTGGCGGTAGGCTTTTTTTATCTCTTCTTCTGAAGCATTTCTTTGTACACCCAAAAGCTCGTAGTAGTCCTCTTTTATCATTATTGCATCCTTAGCAGTCTTGGGGCTGTTGAAAAACATCCATTCTAGTGCGTTGTGTTCATCATTCGTCATTGCAATCCGCCGCGGCGGACCTCATTTCTCATGATTTCACACGCCTTGTATCTGGTCATTTTTGAACAGCCCCCCCCTTAAAGGGCCTTTTTCCACACCCCGTCTTTTTTTATTTCTTAAACCTAAAAAATAAACACTAATTGTAGTGAGTCAAGCCATGCTGCCGGAAATAATAGCATAACGTAATTTGGTATATTTATCAATTCTCAGGCTCATCATTATCATGTGACGGCAATTGCATCTGTTCAAAATCCGGCAATGTTTCCTGCATATATTGTCTGATTTTTGATTTAAGCCTGTTTTCAAGTTGGCGAACCCGTTCCTTGGTGATTCCGTATGTATCCCCGATTGACTGCAGTGTGCGTGGAGAATCGGACAGGATTCTGGTCTCAAGGATTTCGCGTTCCTTTTTATCCAAAGTTTCCTTAAATTCATTTAATTTTTCATTAAACAGGTTTTGCAGCTCATAGTCTGCAATGTTTTGATCAAAAAGTTCATTGTCAACAGAGATCATATCACCGCGGGTCTCTTTCCAGTCATCCCCTACCGGCTGATCAAGAGAGGGTTCCCAGTCTCCAAGGCGCTGTTCCATTTCCACAATCTTTTGTTCATCTGTATCTAAAGCCTCTGCCAGACGGGCTGGTCCCGGGTAGAAGCCCATCTTTTCAAGCCGGTTCTTTTCCTTCTGAAGATTAAAAAAGAGTTTTCTCTGGACCTGGGTAGTGCCGATTTTGACAAGTTTCCAGTTATCCATAATGAATTTTAGAATATAGGCCTTAATCCAGTAGGATGCATAGTATGAAAGTTTAACACCCCGATAGGGATCAAAATTTCTTACAGCCTGCATAAGTCCCAGATTGCCTTCCTGGATTAAATCGAGCAGGTTCAACATCCATTGCCGATGATATTCAAGCGCAATCTTTACAACAAGGCGCAGGTTAGCTGTTACCAGAGAATAGGCGGCTTGCTTATCACCTGTCTCCCGGTATCTAATGGCCAAAGACTTCTGCTTTTCAGCAGAAAGCAACGGCAGTTTCCTTACCTCCATTAAGTAAAGCTGAAGGGGGTCCTGTTTTACCGGAAGACGTGTCTGCGGCTTTTCATCATCTTCTGGAACAATAACAGCTTTTTTTATATCGTCAATATCGTCATTCATTACATGACTCATAATCTATTGAGAAGACCCTGTTTTATGATAATTTATTATTATCTCTAATAATTTGCTATTTTGTCAAGTAAGATTGCGGCCAACAAAATTTCTTATAGTTCCAGTTCCTGTTTTTCGATCTTATATATTTGATCCCGCAGCTCAGCTGCTTTTTCAAAGTCCAGGTGTTTTGCAGCTTCAGTCATTTCTTTTTTCAGTTTTTTGACGATTCCGGCAACCTTCTTTTTATCCCTGCCTAGGTAGGCTGCGGCCTGTTCTGCAGCCAGCGGAACAGTAACATAGTCCTTTTCATAAACCGTATCAATAATATTGGTAATATTCTTCTTAATTGATTCAGGCGTAATATTCTTTTTTTTATTGAAATCCTTTTGGATTTTCCTTCGGCGGGTGGTTTCATGGATGGTAGTTTTAATGCTTCTGGTAACTGTATCGGCATAGAGAATAACCCGCCCGTCAACGTTGCGTGCTGTCCGGCCGCAAGTCTGAATCAGGGACCGCTCTGACCGTAAAAAACCCTCTTTATCAGCATCGAGAATGGCCACCAGGGAAACCTCAGGCATATCCAGACCTTCCCGAAGGAGATTTATCCCGATGAGGACATCATGCTTTCCCAGTCGAAGATCCCGTATTATGTCGACCCGTTCAAGGGTATCGATTTCCGAGTGCAGATAAGCTACCCTAACTCCCAGTTCCCGGTAATACTCTGTTAAATCCTCAGCCATTCTTTTCGTCAGAGTTGTGACCAGTGTTCGGTTACCTTTTTCAGTCTGTTTCTGTATCTCTCCCAGCAAATCATCAATCTGACCTGATACTGGACGTACTTCAATGGCCGGGTCTATCAGGCCGGTCGGTCGGATTATTTGTTCCACTACCTTGCCACCGGATTGCTCCATTTCATATTCAGCCGGTGTTGCCGAAACATAGACCACCTGTTTAATGTGACTCTGAAACTCTTCAAACGTGAACGGACGATTGTCCAGCGCAGAAGGCAACCGAAAGCCGTATTCAACCAGGGTTCCCTTACGCGATCGGTCACCGTTATACATCCCGCGAATTTGCGGAATTGATATATGACTTTCATCAATTATTATGAGAAAATCATCGGGGAAATAGTTCAAGAGCACAAAGGGAGGCTCTCCCGGCTTTCTGCCATCCAGATGGCGTGAATAATTTTCAATGCCGTTACAGTACCCCATTGTTTCCAGCATCTCCAGATCAAAAAGAGTTCGCTCCTTTATCCGGCGCGTTTCCAGAAGTTTGTTTTGGGATTCAAAACAGGCACTATGCTCTTTGAGTTCGGCTCTAATATCGGTTATTGCCCGTTTGAGGTTGTCCCGGGTGGTTACATAATGCGTGTTGGGGTAGATATGCAGATGTGAGAGCGTGCGCAGAACGCGCCCATTGAGTGAGTCTATTGCGCTTATGCTGTCAATCGTATCTCCAAAAAACTCAATACGTATAGCCGTGCTTTCTTCATAGGCCGGAAAAATTTCAACGATATCTCCCCGCACCCGGAACGTACCCCGGTGAAAATCCAGATCATTGCGCTCGTACTGTATCTCTACCAGCCTGGACAGGAAGTCATCCCGAGTTATATCAGCCCTGTTTTGTATCAGTAAAAGCATATGCTCATATTCCTGGGGGGAGCCGAGCCCATAGATGCACGAAACACTGGCAACAACAATAACGTCCTGCCGTGAGAGCAATGAGGCCGTGGCCGAATGGCGCATGCGGTCTATTTCCTCATTAATGGATGAATCCTTTTCAATATAGACATCTGAGGAAGGAATATAAGCCTCGGGCTGATAATAATCATAATAGCTTACAAAGTATTCTACGGCATTGTGGGGAAACAGTTCCTTGAATTCACCATAGAGCTGGGCCGCAAGCGTTTTATTGGGTGCCATAATAAGGGTTGGTTTTTGAACTTTTTGAATTACATTGGCCATGGTGAATGTTTTACCCGAACCGGTAACTCCCAAAAGCACCTGGTGTTTTTCATTGGCCAGAACACCTTTGGCCAGCTTTTTGATTGCTTGAGGCTGGTCGCCACTGGGAGTATAATCTGATACAAGTTGAAACTTCATACTCATTTAGTTAAGAGGCAAATAATTTTTAAATACTCGAAATGGTAATAATATAGATTTCAAAAACTGAATTCCCGCCCCCGACAAAATTGGGGCGGGAATGACAAAAAAACTGAGCCATGGCGATCCGTTCGGCTGAGCTCACAGCCGAAGCCTTATATCCACCTGAAATCCCTGCACCTGGCTGCATTGCAACAGGACTAAAAAATCATAATGAATAAAAGATTAATTTTTTTTATTACTAACCGCAGACTAACGCAGACATTCTAAGCGGACGACCTGTCCGCTTAGAAAATGCAATCGCATTGCGATATAAAAACAGTTTTGCTAGAGAAATTTCATGACTCATATTACCAATTATGTCCTTGGCCTGAAAGGCCAGGGATGGTTTTTCTCCCGCAGCGTCGCGGGAGAAAAAAGTCCGCGACTGTCTGCGTGGTTCTGCGGTTAGTTAGTTTTATAGAATTTTTGCCCTATGAGCGATGATAATTAGTTTTCCTTAAAACTCCATTGGGTACCCTGAGGTGTATCTTTGAGAATGATGCCTTGTTCTGCAAGACTGTCACGTATTTTATCTGCAGATTGCCAGTCCTTTTCTTTGCGGGCCCGTTCTCGTTCAGCGATTTTTTCCTCTATTTCATTTTCGGTGATACCCTGAGCGGCAGCTAGTTTGCTTTCTTTTTGCCGCGCAAAATAGTCCGCCGGTGATTCCTGAAAAAGACCAAGAACGTTTCCAACTTCTGCAAAGACGTGCAGGGCCTGTTCTGCCAGAGTCTTTGAGAGTGTACCGCAGGCATCTTTTTTGTGTTTATCAATGAGTCCATTAAGGGTTCTGGTGAGTGCAAAAAGATGCCCGATTGCGGCAGCAGAGTTAAAGTCATCATCCATGGCTTCCTTAAATTTATTCAAAAATGCTGCGACCTCTTCCCGGGCACTTTGCTGAAAGGTGTCGTCGGTACTGCTGGGCGGTGAAAGGTTGTCCATGTTTTGCAGCTCATCAAGCACTGCATAAAACCTGTCAAGGCCTGTTTTGGTCTCCATCAGATTCCGGGCTGAGAAATCCACCGGGCTGCGGTAGTGATTGGAAAGAAGAAACAGCCTAATTACTTCCGGGTGATAGTCCTTGAGCACATCGCGAATAGTGAGAAAATTTTTTAACGATTTTGACATTTTCTCCTTGTCAATGTTTACAAAACCGTTGTGAATCCAGTAGTTGGCAAATACTTTGCCGGTAGCACATTCCGCCTGGGCGATTTCGTTTTCATGGTGAGGAAAAACAAGGTCCATGCCGCCGGCATGTATATCAAATGTCGTGCCGAGGAATTTTTGACTCATCACGGAGCACTCTATATGCCATCCGGGACGTCCTTTGCCCCAAGGGCTTTCCCAGAACGGTTCACCTGCTTTGCTTTTTTTCCAGAGGGCGAAATCAAGGGGATTCTGTTTCCTTTCATCTACTTCTACCCGCGCACCGGACAGTAAGCTGTCGATATCTTTTCCCGAGAGCTTACCGTATTGGGAAAAACTGCCGACATTAAAATAGACATCGCCATCGACTTCATAGGCATATCCTTTTTCCTGAAGAGTCTTTACCATATCAATCATGCCCTGAATGTGTTCTGTAGCGCGTGGTGAATGCGTAGGAGGCTCAACCCCCAGGGCTTGCATGTCGGCATCAAATTCCTTTATGAACCGTTCAGATATTTCATTAAAGGCCACGGACTTTTCATTGGCCCTGTTGATAATCTTGTCATCAATGTCTGTATAGTTGCGAACATACCTAACATCATAGCCCCGGTACTTGAAATAGCGCTGAATTACATCAAAAACCACCATGGCGCGGGCATGACCAATATGTGAAAAATCATAGACAGTTACTCCGCAGGCATATATGCCGACCCGGCCCTCCTGTATCGGCACAAACGGTTCCTTGGTTTTTTTTATTGTATTATAGACTGTGATACTCATTGCCGTATCCTTATGGCTGTGCTGGTTAGTTTGTTTTTGTGTCAAATAAAAAAGTTTTCTGCACTGTCTGCTAAGCTATAGTCACACCATCAAGCAACCGGGTGCATGAATCTTTTTGTTCGTGTTGTCTTGTATTAAAAAATTTTACTCAGCAGTTGTGCACATCAGCACAACTGCATGGGCAGAAATTCCCTGTCCGGTGCCTTCAAAGCCGAGCCCCTCAGTAGTGGTTGCCTTAATGTTAACGCGTGAGGTCTCTATTTCAAGACACCGGGCAATATTTTTTTTCATTTCATCCATATGTTTTGCAAGTTTTGGTTCCTGGGCCACGATCACTGCATCTACATTACTGCAGGAGAATCCATGCTGCCGGGCCATTCCCTGAATCTGTTTTAGTATGGTAAGGCTTGAGATATCTTTATATGAATCATCAGTATCAGGAAAGTGTGTGCCAATGTCGCCCAGAGCAATTGCACCCAGGACTGCATCGCTTATAGCGTGAATGAGAACATCAGCATCGGAATGTCCCCGTAATCCTTTAACAAACGGGATTGTAACGCCTCCCAGTATCAAGGGTCTGTTTTCAACCAGCCGGTGAACATCGTATCCTATGCCAACTCGCATAACTTTTGTATCCATTAGCAAACAGCGTGCTTAACGTGAAGCTGAAAATATGTTTACTATAAAATAACTATTTTATGTTTCAAAAAAATAATTTTTCAGTAGTGTTTCAGCAAACAGAAGGTCCTCGCGGGTTGTTATTTTTATATTTGTATATGAGCCCATTATGACCGTTACGGGAATGCCGAGGCGCTCTACAAGCGATGCATCGTCAGTGCCTTTATATCCGTCATCGAGTGCACTTTGATGGGCCGCCACAATCAATTCCTTTTTAAAAACCTGGGGGGTTTGAATTATATAAAGGCTGTCCCGGAGCAGTGATTTTGTAATTGTTTGATCTGCCGAGCTGACCATAGTAATAGTATCTTTTGCGGGGACAGCCGCGGTTGCAGCCTGTTTTGATTGTGCCGCTGCAGTACACTCTTCGATTAGAGGCCTTGAAACCAGGGGCCGGGCACCATCATGAATGAGTACAAGCTCACAGCTATCCGCCACACGTGACAGCGCATTTCTGACTGATTCCTGCCGGGTTTCCCCGCCGGCTATTATGTCAATATCTGCCCGCAGAGAAAGCCGGCTCATTACCTGCTGTTGACACAGGTCCTCCTCTCCGGGGTAAACAGGTACAATAATATGACTGATATCTGAAACAGTGTCGAGGATCTTTAATGTGTGCAGCAGTATAGGCTGCCCCAACAGGCTTATATACGGTTTCTTAAGCCTGCTGCGCATTCTTTCCCCGGAACCGGCTGCCGGAACAATAGCTGTAACACTCATACAGAATTATGATATATTTTTTTATACACTTTAAGGCTACTCTAAATGAAGCAGTCTTTTGTCTTCACAAGTTTAACGCAACCGGTAGTAAAAAGCCAATTATTTAGGTCTGTGTGCAGGTTCATCCTGCTAAACTACTGCAATACCGGTCAGGATGGTCGAAAACAAAGCAGCTTTAGGGGGTGAGCCTTAATCTATGGAGAAAGGAAATGTGTGCAGCTTCCTTATCACCGTAATCCGCTGCATACGTTCTCACGGCAGGGAATTATTATTCAAAAATTGATTCAATGTTTTTTTCAACATTATCTTCGGGCAGATCCTGAGCAATAGAGAGCTCTTTTACCAGGAGCGTTTTGGCAATATCCATCATCCGCCTTTCTCCAAAAGAAAGGTCCTTTCCCAGACGTAATAAAAAGAGATCCCGCAAAACGGTAGCCACTTCGAAAACAGAACCGGTTTTAATGCGCTCCATATAATCACGATACCTTCGGTTCCATGTCTGCGTATCTACTGGTTTTGCCTTTTTGTCCTTTAATATTTTATAAACCTTGGTCACGTCTTTACAGGCAACAACTTTGCGCAATCCGACCTGCTTAACATTTTCAGTAGGAATCATGATGGTCATACCATTACCCAGCACTCTCAACATATAAAATTTCTGATCTTTGCCGGAAATAGTCTTTTCTTCTATTGATTCTATTATCCCGACTCCATGAGCAGGGTATACTGCCATATCGCCTTGTTTAAACATATTTACTCCTCTCCAATAAAAAAATTTGGAGCATGTGGGAGAAGTTTGAAGCCCGTGTTTTGGATTTACCCCCCTCGTTTTCTTAGGGCCAATGATTTTTATACTATTTTTGGCTTTATTGCTGCTCTTTAGCTGGAGCAGCCCTCCTGATTAGTAGTCTCTTTATATCAAAATTATGGGTAAATTACAATATTTTTTATCAGAACAAAGAAACCTGTTATCATCCAATCACACTTTAGGCTTCTCTGGTTGAATAATTTGTGGTAAAATCATATCAAATTTTAAAAAGCACACAGTTTATAGAAAATTAAAATTAATTATGCTTGAAATAATAAGTGTATCTTACTATATTTTTCGGAATAATTTCCAAATAACTAAAACGCTAAAAATTTACCCACGGAGTTGTTTCTGCTTTATATAGTGTCCATATACCTGTCGGCAGTTGTGTTTTCCCCGTGTTCTTATTTGGGGCGGTTAACAAGTTGTCAGGATGCTTACCCGGGAACCATACTCATTAACTAAAACAATAAGGAGGGCTGATGCATAAAAAAAATATTATAACAGTAATTATCTTTGCAGCATTTTTAAATATCTTTTTATCTGCCGCCTGCTTCAGCCAACAAGAAGAAAAAATCAAATATTCTATCAAAATCACCGATGCTAGTATATGCCGGGGTGTTATGGAAAGAATACCGGTCGAATCCGGAGAAATTTTTTCCTATGATGTAAAAAAATTGTTTTGTTTTACCCGGGTAGTGGGGGCGCAAACGGATACAGCAGTAATACATGAATGGTATTTTAAAGAGAAAATGGTGTCCCGCGTTGTTCTTCCAGTTAGGTCCGGTAATTGGCGAACATATAGTTCCAAAACCATTAATCCCAAAGATACAGGACAGTGGATGGTTAAAATTTTATCTCAGGATGCACTACTTTTGAAGAAGATTTATTTTGTAATTAATTAAAAAAGAAGCTCAACGGCTACAGGTGAAAGATAAAATTTTGCGGGCATTGTCCCGTTAACCTTTTTACCTTATAATCAAATCACATTAACAGATAACTCAATGCATTTCCTGAAAACTTAAAGGAGCGTGAAAATGAAAGGAATCATACTTGCCGGTGGAGCAGGAACGCGCCTGTATCCTGTTACGCGTACAGTAAGCAAACAGCTGCTTCCCATTTATGATAAGCCCCTGATATACTATCCGCTGTCTGTGTTAATGTTTGCGGGAATACGTGAAATACTCATAATTTCAACCCCTGAAGATCTGCCGAAATTTAAAAATCTTTTCAATGACGGATCCCAGATCGGGCTTTCTTTTTCTTACGCAGAACAACCCAGGCCCGAAGGTATTGCCCAGGCTTTTATCATTGGCAAGTCTTTTATCGGCAGTGATACGGTCTGTTTGATTTTAGGCGATAATATTTTTTACGGACACGGGTTTCCGGATACTTTACAACGGGCGGCGGCCCTAAAAAAGGGCGGCCTGGTTTTTGGATATCCGGTTAAAGATCCGGAACGCTATGGTGTTGTTTATTTTGATAAGAACGGCAAGGTGCTGAAAATTGAAGAGAAACCCCCAAACCCCAAATCACGGTTTGCTGTGCCGGGTATATATTTTTATGATAATACGGTAATTAAGATTGCAGAAAATATACAACCATCCAAGCGGGGGGAACTTGAGATAACAGATGTTAATCTGGAATATTTGCGCAGGGGCGAGCTGAGGGTAGAACTGCTTGGGCGTGGTTTGTCATGGCTTGATACCGGCACACACGAGGCCCTGCAGCAGGCCGCAAGTTTTGTGGAAGCAATAGAAGCACGGCAGGGACTCAAAATAGCATGTATTGAGGAAATTGCTTATCGAATGGGCTATATTGACAAATTACAGCTGCGTGAAATTGCAGAAGAGCTTTCACAAAGCACCTATGGTGCGTATCTTTTGGATATCCTGGAAGAAGAGGAGCGCGAGAATAATGCCTCTGCAAATCATTAAAACGGTCCTGCCGGATGTTTACATATTTGAGCCTGATGTTTTTAGAGACGGACGAGGATTTTTTATAGAAATGTATAACCAGAAAAAATATACAGAAGTCGGACTTACCGGTGCCTTTGTCCAGGATAATCATTCCCATTCAACCAAAAACATACTCAGAGGGCTGCATTACCAACTCAATCACCCCCAGGGAAAACTTGTTTTTGTCCTGAAAGGAAAAGTTTTTGACGTGGCTGTTGATATCAGACGGGGCTCTCCCACGTTTGGACACTGGGTAGGTGAAATTCTCTCAGAAGAAAACAAGCGCCAGATGTTCATCCCCGAGGGGTTTGCCCATGGATTTTGTGTCTTAAGCGATGTGGTGGACTTTTGTTATAAGTGCACTGATTTTTATCACCCCGAAGATGATCGAGGGATTAACTGGAAGGATGAAACCATAAATATCGACTGGCCGGTTACAGATCCGATCCTCTCTGAGAAAGACAACAATCTGCCCAGGCTGCATGATCTGCCCGAAGAACTTCTTCCCGTATACAAACCAAGCTGATATACAAATAAGAAGAGGGCTTCTATGGCAAGCAGGAGTGGTTTTGCCAGCCTGCATTATTCATGACCATTAGCGGTCATCCTGCAGTATCGGATTGGGCTGCAAAGGCTGCTCTTACCACAGCAGCCTTTGCAGTGCTCACGGGCTATAGAAAAAAGGGAACTGCTCTAGCATTTTCCCGTGCAGTGAAAAATTTTTAGCAGTCTTTATTCTTTTATGTTGTTTAGAATAAACTTTCGGAGTGTATAGGCCTGCTTTGAAATCTGTATAAGGTCCTGTTCCAATTCATAAAATTAAAGGAAAAAAGCAAAACGGATGTAAGGTGGTTGGTTTTGTTATGCTTAGGGTTGTTTGCTGAGCTTTGTGTTGTCGTCCTTAACCGCATACAGCAACAACCCCCCGATTATAAAAAAGAGTGCAATTGAGGCTATGCCGGCTCTGGGGCTGCGGGTCAGGTACCCGGAAATGCCCATAAGAACCGGGCCGAAAATCACCGCATAGCGGCCGACCATATTAAAGAATCCATAAAATTGAGCTGTTTTACCTTGCGGGATAAGCCGGGAATAGTAGGAGCGGCTGAGCGCCTGAATGCCGCCTTGAACCAGTCCGACCAGTATTGCCAGGATATAAAATTCTGTTTTGTCGGTTATGAGCATACCCCAGAGTACAATCCCCAGGTAGATGACAATGGTGATATACAACACATTTTTAGGTCCCCATTTCTGCCCCCATTTTCCAAAGACCAGCGCACACGGAAAACCGACAAACTGGGTTATGAGCAGAGCAATAATAAGGTCAGTGTATACAAAACCAAGGGACATGCCGTAATCAATTGCCATACGAATGATGGTATTTACGCCGTCAATATAAAACCAGTAGGCCAGCAAAAAGATCCAGACCGGTTTGATTTTTTTAATCTCACGCAGGGTTTGATAGATCTGTTTGAAGCCGTCACGCAGGGGTGCTGTGCTTTTCGGTAATGCGGTTGCTGCTGGTTCTCTTACCAGCAGCAGAAGCGGCAGTGTAAATACCAGCCACCATGCTGCGGTCAACAGAAAGGATGTGGTAACTGCGGCTGCACGGGCTGTTTCCATTACTTTTTTTACAGCCAAAGGAGTCAGGCCGTGCACATCAGTTGCTGTCAGTCCGAATGTTGTCGGGCGCAGGGTCATCCAGATACAAAAAGCAAAGAATAGTCCCCCTCCGAGATACCCCAGAGCATAGCCCAGAGAAGAGACATAATCGATATTTTTTTTGCCTGCCACTGCAGGCAGAAGCGCGTCATAGAAGACATTAGCACCTGAAAAACCCACAACTCCGGCAATGTACAGGGCTGCGGCATAAGGCCAATTGCCTTTTTGAATAAACATAAGTGCCGTGGTTCCTGCTATACCGAGGCAGGTAAAAAAGCTTAAAAACTTTTTTTTTGTCTGGCCGCTATCTGCAATGGCGCCCAGCACTGGAGCCAGCAGGGCAACCGCAAACCCGGCGGCGGCGTTGGCCAGGCCGAGCTGGGCTGTTGAAACGGTAACATCAGCCCCGGCACTCCAGTAGGATTTAAAAAAGACCGGGAAAAACCCTGCCATAACCACCGTGGCAAAAGCGCTGTTGCCGGTATCATAGAGGGCCCAGGCCCATATAGATCTTTTTTGATCTGACATAATACTTCAGGAAAGTTAGTAACAGGTTTTGTATATAATCTCTCAAAGGCAAATGCAATTTCTTTATCAAGCAGCCCCGGTGTACAATAGACATACAAGTATCACCGCCGGGGTGTGTGTGCGTCGGACGCTAGCCGGGAGACTGCAATGCGTGTACCGGGCTCTATGCCGCTCCGGGCAGCATAGAGCCTGTTTACAGATATGAGAATTGTGTTGAGACGTTCAAGATGTAGAAGGTCCTGTTCGGGCAGGTTTTTCAGAAGAGTATTCTCGTGGAAGTTTTTCGGACAGCAGTCGCGCCACTGCTGGCCCTCCGCGGTTATGAGCAGTGGCAGCCCGTGGGTACGGCAGATAATGGGCCTGTGTTCGTACAGAAGGCAGCCGCTATTGTGGAGCAGGATGCAGCAGGCCGTATCAGGACTGGATGCGCTAAGACGGATATCGGCATACTGCAGGCAATCTGCATAGTGCTGGAGATAATAGAATTCAACCGGCAAAAGATGCAGTTCCTGTTTGCAGCAGGCACTGCACCCGTGGTTACAAACAATATCTTGCGGATATGCATTCAATATGCGCCTGGAAAATTCATCTACATTGGCCATTATTTTTTTATAATTTGTAAACAGGTCGTTGATCATAGGCATTATCTTCGCAGCATTGCACAGCCCCCGTAAAAGAACTTTTTCAACACACCCACACCGATCTTTTTTTATGACACGGTACAAGGACATAGACAACTTCTATTTTTTTCTATTATTTTGAGCAAAGAAAAAAGCCGGGCATAATACATATGCACGGCCTTTTTCGAGGGGGTTGGGGGCACAGTAAATGAAAATGGTTACAAAAAAGTTTGTTTCGTAATTAAACTTAAATATATATTAGTATATAATATATTATCTATATTGGTCAACAAAAAAAGAAAAATTTATCTAAAAAAACATATTTTAAATTTACCGGCCAGTATCCGGTTGCATCATGTTAAGCTATTGAATTATGATGATATTTAACTGCAGACGGACTTTTTTCAGACACGAACGCACATCAAGTGTCTGTACAAAATGCCGATACTTTTAAAAGATTCCTTATGAAAAACTGTCTATATAGCAAGAAACAGCACGGCTGCCGAACTATAGTAACTATCAAGGATACAATGGATACATTTACTTTACTGCAAAAATTAAAAAAATATCTTTTCTGGCTGTTCATGGTCACCTTTTTAGCGATTTTGACCGCCTTGCCGGTTTTAGCGCAGGCTACGGCTCTACCTGCTGTGTCTGTTATGCTTGGTCAGAAAAATGTATATACAGAGTTCAATTATCATGAAGCTTATTTTGAAGAGTCTTTCGATAATACTGATGCCCCTTTGCCGGGGGAGAGAGAAGCTTATGCTGAAGGTAATGTTGCCCAGGTGTCGCTGCAGGGCATTCCTGGTGAGGCCGGAGAAGCTTTTGCAGGACTCGGGATTTTATTTGAAATAGATTTTGGAGAGTATTCACAGGATGAAGTTTTAAACTGGCCTGTAAAGGTCTCTTTTGATTTTTCCTATCAGCTTAGTGCCTACTGGGAAGAAGGGCATGGAGCTGCCAATGCGGAAATAGAAATCCCTCATTTTCATTTTAAAAGTTATGACATGATCGGCATTGCAACAGGCACGCAGGGGAAGCTTACTGATGCAGTTGAGCTCACCTTTACAGCTAAACCGGACGGCACTCCCCTGATTTTGGAAGATTTTCTATACGGTACCCCCGCCGAGGATGCCATAATTAGTCTTGGAATTCATTGTCATGTTCATGCATCCGAAGAAGCCGGGCTTGTGCACAGCTCTGCAGCGGGTGTAACCCTGAACAGTATCACGATTGATTTAGTGGCTCCTCCTTCAACAACAACTACGACCGTCATTGATAATACCTCTACTACAACTACCATAGGTAATACTGCGTCAACCACCACGATTCCCGGTGATATGGCCGCTCACTTCCTGGGACACCCCACTAAGGGAAACGCCCCTCTTGAGGTGCACTTTATTGACACATCAAGCGGTGTGATAACAGACTGGCTTTGGGATTTTGGTGACGGGAGTACTTCCCGTGAACGAAACCCCCGTCATACCTATACGGTCCCTGCAGAATATAATGTTGCTCTTACCGTGAGCGGTCCTGATGACGAGGCCACTGCGCTCAGGAACGGATATATCCTGGTAACCGAGGCTGGTGTTGAAGCTGATTTTACCGCAGAGCCGAATGAGGGGGCTCCTCCGCTTGCGGTACAGTTTGTTGATGCATCCAGGGGTGAGATAACAGACTGGCTCTGGGAATTTGGGGACGGGTCAACATCAACTGAACAGCACCCGCGGCACACGTATGAAAAATCCGGTACCTATTCGGTAACCCTCACTGCTGCACAAAACGGGGCTGCCGACACAAAAACAATTGTGGATTATATACTGGTAACCAAGGCTGGTGTTGAAGCTGATTTTACTGCAGAGCCCCTCAGGGGGACCGCCCCACTTGATGTGCAGTTTACCGATATGTCGCAGGGTACTGTCACCCAGTGGTTATGGAAATTTGGTGATGGAGCAACAAGCATTGCGCAGCATCCCATGCATACCTATGAGATACCCGGAACGTATACCGTGGGGCTTGCCGTTGAAGGCAGCTCCGGGTTGCAGTCTGTCGAGATAAAAGAAGCCCATATAACGGTTGATCCTGAAACCGCTTCGCGCTTTTCGCTTGCCGGTACGGTCACGGGCCGGGTTGAGGGGGAGGTTGCCCTGTTTCTCACGGGTGATGAAAAACGGGTGCTTTTTACCAAACCTGATGAGTCCTATGAATTTAAAGGATTAAAACCGGGCAGCTATATTGTTACCCCGCTGAAAGAAGGTGTTGGGTTTGATCCGGTCAGCAGCCACATTACCGTCACTGATCATAGTGTTGAGAATGTTGATTTTACGGCCCGGCTTAGCGGCCCGTCGTTTTTATCCCTGCAGGTAGATCCCAATCAGGTGCCCGCAGACGGACAAAGCCCGGTGCTGTTCATAGTGCATGTCGAACATCCTCTGGGCAGTGAACATATTGCTGCCGTAACCCTTGACCTTAAGCCCATTGGAGGAAACGCGGGGCAGGAACTGTCTGATGATGCTGCAAACGGGGACGAGGTTGCCGGTGATGGAGTATATTCGTACCGGACCGTTGTTGCTGACAGCACCCCGCCGGGCCCCAAGGGAATTTTTGTTAAAGTGGCTGATACGACAGGGGCAGGTGCCTTTGACGTCATTGAGCTGCATGTAACCAAAGAAATTACAGATACGGTGGGTATGAATGCAGTGCAGCAAAAAACCGTCCAGAATGAGGTTGAAGGTCAGACGCTGGTTACCCAGTATGCTCTTGCAGATGAAAGTCTTCGAACGGGCTGCCGGGCAGCATCAGATTCTGCGGTTGTTTTGCAAGTATTTGACCCCGATGATGAACCGTATTTTGACAGCCCGATACCTGTTACCAGCAAATATTCTGAAATACAGGTAAGCAATGCTGCCCAGGGAACCTGGACCTATCAGATAGAAAATAAAGGTTCCCAAAGCAAGCAGTACAGCCTCTCTGTTTCCACGGCCGGCACCGGGGTTATCAGCGGCAAGACGGTCGATGCCCAGACAGGCGACGGCATTGACGGCATTTCTATTAGAACCAGCGGCGGCGGAGCAGCAGTAACCGAAGACGGCTATTACGTACTGGTACACCCCGCGGGAATGTTTACCATCCAGGCATCCGGCCAGGACTACAGTGCGGTAACCAATTCGGTTACGCTTAATGCCGGCGAGACCGAAGAAGTCAATATGGTTATGAGCGCTGTTGTATCAGATAATGAAAGTGATGATACTGATAACGGAGAAGATAATGAAACCTGTGTGCTGGCTTCTGTTCTCTGTGAAGCCGGGGATACCGGGAAGCTCAATCTGCTACGCCGGTTCAGGGACGGCGTTTTAAGCAAAACCCTGTTCGGCAGGCACTGTATCAGTCTGTATTATACCTGTTCGCCCAAGGTGCTCTTAGTAGTGAAACAGGACCCTGTGCTGCAAAGAAAACTCGTAGACTGTATCAATAAAGTGCTGCCGATTGTGAGGAGTATTGTTGCTGGGCAGTCGGCCAGGGTTGATGCAAAACTGAGGAACCATATTGTAGTATGTTTGGAAGGCATTGCTCTAAAAGCCGGCCCCCGGCTTAAAAAGGAGATTGAGCAGTTTATCAGTGATCTGGAAGGAAACCCAATTCTAAGTTCCTTCTTTGATGTCTACAGATAAAATCTAAGGCCGGGTCAGAAGCGGCCCTGCCTTTAATTTTTTGATGGCTTCCAATAGGGTTATCATTTGCGAGTAATCGGGAGCCAGATTGACAGCCTTAGCATAATGGATCCCGCATCTCCGCTGGTCCGGGACAGGCAAGTGTGGGATGACATCTTCGCTGAAAGTGCTGTGCTTAATAAAGGTAATTATTCTACGTATCCTAATGTTGACAGTTTTTTTTTCAAAGAATCGTCTATCAAAACTTCCTGTTTTTGAGACTGGTCAGTGTTGTCTTTAAAAGTTTTCAAACGCTTTTTCAACATGGAAAATTTTTTCTTTTCGGTTTCAGCAGTGGAAATTTTGTTTTTTTCATAAGGGTCTTTTTCTATATCGTAAAAGGCAAACGATTCTTCCTCTGAACTCTTAAAAAAAGTATTAAATACTTTGGTTGATTTCTTCATCTTGCCGGTGTCAAATATCAGTTTAATATTATCGTGAATCAAGCAATATTTTTCATTGCCGTATAACGTATACCCGGCAAACACATCACGCGGTTGCCCCCGGCCTTCAATTACCTCGAACAGACCCCTTCCCTGCTGGACAAGACCGTCACATTGTACTTTTGCAAGTTCTAAAACTGTAGGAAAAATATCTATCAATTGGACCTGGTCTGCTATCTCTGTGGGTGTGAATTGCTCGCCAACAAGCATAAGTGGAACGTGAAGGAGTTCATTGTATAGAGAATGACCGTGTTCATAATTGCCATGTTCCCAGAACTCTTCACCGTGATCAGCCGTTAAGATTATAACAGTTTCTTTCAGGATCTTTTGATCTTCCAGCGCAGAAACGATTTTCTGTATGTTTTCATCTGCTAATCTTACTTCACTGTCATACCTGGATTGAAGATAGTGCCTGTGATCGTCACGTAATTTCTCATCGCTGATCAGCCTTTTTATTTCTACAAGGGTGTTGTGTTCAGACTGCCGAAGCATTTCGTAGGTCATGTTGTCAAAAAAGACCGGGTCCTTTTTTACAAACTGTTCAGTATACTTGTTTTTTTTATAAGGCTGGTGCGGTGTCATATAATGCAGGTAGGCAAAAAAACGTTTGTCTTGATGTTCTGTAAGATAAGACAAAAAAGAGCCGGTTAACTCTTCGGTGCTCAGATGAGAGGAATACTGATTAAAGCCTTGAGCAAAGTTAAAAAATTCAAAGAGCTGAAAGTTGTTCTCATTGAAGAACGCCGTGTCATAGCCGTTGTTCCGCAAAATTTCTGCAAGGGTAAGGCACCCTGAAGGCAGTGAACTTCGAAAGGCCGTTACCCCATGGATGCTGGGGTACTGGGAAGTAAACATGCTTGCAACGGACGGTTTTGTCCAGGGCGCATTGCTGTAAGCATTTTTAAACAAGATTCCCTGTCGTGATAACTGATCAATAAAGGGTGAGGTGTTTTTAGGGTAGCCGTTATAGCCAAGACTTTTGGGGCGCAGACTGTCAACAACGATAAACAAAATGTTCGGTCCCGCAGGTTTCTGTACCTGCGCATTGACCACAATGAAAATGTTCAACAAAACCACAAAACAGGCCGCGGCAATTGCCGTCAAGCGAAGACCTCTCAGGTTATAGCCAAGCAGGGCGTACCCGGTAATCACAATAAACAGAAAAAAAACCGCGTCGGCAGTCAGGCTCACCGGATGAAATCGGTCGGGAAGAAAGTAGTGGTTTATGGCCCAGCCCCCGTACAAAAAAGCGCCCGTACAAAAAAGAACTGTGCAGATTACCCTGGTTTTAGTGTTTTGAAGAAATCTGCTTGTATATAATTGCGGCAGTAATCGGGGAACCAGCCTTAGCAGAAAAAAGAGAAGTAATAAAGCAAGGGATGCTGCCAGTGCTATTGCAGACCAATTATTTAAAGACTCCTGCAGGGCAAGCGCAATGAGCATGTACATTTTATGCTGAACATACTGATTTTTTATAATAAATATCAGAGCACGTGTAATCCCTGCGCAGAAGCAGAAAATGATTATGAGACCTAAAAGGTTTAAAACAACTTTTGGTTTCATGGCACAACTACTATTGGCATAAATTGATAACCCCTTACTATCCTTAGAGAAAAAGTATAAGTTAAGTTCATTTTTGTGTCAACACGACAGGATTATAGAATACTACGATTTTAATTTTATATATAGATATATTATATATGCATAAAATAATAAATAGTGCCATTTTAAAATAAAATCTAATTAAAAAAAGAGAAATAAATAGGTAATTGCGCATTTACTGTTCATTTTTTGAACACTAGAATCCGATAAGAAAAATATGTTCAGAAAATGAACACTAAAGCCTTGACAGCGGGTTTTTATATACTATACTGTTCAAAATATGAACACTAAAAACAATTCAGATGACATATCCTTACGGCTGCTTGACGAGCTGGACAAAGAGTCCACCGTGTCTCAAAGAGCCCTGACGGATCGCTTGGGAATTTCACTCGGGTTGGTAAATACCTACATCAAGAGACTCTGCAAAAAAGGTTACATTAAAGTAAAGTTTTTGCCCCGCAACAGAATTAAATATATGCTCACCCCCCAGGGGCTGACCGAGAAGACCAGGCTTACCTATAAATACATGCACTATTCCATAATCTATTTTAAGCGTATCCGCGAAAAGCTTGAGAAGACCTACGAAGAGATGACCAGGCAGGGCATTACAAATATCCTGCTGTGGGGTGATGGTGAGCTTGCGGAGCTGTGCTACATATCAACCCGGGGATTTCCTATTCACATCATCGGGGTTATCGGCAAGAAGAAGGTCGATAAGGGGTTTTTTGGCCAGCATGTCTACACCATGGAAGAACTGGAAACGCTTGAATATGACGCCATCCTGGTTTCTTCACTGGAGGAGAAGGTCATCAGGAGCCTGCAGGAGGCCCCGGTCAATCCTGAAAAAGTCTTTTATCTTGAACAATAAGTGCGTGAGGGGCACTTTGGCATGGATGATGTATATAACATAAATATAGACACTGACCTGGAGCATTTCTGGTACGCGCTGTACGTCAGGTCACGGCATGAATTTCGGGTACATCAGCTGCTCACAGAATCGAGGGTGGAAGCATTTTTACCTACAGTGGACAGGCTTCGCAGATGGAAAGACAGAAAGAAAATGGTAAGCTTTCCTCTGTTCCCGGGGTATCTTTTTGTGCATCTTCCGCAAAACAAGGATGACATGCTCACCGTGTTAAAAACCTATGGTGTCGTGCGGTTTTTAAGCTCACGCCCCGGCCAGCCGGACAGGGTACCGACCATACAAATTGAATCGCTCAAAACGCTGGTAGAAAACAAAGCCCAGCTTGAACCCTATCCGTACCTTCGGGAAGGCCAGCTGGTCAGAATAATGAGCGGCCCTTTGCGAGGGGTGGAGGGAATTTTAAAAGAAAAAAGAAAGTATCATATTCTGGTACTCTCTGTTGATATACTGCAGCAGGGCGCATCGGTTAAAGTGGATGCGTCTGATGTAGAGCCGGTGTGAAAACCGTTTACCTTGTTTAAACGGTTTGAACTGTTTGTTCCCTCCTATAGGTTATACCTGTGAAAAACAGGCATATGTAACTGAGAGGACGGAGCTGTATGCAGGGTAAAGGAAAAACACTGTTGGATTATATCTACTGTGAAAAGGGACACATCGCCTCCGTCGGCTCAGTCCACCCTGCAGGCTACACACATCATTCAAAAAGGTGGCAGCATGAAACCTAACCCGCTTAAGGCAGCACTGACCCAGAACAGACAAACCTATGGATCATGGGTAACCCTTGCACACCCCCTGATTCCGGAGATACTGGCCCCCGCTGGTTTTGACTGGCTGGCGGTGGACATGGAGCACAGCTCCATTGACCTGAGCAGCCTTCTGCCGCTCATCATATCCATAGAGGCAAACAATATGGTACCCCTTGTCCGCGTGGGCGAAAACAGCCCTAACCTCATCAAGCGGGTTATGGATGCCGGGGCATACGGAGTCATCGTACCCAACGTCAACACTCCCCGTGAAGCAGAGGACGCCGTTAATGCTGTAAAATACCCTCCCGGGGGTGCGCGGGGCGTGGGCCTGTACCGGGCCCAGCAGTACGGACGCGGTTTCGAAGAGTACAAAACATGGCTGGAGCAGGAAAGCGTCGTCATCGTTCAAATCGAACATATCTATGCGGTCCGGAATATAGACGCAATTCTGGAAACACCCGGTATCGATGCATTTATTGTGGGGCCCTACGATCTTTCAGGCTCGCTGGGAAAACCCGGCGTCTTTGACGATCCCGAGGTGGACCAGGCCCTTAAGCAGGTCATGGATGCTTCAAAGCGGCACAACGTGCCTGCAGGATTCCACAGCGTACCTGCCGATCCCGAGGCGGCACGGAAGAAACGAGCTGAAGGATTCCGCCTCCTGGCGCTCAGCCTCGATTCCATTTTCCTTGGTGATGCTGCCTGCAATGCCCTGTCCCGACTCAAGGAGGAGCTATGAACATCATCGGTATAATCCCGGCGCGTATGGCCTCAACCAGGTTTCCCAACAAGCCCCTTGCCGAAATATGCGGCATCCCCATGCTGGGGCATGTGTATCATCGCAGCAAAAGGTGCGCGACACTTCAGGAGGTCTATGTGGCCACCTGTGACCAGGAGATTGTCGATTATATCGACAGTATCGGCGGTAAAGCAATCATGACCGCCGACACTCACGAGCGGGCTTCCGACCGCTCTGCGGAAGCAATGCTGAAGACGGAAGCACAGGCGGGCCGGAAGATGGATATCGTTGTAATGATTCAGGGTGATGAGCCCATGTTGTTTCCGGAAATGATCGATGAGGCGGTCAAGCCCCTGGTGGACAACCGGGACGTGCTAGTCAGCAATTTAACTGCCCCGCTCAAGACAGAGCAGGAACACCAGGACCCCAACGAGGTCAAAGTGGTGGTGGACCGGCAGGGCTTTGCCCTCTATTTTTCCCGGGAGCCGATCCCCTCGAAAAAGAAGTGGGGCCAAGATATTCCCATGCTGAAACAGGTATGCATCATTCCCTTCCGCCGAGATTTTCTCATCACCTTTAACGAGCTTGAGCCTACGGCTCTTGAAATAATTGAGTCGGTAGACATGCTCAGGGTTCTGGAGCACGGCTACAAGGTAAAGATGGTGCCTACCGAGAAGGAGACCTACAGCGTGGATACCATTGAGGACCTGCAGAATGTTGAACGTTTGATGCAGAACGACCCTTTGATTGAACAGTACCGGTAAGGAATCGAACCTGTGAAGACAGTCATAACAACAACATCATTTGGCACATACGACCCAGCCCCGCTTGACCACTTGGATAAAGCAGGGATCAGCTACACGCTGAATCCCCATGGCAGAAAGGTCAGCGCCGATGAGGTGGTAGCACTTGCTGCTGATGCCGACGGCATCATTGCTGGCACCGAGTCGCTCAGCGCCGCGGTCCTGGACAAGCTCCCCGGTCTCAAAGTTATCTCACGCTGCGGCGTGGGCATGGACAGCGTTGACCTGGACGCAGCAGCCGGGCGGGGTATCCGTGTTTTTAACACACCTGAAGGCCCCACTCTGGCGGTAGCGGAGCTTGCAGTGGCCCTGATACTGGATCTTTTGCGGATGGTCAGTGCCATGGACCGCAATCTGCGTCAGGGCATCTGGAAAAAACAGATGGGCAGTCTGCTCACCGGGAAAAAGATCGGCATCATCGGGTTCGGCAGGATAGGTAAAAAAGTGGCGGAGCTGCTGGAGCCCTTCAGTGTTGAGCTTATGTACTGCGATGTAGTGCCCCAGACGTGCACGCTGAGCTGCGGCCGCAAAGGGCTTGAGGAGATTCTGGGCTGGGCCGATATCATCTGCCTGCACCTTTCAGCACAGCCTGAATGCCGTCCGGTTATAGGTGCCGAAGAGCTTGCCCTGCTTGACCATGGCGCCTGGCTGGTAAATCTTTCCCGGGGCGGTGTTGTGGATGAGGAGGCTCTGTACCGCGCACTAACCACCGACCGCCTTGCCGGGGCCGCTCTCGACGTGTTCGAGCAGGAACCCTACGCCGGTCAGTTCACCGAGCTGCCCAATGTTATCCTGACTCCCCATGTCGGCTCATATGCCCGGGAAGCACGCATCGCCATGGAAATGCAGGCCGTAGAGAATTTGATAAAAGGATTAACTGCATGAAAGAATCATCAAAAAATAATCCTTCATCCGGATCCCTTAATCCTAACGCCAAGGCCGTTGTATTCGGTGGATCGGGCTTTCTGGGAAGCCACGTGGCGGATGAACTTTCAAACAGGGGTTATCGGGTAACCGTATTTGATGAGCACAGATCACCCTGGCTTCGTAATGATCAGGAGATGGTCGTGGGCAACATACTGGATGGTGAAAAGATCACTGAAGCGGTCAGCGGCGCCCAGTGTGTTTATAATTTCGCCGGTATAGCCGCCCTCGACGAGGCCCGTCAGAACCCGCGACGCACCATAGAGGTGAATGTCCTGGGTAACACCAACATCCTGGAGGCATGCCGGGCTGCCGCGGCACAGCGTTTTGTCTTTGCCAGCACCGTCTATGTTTACAGCGATCTGGCTCCGTTTTACCGCTCCAGCAAGCAGGCCTGTGAGCTCATAATCGAGGACTACCAGCGTGAATATGGTATCGACTATACGGTTTTGCGTTATGGGTCGCTGTACGGCAAGCGGGCAAACGATTTCAATTTTATCTACAAAATCATTAAACAGGCTATTGAAGAAGGTCGCATAACCAGAAAAGGCGACGGTGAGGAGATACGGGACTATATTCACGTAAGTGACGCCGCACGGTGCAGTGTCGATATCCTGAGCGAAGAATTCAAAAACCAGTATGTCATCCTCACCGGCACCCAGTCGACAAAGGTTAAAAACCTCCTGAACATGATTCGGGAAATATTTCAGAATGAAATAACCATCCAGTACAGCTCCGAACCTGAAACAGGTCACTACGAGATTACCCCCTATTCGTTCAGACCCCGGGTAGCGAAGAAACTCGTTGCGGGCAGCTATTATGATCTGGGACAGGGAATACTGGATGTCACCTATGACGTCTTCTCCCGCACTGCCGCAAATGGTAAAGAACTGGACCACATAAAGAAACTCCTGTTTCCGGATGAGCCATAATGGAAGCGGTTGAGACGATTTTTTTTGATTTTGACGGTGTCATCCTTGATTCGGTAGCCGTTAAAGGTCAGGCCTTTGCCAGGCTGTTCCAGGACTACCCCGAGCATGTTGATGCCATTGTTGCCTACCACCATGCCAACGGGGGTATGCCGCGCTTCGACAAATTTCGCTATATCTACCGCGAGATACTCGGAAAGCCCCTCTCTGAGGAGGAGTTTCAGCGGCTCTGTGACGGTTTTTCCCGGATTGTCTGGGATCTCGTGATGGCCTGCCCCTATGTGCCCGGTGCACGGGAGTTCCTGGAAGAGTACTACCGGGACATGCGGTTTTTCATCGTTTCAGGAACACCCCATGAAGAGATTCAGCTGATTGTTGAGGCCAGGGGCCTCAGCAGGTATTTCCACGGAGTCTACGGCTCGCCAACCACCAAAGGAGAATGGGTGCGCACTATTATGGGGCAGAACAGCCTGGACCCGGCCGGGGCATTGTTTGTGGGAGATGCAATGAGCGATTATAAAGCGGCCCGTGAAAACGGCATCAGGTTCGTTGCCCGGGTTGCAGACCCCGCTGACAATCTGTTTGCGGGTCTGGATGTTGATTTGGAAATTTCAGACCTGCAGCAGTTTAACAGATTCTTGAAACAAGATCAGTAAAAAAGGAGCTTGCAGCATCATGCTTAACGACAAAAATATACTGATTACCGGGGGTACCGGATCGTTCGGGAAAGCAATTGTAAAGATCATCCTGGAACGGTACAAACCCAATAAGCTCATTGTCTTTTCCCGCGATGAACTGAAGCAGTATGAGATGGGGCAGGTGTTTCCCGACACGACGTATCGGTGCCTGCGTTTCTTCCTTGGCGATGTGCGAGACCCGGACCGCCTGCACGAGGCCTTTCGCAACGTCGATTATATTATACATGCAGCCGCCCTGAAGCAGGTTCCCGCAGTTGAGTATAATCCGTTTGAGGCCATTAAAACCAATGTGCTGGGCGCACAGAACATTATCAAGGCAGCTATTGATCAAAAAGTAAAACGGGTCATTGCACTGAGTACCGACAAGGCGGCAAATCCTATTAATCTGTACGGCGCTTCAAAACTGTGCTCGGACAAGCTGTTTGTGGCCGGCAATGCCATGAGCGGTGATCCCGGAACTGTTTTTTCCGTTGTGCGCTATGGTAATGTCATGGGCAGCCGGGGCTCGGTAATCCCCCTGTTTCTGAAGAAAAAGACCGATGGGGTCCTCCCCGTCACCGATAAGCGTATGACACGTTTTCTTATCACACTGCAACAAGGGGTTGATTTCGTTCTGAGCTGCCTCGATGGGATGCATGGAGGCGAAATATTCGTGCCGAAGATACCCAGTGTGAAGATCATGGACCTTGCCAGAGTAATCGCTCCCGGTGCACGCCTTGAAGTTGTTGGTATCAGACCGGGAGAAAAGCTGCATGAGGTCATGGTGCCCGAAGATGAAGCACGGCATACGCTTGAGTTTGACGACCACTTTGTTATTCAGCCGAATTTCGGCTGGTGGGTTAACGAAGATCACCTTAAAGAGATCGGCGGGGCAAAATGCCCGGACGGTTTTTCATATGCCAGTAACACCAACAGCTTATGGCTGTCCGATGACGATATCAACCGGCTGGTGGATGAGTTTCGCAACCACAGTGATCTGCCGGGACCCACAAACGGGACATTATCATGAGCACAT
Organism: Thermodesulfobacteriota bacterium; assembly: GCA_028278025.1. Taxonomy (GTDB): domain Bacteria; phylum Desulfobacterota; class WTBG01; order CAIYCZ01; family CAIRTM01; genus JANQFE01. The sequence goes on along the minus strand of JANQFE010000072.1, from coordinate 75,808 downwards.
TTATTCCTTACGGCCGCCAGTCCATCGATGCCGATGACATTCAGGCAGTCATCGATGTTCTAAACTCGGACTTTCTTACCACCGGACCTGCGGTTGAATCCTTTGAACAGGCTGTTGCAGAATATGTCGGCGCCCGGTATGCGGTTGCCGTCTCCAGCGGCACGGCAGCCCTTCACGCTGCCATGTATGCAATCGGTATCAGCTCGGACGATGAGGTTATTGTGCCCCCCATCACCTTTGCGGCAACGGCAAACGGTGTAGCTTTTCAGCGGGGAACCCCGGTTTTTGCCGACGTGGACCCCGAAACCCTGCTGCTGGACCCTGCCTGTGTCGAGGAAAAGATAACACCGCGCACAAAAGCCGTTATTGCCGTTGACTTTGCCGGACAGCCCTGCGACTACGATGCGCTCCGGCAGTGTGCCAGCCGTCACAGCCTCACGCTTCTTGACGATGCATGCCATGCACTGGGCGCCGCATATAAGGGCCGCATGGCTGGCAGCCTGGCCGAGTTGAACATATTCAGCTTTCATCCGGTAAAGCATATCACCACCGGCGAGGGAGGCATGATAACCACTGATGATGAGACCCTTGCCAAACGGATGCGTATCTTTCGAAATCACTGCATCAATACCGACTATAGGCAGCGAGAGGAGCGGGGCGACTGGTTTTATGAAATGGTCGACCTGGGATATAACTATCGTCTGTCCGATCTCCAGTGCGCGCTGGGCCTGAGCCAGTTAAAAAAACTGCCCGCGTGGATCAAACGCCGGCAGGAGGTGGCCCACCGCTATGATGAGGCCTTTGCCGGGTCCCCTGCTGTGAACCCCCTGAGAGTGCGTGCCGACATCTCACACGCCTATCATCTCTATGTAATACGGGTTCCGGGCGCTACACGCTCAGCATTTTTCACCGCATTGCGCAACAGGGGCATCGGTGTCAATGTACACTATATACCGGTGCATCTCCACCCCTTTTACCGCAGTACTTTCGGTACTGGTCCGGGCCTCTGTCCTGTTGCGGAAAGCGCTTATGAGCAGATTATCTCGCTTCCCATGTTTCACGGTATTACAGACAGTCAGGTTAAGGCGGTCATAGTCGCGGTGCTGGAGGAAGCTGAAAGCCTACCGGCATGAGCCTGCTCGTGGAGGTGTTATGATGCACACTCTTCCCGGTATTGCCTGGCGCGGCAGCACGATTCCGCTCATGGTGCTGGGAACTGCGCAGCTGGGTATGCCCTACGGTATAGCAAACAGACAGGGCCTGCCTTCCCCGGCACAGGCACGTGAAATCATCAATGCTGCCTGGGATAGTGGCGTACGGTTCTTTGACACGGCCCAGGCCTACGGACAAAGCGAATCAGTTCTGGGTGAAGCGTTCAAAGCGCTGGACATTGCACAGGAAGCACGGGTAATTTCAAAACTGTCGCCGGAGGTTGATCCGGCCAATGAGGACCTTCTACTACAATCCATTGAGAAGTCCTGTACGGTGTTAGGTGTTGAGCGCCTCTGGGGCATGATGCTACACCGGGCCGACTGGCTTTCCGCATGGGATACCGGCCCTGGTCCGGCCCTGCGCGCGGCAAAGCACCAGAGCATACTCGTCCATATCGGCGTCTCAGCCTACACTACCACCCAGGCCCGCGCAGCGCTGGAGCAGCCCGAGGTCGACATCATTCAGGTGCCCGTCAATGCCTGGGACCACAGGATGCTCGCGGAAGGAATCATCTCCCTTGCAGACAAAAAAAGGGTGTGCTGTTTTACACGAAGTGTTTTTCTTCAGGGCCTGCTTACTATGTCACCTGCCGCGGTCCGGGACCGGTTGCCCGAGGCATATGAGGCAGCCCTACACTGGCACCGTTTTGCACAGCAGTACAACATGACGCCCCAGCAGGCAGCAGTTGCTTTTGCCCGTTCATTGGGAACCCCGCTGGTGATTGGTGCTGAAACGGTTCAGCAGGTTCTGGATAACGCAGCTCTACTGCAGCAGGCCCCGCTTGACAGGATGCTCGCGGAAGAGCTGAACCGCACAATGGCACCCCTTGTTACCGAAAGGATTACGGACCCGTCACTATGGCAGCTCCAGACACAGGAATAATTCTCGCAGTGGTTCAGGCCCGCATGGGCTCATCACGGCTGCCTGGAAAGGTGCTGCTGCCTCTTCTCGAAGACAGATCGTCCCTGGAGCTTATGCTGGAGCGCATTACACGGGCCCGTCTGATCGACACAGTCATCATTGCAACCGGTGCTTCCCCGGCCAATGATCCCATTGCAGCTCTCAGCGACCGTCTGGGCTATACCTGCTTCAGGGGGGATGAGGATGACGTGCTGGACCGCTTTTATCAGGCTGCGGTCCGTCATGGGGCTTGTCATCTCGTGCGCCTGACTGGTGATTGTCCTCTGATCGATCCGGAGCTTATCGACAATGTGATTGATTTCTACCGCAGCGGCGGCTTTGATTATGTCAGCAACACCATAGAGCCAACATTCCCCGATGGCCTGGATGTGGAGGTCTTCAGCTTTTCTGCCCTGGAGCAGGCGTGGCAGGAAGCTACCCTTTACTCACAGCGCGAGCATGTTACTCCATTTCTGTATACACAGCCGGAGCGCTTCACCATAGGCTCGTTTACCGGACCCCAGGACAACTCAGCTATGCGCTGGACACTTGACGAGCCGGAGGACCTGGCTTTTATCCGCCAGATTTACGATGAGCTGTATTCTGCCAACCCCTGTTTTAGCACGGAGGATGTTTTTGCGCTGCTCCTGCAGAAACCGGATCTTGGCACCATCAACAGCAGGATCAAACGTAATGAGGGTTATGGCCGCTCACTTCAGGAAGACAAGGAGATTGCTGAAAAATGAGCAGACCCGCAATCCCAAAATCCCTTGCTTTGCAGGAACGGGCAAAACGGCTCATTCCCGGCATGAACCAACTGCTTTCCAAGCGTCCGGATCAGTTCTCGCTGGGCGTGTGGCCTGGCTATTACAGCAGGGCACAGGGAGCCGAGGTGTGGGATCTGGACGGCAATCGGTATCTGGACATGAGCATTGCAGGTATCGGTGCTAACATTCTGGGGTACGCTGATCCTGATGTGGATGGCGCAGCTGCAGCGGCTATTAAAAACGGCTCAAGCTGTTCCCTTAACTGTCCGGAGGAGGTTGAGCTGGCTGAGCTTCTCTGCGGGCTCCACCCCTGGGCAGAGAAAGTGCGATTTGCACGTACCGGCGGGGAGGCAATGACCGTTGCCGTGCGGATCGCCCGAGCGTATACCGACCGTGATATCATTGCTTTTTGCGGCTATCACGGCTGGCATGACTGGTACCTGGCAGCCAACCTGGGAACTGAGAATGCCCTGGGCGAACACCTGCTGCCGGGCCTTGATCCCCGCGGCGTTCCCCGGGCTCTGGCCGGAACTGCCCTGCCGTTTCGCTATAACAGGCTTAAGGAGCTGGAAGAGATCGTTGCCGGCCACAAGCATGAACTTGCGGCGGTGATCATGGAGCCCATTCGCAACGCCCGACCCGATCCGGCGTTTTTGGAGGGTGTACGCTCACTGGCATCAGAAACCGGTGCGGTTTTGCTTATAGATGAGATTTCAGCGGGATTCCGCCTGAACACGGGCGGTGCTCATTTGACCCTGAATCTTGAGCCTGATGTCGCTGTTTTTTCTAAGGCACTGGGTAACGGCTATCCTGTCGGGGCCGTTATCGGCAGAGACGAAATAATGGACGCGGCCCAAAAGACATTTATCAGCAGCACCAACTGGACCGAGCGTATCGGCCCGGCCGCTGCCATTGCAACCATTGAAAAGCACCGCCGCCTCAGGGTTGCCGACCATCTTATGGAAATCGGTGCCCGTGTCCAGGAGGGCTGGAAGCGGCTGGCCCAAAAGCACGCCATCCCTATTATGGTGGGCGGCATTGCCCCGTTGAGCCACTTCTCCTTTAATGACGACAACGCTTCAACCCTGAAGGCGTTGTTCATTCAGATGATGCTGGAAAAAGGTTTTCTGGCCTCAACGATTTTTTACGCTATGTATGCCCACACATACGAACACATCGACGAATACCTTCAGGCGGCAGATAATGCTTTCAGTCAGATCGCCGAGGCACGTGTGGCGGGTCGCGAGAAGGATATACTGAAGGGGCGGCCTGCTGCAGCAGGCTTCTCCAGGCTTATTTAAGGATAACGGGCCTGCATGAATCTGTTCATACGCGCAGATGCTGATGTCAGCATGGGAACCGGTCATATAATGCGCTGCCTGGCCATTGCACAGGCCTGGCAGAATGCGGGAGGCAGCGCAATGTTTATCAGTCGCTGCCCCAGTGACGGGCTGCAGCAGCGGATACGCCGGGAGGGCTTTGGCTTTACCGCTATCCAAAACTCCTATCCTCATGCCAATGATGCCGAAGAGACGAAGGCGCTTCTGGATGCTGCTCCCGGATCCCCACCGTCATGGACGGTCCTGGACGGTTACCATTTTGACCTCCGGTATCAGACTGTGATTCGTGCCACGGGAACCCGGCTTCTGGTTATCGATGACATGGCCCATCAGGTGTCATATACCGGTGACATACTGCTCAACCAGAATCTCGGCGCATGCAGGCTCACCTACAACTGCGAAACGGGCACGCGCACGCTGCTTGGCCCCGAACATGCACTGATCCGCCGCGAGTTTTTCCCGTACCGCAGGCAGAGGACCCCGGCTGCTGACGCCCGAAAGATTCTGATATCCCTGGGGGGCGGCGATTTCCAAAACGTCACTGCCGCAGTGCTGAAGGCACTTGCTCTTATCCCCATGACCGATATACAGGTGCGCGTTATCATCGGACCGGCAAATTCCCACCGGGAACAGATAGAGCATGTTCTTTCCCGGGCAGGCTACCAAAACGAGCTTCTTACGGCGGTTGACGATATGGGGCCCCATATGATCTGGGCTGACCTGGCTGTGCTCTCAGGCGGCGGCACCTGCTGGGAAGCGGCATATCTGGGCCTTCCTGCGGTTGTTCTTGCCACCACTCCGCATGAACAGCAATTTGCAGCCGACCTGCTGGAAGCAGGTATGATCGACCGTTGGGATTCAGCTGCGCAGCTCTCCGGGGAAAGCTTTTCCCGGGTGGTCGAAGACCTTCTGCATAATGCCCGGCGCCGTGAAGAGCTGGTGCGGACAGGTCAAAAGACGGTCGATGGCCATGGGGCCGACCGTGTCGTTACATATATGCGTTCCAATACACACAGCTAACAGTGATACCATGAAGATTCTCCTTACCGGTACAAGCGGTTTTCTAGGACGTCACCTGCTGCCTCTTCTTGAACAGCAGGGTCATAAGCTCTACCATCTTGTGCGAAAGCCCCCTCAGCATCAAAATGAAACCCTGTGGGACTTTCACAGCCCGATTCCCCTGGAGCTTCCCCCCTGCGATGCGGTTATACACCTGGGTGCCAAGGTCAGTTTTGATTCTGCACACCGCACTGAGATTTTTAGTGCAAACACACTCTCAACACTGCATATCTGTGAATATTGCCGTCGCAGCGGCTCATATCTGATCTTTCCCTCAAGCATTCAGGTTCACGGTAGGGCGACGTCTATAGGTCCGGATACGCCGCTGTGCCCTGACAGCAGCTACGGCATGAGCAAATATATTGCAGAAGAGGCCGTACGCGCAGGAATGGAACATGCCGCCATACTGCGCATAGGCGGCATATACGGTGTGGGCGGTCCCGCTCATCTCGGTCTCAACAAGGCCATAACCAAGGCCTGCTATACCGGTATGCCCCCCGTCCTGCGGGGAGGAGCCAGTGCACGAAGAAACTATATATGCGTTAGCGATGCGGCCCAGTGGCTTGTGCATCTGGTAAATACCAACACCACCAGCACAGACCGCAGGATCGAGACACTCTATCTTGCCGGACCTGAGATTTTAACCATTGAAGCATGGCTCCAGGCCATTGTAGATGTGCTGCTGCCTGATAACAAGCTTGCCCGGGACGGCGCAGAAGAAGCCCCGGACTGTGTGGTCCAGGGCACTGAACCGCCCTTTACCCTGACACCGTTCCGCACCTACCTTGAATCACTGGTCTTACCAGATCAGATACCGGTACATTAGTTATATATAGAAATTAAAACTCAACGGTTGAATCATTTTAAAAGTCTCACATGCGCATCTGCGCCTTCGCCGACACCCATGGAAACGATATCGCTTTTCTGCAGGCATTGCCCGACATGCTGGCAGAGGAGCCCGACCAGTATCTTTTCCTGGGAGATATCTGCGGTTATTATTACGCTCAGCTGGACATCTTCAGGGCATTGCAGCGTCTGCCGAATCTCACGGCAATAAAAGGCAATCACGATCAGATTTTTATGGATATCCAAGGCGGCAATGAGGAGCTTAGACAGAACTATCTGTCACGATACGGCAGCTCAATGGAAAAGCTGAGCTCAACTGCTGACAGGGCTTTTTGCAGCTGGCTCGCGGAACTTCCGGACTATTACCGGGATCCCCAGGGTCTTTTTTCCTGCTTTCACGGCAGCCCGGCTGATCATCTGAACGGCTATGTCTATCCGGACACCGCTCTTGATGACATTACAAAGCGCACTGAGCGGTTCATTTTTCTTGCCCATACCCATTACCCCATGCTGAGAAAAGATGGTTATATGACAATTATCAACCCCGGCTCTCTGGGGCAGCCGCGTGACGGAAACTGGCCGACCTACTGTGTAGTAGACACAAATACCGGGCAAACAACATTTAAATCGATTCGCTATGACCGCTCAGCCCTGCTTGCCAGAATCGACCAGGAGCAGGACCATAACCGGTACCTCAAAGAGGTACTTTTAAGAATTAGTTAAAATGCTTCTTGGAAACCAATGCGGAAAACTCTTCTTATTACTGCAGTAAGCGGCGATATCGGTGCGGGAGCTGTACGGGTTCTCTCAGGGCCCGGTCTGCGGCTTGTCGGTTGCGACATGAGCCCCCTGTCCCCGGTTTTGGACCTGTTGGACGGATTCCACACCTCTCCTGCGGCACAGGACACTGATAGGTATCTGGCGTTTCTCAGGACCATTGCCGAAAAAGAACAGGCCCGCTACATTCTTCCCATTTCCGATAGCGAGATAGGCGTACTCAGCCGTCACCGCCGGCAGGTGGAAGCCTGGGGCACTGGACTGCTTGTAAACAATGCCACCGTTGTCGAACAGTTCAGCGACAAACTGAAAACCGCTTCCTTTCTGGCCGAGCTGGGGATACGGACACCTGAAACCATCCTGCTGAGCCGCTACAACGGGGAAATCCCGTTTCCTGTTATCATAAAGCCGCGGATCGGCCGTGGCAGTAAATCCCTCTGGAAAGCAGAGGATAAGGCTGATATCGAATACCTGAAGGGCAAAAACGATGGATCCCTGATCGTACAGGAATGTGTGGGAACCGAAGACCAGGAGTACACAACCGGCGTGTTTTCTGACGGCAGCAGGGTGTTTTCCATCACCTTCCGCCGCAAGCTGGGCTTTGGGGGCCTTTCACGGGAAATTGAACTGGCGGACATCCCCGAGCTCACCCTTATGGCCGAGACCATTGCCGCTGCAACCGGTCTTGACGGTTCTATAAACATTCAGTCCCGGAAAGACGGGGACCTTTATATTCCCTTTGAAATCAACCCCCGGCTTTCAAGCACCCTTGTGTTTCGTGCTCATTTCGGCTTCAATGATGCACTCTGGTGGATACAGTCCCGAGAGGGGATTCCCATCGAGTACAAAAAAGCATATTCAGCGGGAACCGCCATACGCTGTTTTTCAGAATGTTATTTTGACATGAAGAAGTAATCCGGCATCAGGACCATGAATGAGATAACAATAAACGGCAGGAAAGTCGGCAGCACACATCCCGTCTATATAATCGCGGAGATGTCGGCGAACCACAACCGTGATTTCGATACCGCGCGCAGCCTGATAGATGCAGCCCATGAGGCCGGGGCTGATGCCATAAAGCTGCAGACCTACACCGCTGAAACCATGACCCTGGATTGTGCCCAGGAGTGCTTTCGCGTTAAGGGAACAATCTGGGACGGCAGGACCCTGTATGACCTGTACCGCGAAGCTTCCATGCCATGGCAGTGGCAGCCGAAACTGAAGCAGCATGCAAACAGTCTCGGCCTTGACCTGTTCTCAACGCCCTTTGATACAGAAGCGGTGTCATTTCTTGAGGAGACCGGGGTTCCCGCACACAAGATTGCTTCCTTTGAGCTGGTGGACATACCCCTGCTGCAATGTGTTGCAGCGACCGGCAAGCCGGTCATTATGTCAACGGGCATGGCCACACTGGATGAAATAAGCGAGGCGGTCCAGACGCTGCGCAGCGCAGGCTGTACCCAGCTTGCCCTTCTGAAGTGCACCAGCGCCTATCCGGCACCTCCCGGGGAGATGAACCTGCGCTCCCTGGCTCATCTGGCACAGCAGTTCGGTGTGCCGGTAGGTTTGTCCGATCATTCTATGAGCACCACCGTTCCGGTAACAGCAGTTGCGCTGGGCGCATCAATTATCGAAAAGCATTTCACGCTTTCCCGGAACAAACCCGGCCCGGACAGCTCCTTTTCCCTGGAGCCCCGGGAGTTCCGCACCATGGTTGATGCCGTGCGGGAGGCCGAGCAGTGCCTGGGAGCCGGGCAGTTCTCCTGCACGGAAGCGGAGCAGGCCAACAGGGGTTTCCGCAGATCACTGTTCGTGGTTAAGGATATGCAGGCAGGTGAGCCGTTCACCGAGGAAAATGTACGCTCAATCAGGCCGGGGCACGGGCTGCACACCAGGTATCTTCAGGAAATTTTAGGACGCAGAGCACGCCACAACATTAAACGGGGGACTCCGCTTAACTGGGATCTGATTACCCCGACAAGCCAACAGGAACCGAACCACCAGCAGTGAAAAAACATTATGGACTTTAAGGTTGTCACTTTTACAGAGGTCTCCAGGGAAACCTGGGACTCATGGGTGGCCGCAATCGGCCAGACAAGCTACTTTCATTCATGGAACTGGATAGACTATTGCAGCAAGTTCCCGGATATTCAAGAGAACCTTTCCTTTGCCTGCCTACAGGACACGTCTACACCATTGGCCGTCTGTCCCCTGGGCCTTACCCGTTCAGGATCCAAAAATGAGATGTCCTTTTCCGGTACACCATCAGGCTTTCCCGCTCTTGCGGATCTTAAACCAAGCCTGCGACGTAAAATGCTTGATGCAGTTTTTGACATCATCTATTCCCACGCACGCCGGAATAGTGTGGAAACAATTAAAATGATTTTACACCCGCTGAGCGCTGCATGCTGTACAGGAGTGCAGCCTCCGTTGCTGTACGGCTTTGAGCCTCTCCGGTACAATATGCTGTATCATGTTAACAATACTCTGATAATAGACCTGCGCCTGCCGGAGCATACGCTCCTTGACAACGTAAGCAAATACCAGCGTCGTCACATAAAAAAGGCAAAGGCAAGCGGCCTAACGGTCAGTGTTTTCAACAGCAGGCGCAATACTGGTCAGCTTGAAGAGTTTTTCAGCCTTTTTCAGCAGGCACATCTTGCTGCCGCCGGGAGGGTAACCCGCCCGCAGGAAACCTGGGACAGTATGCTGGCTCGCGCTTTTCAGGGAACCGCTTCGTTGTTCGTTGCCCTTTTGGAGGAAACACCCGTGAGCTATCTGTATTGTGGCGAGTTTTCTTCCATGGCATTCGGGTGGTCCCAGGCCAATGTAAAGGAATACGAAAAAAAATATTCGACCAGGCACCTGCTGGAATGGGAGGCTATTCTTTATTATAAAAATGCGGCTTTCGCCTACTATGAAGTCGGCGAGCGCTATTACGGGCCACAGCTGTTGTATATTCCCACCGACAAGGAAATATCAATCAGCGAATTCAAGGAACGATACGGCGGTTTCATGCTTCCTAAAATTCTATGGTTCGGCTACGGCGAACAAAACCGGATGAGATCCGATCTCAAAACCCATGCAGATGCTTTTATTGAACAGGCTAAATGCTTTAGTCCTCCTTTAGCGGATTCATAATGCAGGAGTCTATGAAGATAACCTTTAACAATACCGACATTACAGGAAACAGGCTTTGCAGAAAGCGAATCCCCATTTTCGATGATCTGGAAGACAACGTCATATATACCTTTTCCGGCAAGTCCGCCTTGTCGATCCTTTTGCGTTATTTCAGAAGTACGGGAAAACTTAAAAACAAGGCAGGCCAGGTGCTGGTCCCCCACTGGCTGGGATACTGGGTGTACATGATTATGCATAAACAATGCTTTCCCTGCACCGTGTATAATCCAAGTGTCAAAGGCATTCTCGTCTATCACCAATGGGGATTTCCTCAGCGCATGGAGCCTATTCTGGAGTTCTGCAAAAACCACGACCTGTTCTGCATAGAAGACTGTGCCCATGCTTTTGAGGGCTCATATAAAAATCGCCGACTGGGAACCTATGGTGATGCGGCCCTGTTCAGTTTAGCAAAATTTTTTCCCTGCGTAACCGGCGGGGCAATTTATTCCAATAGCGCCGACATTCGGAAGTTTGCTTTCAAGACTCTTGGAGAACATAATACCGCCCTGGCCAGAAGCGTTTTTCGTCACAGAATTACCTGTGATATAAACCCCTCCGAAGAAAACATAACAGAGCTGGAACGAAATTACGCTGTTTACGACAAACTGTCTCAATGCATGCATTATTCACGCGCTGTGGTGCAACAGCATGTAGTCGAGCACACCTTGGAAAAGCGACGCAAATATTTTTCCTGGTTTGTAGATGCATTTGGAGGGTATGACTTCCTGGAGCTGTTCCCCGGGGACATGATAACACCATGGGCTGTGCCCCTGTTTTTCAGCAAAAACGTATCCGTAAAAGTCGTACAGGCCCTTCAGAAAAACAGTATCGAAACCGGTATATATCATTTTGACGTACAGAGAAACATGCTCAATCCTGAATTCAAAGAATGTGTCGCCGTGCCCTGCCATCAGGGCTTAACGGAGGATGAAATAGAACGAATCATTACCATCATAAAAAAGGCGGCATAGCCCATGGAACTGGAAAACAGCCAAAGTCTGATAGCGTGGGGAAGCAGTAAACTGCTTGAGCTTTTTCTCAAAAACGAACCTTCGGCAAATATAATGTATATTGTGGACTCAAACCCTGGCCTGCAGGGAACACAGGTTGCGGGCATCGATGTTATTGCACCTGAAAGCCTGCCGGAGGTATACCGGGATGATGCAATTATAGTTGTTTTTGCCGTTTCAAACCTTTCTATTCAAAGTATTTTAAAGCAGCTGAACACAATGGGCCACTTTCTGCATAAGACCGTTTTTCTCTATGCCGACCTGTTCCGCAAAAGCTTCGAAGACAAGCTCAAAACTATACTAAAAAGATCCCCCAACAAACATAATTATCATTTTGTGAAAACACTGTCAGCTGTCACGCATATACCTGTGCACACAACCTTGCTCGGCAACTGGCTGTTTTTGGAGTTGCTGGAGGATATTATGACAAGAAACGCCGGTTGGGCCATTGCCGAGATCGGGGCATATGCAGGCGGCAATGCACTATTAGCCCTTCTCTATATGACCCGACATGTCCGGCAGCTACCATTTTTCATCCTGGATTCTTTTGGAGGTTTTCCTGAAGTTTCCGAACATGATCCCCGAAGCAGCAAGGCAGGCGATTATCAACTGGAAATTCCTTTCCAGAGCGTCCTTGACACCTTTTCCACATTCCCTAATGCCCATGTTATAAAAGGTGCAGTGCCGGAATCATTTGAGCAGCTGGATACAAACAATCAATACGGGCTGGTATTTTACGACTGCGACCTGTACCGGCCGGCAAAGCATACCTTTGAGTACTTCTGGGACCGAATCATCCCCGGCGGATATCTGCTTGTGCATGATTATTATACCGAAGCAGGCGGCTTTGAAGGGGTGCGCCGCGCAACCGATGAGTTTTTCGGCGCGCAGTCAATATCTTTTCATGGGTTCTGGGAAACAACCATGAGCCTGATTATAAAACCGTAGTTTAACACAGGCTCGCTCATTTACAGTTAAATTATGAATAAAGAACAGCAGAAATGCCGCACATGGTTTAAAAACACCTACAGCAGCCAGGGCCTTACCTCCCAGCGCCGCTATCCCAACGAGGAGCTGGTCCGCTTTTTGGCCCGTCTTAAGCCGGCGGCAGAAAAACAGAGCCGTTTGCGCGTGCTGGAGGTCGGCTGCGGCAGTTGTGCCAACCTGTGGGCCATTGCCCGGGAAGGATTTGATGCCCATGGCCTTGATGTTTCGCTGGAAGGACTTGTTTTGGGGCAGCACGTTCTTACGGACTGGGGGGTCTGTGCTGCAATAGTTGCCGGAACAATGACGGAGCTACCCTATCAGGAAAAAAAGTTCGATGCGGTGGTCGACGTGCTGGCGGCTTATTCTCTGACCCAGGATGATTTCACACTTTTTCTAAAGGCTGTTGCTGGGGTTTTAAAACCGGGGGGACAGTTTTTTTCCTATACCCTGTCCGTCAATTCCAGCGCGTTTCAAAATTACCATCCCTCAAAAAAGATTGATGCTTTCACGCTTGACGGCATTCACCGAAAGGACTCTCCCTATTATGGAAATCAGTACCCCGTGCGCTTTGTCGAACCGCAGGGGTACCAGGCCATGCTGGAAGAAGAGGGCTTTGTGGTGTCGTATCTAGAGCTCAGTTCCCGTACCTATGCTGGCGGGGACGAAGTGACTGAGTACATTACCGTGGTCGCAGAGAAATCTTAAAAAATCGTGAAAAAGCAGCGTTCAATATATCTGCATATTAACGACATAAAAAAAATCGGCCTGGAAACATGGTTTGAAAATTTTTACTGGCCGGTGCCGGGTGATACGTTTGTCATTATTTACCACGAGCTGCGCAAAGCATATCATGCCCTAGTGGACACTTCCAGCGGACTTGCAGCCGACCTGCTGATTTCCGAATTCAAAATCATCTATCGCCTGGCAGAATTCTTATGTGCTCTTCGCATAAAAGAGGTCTGTGATCACAAGGGATTCAAAATCATCTATTCCGGGGGCATTAATTTCTTTGATATGGCCTTAGCGCCTCACGGAAAAATAGACTCAGCAGCATTTGGGATGTACAGCCAAAAAAGCTGGCGGGGATTGAAGCAAATGTTCAGGCTGTATTACTTTATGTTTAGGCGCCTGGCCCGTGCTGAAACGTTACAAGCCTACCTGCAGGGAGACTACCTGATTAATATCGGCAAGTTGAGTTATGTCAAAAAAGATTTCCTAGACGCTGAAAGCAAGAATGCTGTTGATTTCACCTATCAGTTTTACAAGGTTATTTCAAATTTTTCTCCAAACGCCTTTCCCGATATTGATGTAACCGAACCCAGCCGGGATATCGTGGGCATGCTAAGCGAAGTTGCGCGCAACCTGGATATCGCAGTTTCCCAGGAACAGCTGGAAGTATGGAAAAAAATTATTACGGACCATCTTCGAAAAACAGCGGCTGTCTATGGCTCAATAGCCGATTACATGAGTAGCAAAAAAAATCTTACCGGGCGGTCGTATCTGATAGATGCTCTTGGCAGTCAATGGCACAGACTCATTGCACTTTGCGCTCAAAAGAGCGGGGGCATGGTTTTTGGCTTTGCTCATGGCAACCCGGTAGGTATTGTTACCCAGTCTCGAATCATTGATGTTGATCTGTCTATCGTTAACACGTACCTGGTCCCGACAACAGGGGCTAAGGATGACTTTGAACATATGATCAGCAGGTATAAGCCGGTCGGGGGGAGCCGACCGGACATTCGGCTGATTGAGGATGAGAGCTACTATACCAGATGGCGTCAGGAAAAGGAAATGCCGCTGCCGAAAAAAATAGAAAAAGTGATGTTTATTGAGCACCCGACCATTTATGGCCACGACAGTGATATACCATTTGCGTTCCAGCCCGTAATGCTTGATTTTGCGATCAGGGTTCTCAAGTGTCTGAAGGGACGCTATCACGTAATGCTCAGCGCCCACCCCGATGCTCTTAAAAACAGTGATAGGGGCAGAATATATTCCCCGTATATCGATGAGATCATCTGCAGCCGGTTCGAAAACAATTATGCTGAAGCTGATGCAATCGTATTCGGCTATGCGGGGACTACATTCGGATTTACAATTCCCACGAATAAAAGAATGATCTATTTTGATTATATTCTTATAGGCGCTGACCCTGAAAAAGTGCGTCTGCTTAACTTGCGCTGTCACTGTATAAAAACATGGAGTGATGAGAGGAACCGACTCCAGTTTGAGGAAGCTGAACTTCTTCGGGTGCTGTCACTTCCGCCGGAAAAGCCGGATATAAATTTTTTAAAGAACAATATGAGTCCTGCATCAGCAGTGATAGACTAATCCAGGATGTTAAGCACGTGAGCGACCCTGGTTCCACGGTTTGACAAATGCCTACGATTCTTTTAATAAACACTTCATTCCCCCGAAAAAACAGTGAAGAGTACACAGCACTCTGTCAGCCGATGGGGTTGCTTGCCATTGCGACCTCCCTGGTTCGGTCCGGATTTACAGTTGATATAATTGATCCACAGATCGAAGATAACTATTTGAATATCATAGAGCATAAACTGAGGGCTCTGCCTCTTTTTGTCGGCATGACCACATTTATGGGGACAAATATTTTAAACGCAGTGGAGATATCCAGACATATAAAAGAAAAATCTCCTCAAACACCTATTATCTGGGGTGGCCCCATGGCGACGTCTTCACCTGGAATCTGCTTCAAAAACGCGCCCGTGGATTATATCGTCATGGGGATGGGTGAAAAGACCGTAGTCGAAATTGCGGAAACAATACAAAGGGGGGATGACGTTGCCACACTTGCACATGTAAGTACATCCGGTAACTTAAAGAAGATATACTGCTTTGACGAAGACCTTGACGGATTAGGCTATCCGCAACTCAGCCTGTGGGAAAAAGGTATCCGGCAGATGGAAACCATACCAATCCTATCCTCCCGAGGCTGCCCGCGCGATTGTGCATTTTGCTATAATAATACGTTTTCCGGCAGAAAAAAATGGTATGGCAGGTCAGCCGAAAGTGTTCTGGGTGAAATGGATTCCTGGGCACAGCACTTTAACATAGACAGATTCTATTTTATTGATGATAACTTTCTGGTAAACAGTGAGAGAGCTTGTCGCATACTTGAAGAAGTGATAAAAAAAAAATATCAAATCGGCCAGATTATAGGACACGTGGATGACTTCCGAGATGATCTACTCCCCCTTATCTCCGGATATATTGGTCAGGTTGGTTTTGCCATAGAGTCGGCTTCGCCCAGGATACAAAAACTTCTTAATAAAACTATAGACATTGAAAAAGCAATTTATCTTTTGGAATATTTGACAAAAAAACACGTAGGGAAAATTGCCACAAACTTCATGTTCGGGTTTCCAACTGAGACAGATGAGGATATATCAGCAAATATAAGGACAGCCTATAGAGTCAGAAACATTAACAGAAACATTAAAATCATTCCTTATATATATACGCCCCAGCCCGGTGATGATATTATTCCAAAGTTTCCTGAAATTCGGGACAAAATTTCTTTTTCTCTTGAAAGTCTTTCAAGTATTGATATGTCTCCTAACCGGACAAATTATCTTTCCAGGGAGATACGGCCCTGGATGTCACCGGGGGACATCCAGTTTTATTTGAATTTGACACTTGTATTTTTTTACCATTTCCATCAGGAAGTCAGAGAATCACAGCAGATAGATGTAAAAAGAATTTATAATGATGATAGGAGAATTGCCCGGCTTTTTGAAGGTGTCCCCATGCTGTAAGTTTTGTCTGGCAGAATGCCTGCAGCATGTTTGCCGGGATATATACAACATTAGAAATATCTTGCTATGCGCGTTCTTTTCTTTTTTCCCAATTATTATAAAAGCTCGGGGCTGCCCCAGGGTGTTCCCTATCTGAGCAGTGTGTTGAAACACCACGGCCATGAAACCCGCTGCCTCGACACAACCTTCATTAAATGTCCCGATACCATAAAGGACATGGATCCCTCCATGGTGATGCAGTATAAAAAATCATCCTGGGATGAGATCATCGAACGCGATGATGATACTATAGCAATTGAGGACCGCTTTTTTGGCCTTATTGACGAGTTCAAACCTGACCTGCTTGCAGTCTCAACCACCACCGACATGTACCGGATGGCCAGCAAAGTGCTGACTGCCGTCCGCCAAAGCAGAAATATCCCGGTTGTCTGGGGAGGGGTGCATCCCACCATCGACCCGGAGACCGTTATCAGCAACCCAGCAGTGGATATGATATGTATCGGTGAAGGTGAGGATGCCATGGTTGAACTCTGTAACAGCATGGAGCGCGGCGAGGATTATGCCGGCACTCATGGCCTTTGGGTCAAACAAAAAGGTCGGGTGCATAAAAACCCGGTCCGCCCGCCCACTGATATCGACGCATTGCCGGTTCCCGACTGGTCGATTCTTGACCAGCGACAGTTTATCAAGCCGTTTCGGGGCAATATTGTCAGGATGGCCTATTACCTGCAGTCCCGGGGGTGTCCTTATGGCTGCACGTACTGTACAAACAACTATATGAATAAGCTTTACAAGGGGCACACTTATTATCGCCGCCGGGCAAACCAAAAGACCATTGACGACCTAGTCTATCTCAAAGAGGCGTACCAGCTCGATATGATCAGATTCTTTGACGATACTTTTTTGATTGATTCCGTGGATAATTTCGAAAAATTCAAAAACGACTACCTGCAGCGGGTAAACATGCCTTTTATCATGTCGGTGCGGCCCAACCTGGTTACCGAGGACAAGGTCCGCATCCTTGCCGAGATGGGATGTAAAGTTGCCACCATCGGTATCGAGACGGGCAGCGAGCGGGTGAGACGTGAAATCTTCAAGCGTAACATCTCTGATGAACAGATTGTATCCTCATTCAAGCTGATGAAGAAATACGGCATTGAGACGACCTCGCTCAATATGATCGGCATCATCTCGGAAACGCGTAACGATCTTTTTAAAACCGTAGAGATGAACCGCGAGGTTCAACCGGACAACTATATTCTCACCTATATCTATCCCTACCCCCGGACAGAATACCGTGATCTGATTATAGAACGGGGAGCTGACCCGGCCCTGCTGGACAGCACAACAATGGATGACGCATACAGGGTACAAATGTCCGAGATGAGCACCGAAGAGCTCCAGGGCCTCTTTCGCACCGTGCGGCTGTACAACAAGCTTCCCCGGGAGCTTTTTCCAATTATCAGGCTCGCAGAAAAAGCTGACGAGCAGGGCGAACTCATCCGCAACTCCCTGCTGCAACTGATGCAGAATCATTATACCTGAATCATGTCGCCGTGAACCCGTGTACATTAAGCGAAAGGCAAAACGGTATCATTAAAAGACAATATTTCACGATTTTGAATGCTGACGACTGACTAACCAATAAAAATAATAGGGCAGGGCAATGAAACTGTGTAAAAAAAAGATACTGGTAACGGGAGCAGATGGTTTTATCGGATCGCACCTGACTGAGGCCCTTGTGCGGGAAGGCAATGATGTGCGTGCCATGGTGCTGTACAACTCATTTGATTCCCGCGGATGGCTTGACCACGCTCCGCCCGAAGTGCAGAAAAGCCTTGAAGTGTTTCCCGGTGATGTACGCGACCCCCATGGGGTCAAACAGGCGTTGAAAGAATGTGGTCTGGTCTTTCATCTGGCCGCTCTGATCGGGATTCCCTACTCCTACCACTCGCCGGATATGTATGTGGAGACCAATATCAAAGGAACGCTGAACATCCTCCAGGCAGCCCGTGAACTTGGGGTTGACCGGGTCGTTCACACCTCAACCAGTGAAGTCTACGGTACGGCACAATTCGTCCCCATTTCCGAAGACCACCCCCTGCAGGGGCAGTCGCCCTATTCTGCTTCAAAGATAGGGGCGGATCAGATCGCCTGGTCGTTCTTTTCTTCCTTCGGCACGCCCGTGAGCATTGTCAGGCCGTTCAACACCTATGGTCCCCGGCAGTCCACCCGTGCGATTATTCCAACGGTTATTACCCAGATTGCCACCGGCAGCACGAAAATCAAGCTCGGCTCCGTGCACCCCACGCGAGACTTCACCTATATTGATGATTCCGTTCAAGGTTTTATAGCGGTTGCCGCCGCAGAGAAGACGGTGGGCGAGGTGATTAATTTAGGAAACAATCGTGAAATCACCATCGGTGAAACCGTAAACCTCATTGCGGACATCATGGAGGCGTCGGTGGAGATAATAACTGAGGATGAACGCATTCGGCCCCCGGCAAGCGAAATTGAACGGCTGTGGGCCGACAATACAAAAGCGCAAAAGCTGTGCGGCTGGGCCCCGGAGTATACCGGCCTCCAAGGATTCAGGCGCGGCCTGGAAAAAACAGCCGCCTGGTTTCAGATACCCGAAAACCTGCAGGGCTACCGGGTAGGTCAGTATACTATATAGCATTGAACCCTCTTCCCTAATCACATTGGAGAAAAATCGGTTAACATCGCTGAAGGCCTTTTTGTGTCAACACACCAGAAGCCCGGTCCCACATCATTCTATTTGAAATGTCTGCTAATATAATTTATGCCTGTAAAAAAAAGCTGATCGGTATCGATGCGGTGCTGCCCCTGTTGATGGAGCTTAAGGCCCAGTATAGGGATGTGCGTATACTGGTTCTCTTTTTCGATGCACCCAACCAGGACGAAATCAGAAAAAACTACCTGATCTGGAAGGCCCTGAAATCTCTTAATGCCCGGCTCTATGACCTACGGCACCCTTCCAGGCAAAAGCGCTATTTCATCTGGCTGCGCATACTGTGCGCAATGCTTTTTTCAAAGAATATTCTTATTAAAAATGCCGATACAATCCCGCACCATGCCCGAACGGTTTCACTGCTTAAAAAAATAACTTCACTGGTTGAGCTCTACGCCTTCATTTCAGGATGGCCTCTTGAGGTCCACCGGACTGTCCAGCTGACCCGAAAGGTAGAGCGGGAAAACCTGAATGCTGAGAAAAAGCAGATTTCCCATGATTACTATATTAGCTCGCTGCCCAGACCGCTGCTTGAGGAAATATACGACACATCGGTTGAGGAGGACCGGCTTCTGCGTATCGGCTACAGCCGAAAGCTGCCCCAGTGGACCGCCTTTATGGAACAGGAGGCCAGGACCCTGGGTTTGGATCGGCAGCCGTATTTTGTTTTTTACGTACCGCCCATGCTGACCGCCCGTTCACCTGGTCTGCTGGATGAACCGACCCTGTTTGAGCTGCTGGAGGAAGCGCTCACCGTTCTTCGCAGGTTCAATTCCCGCGTTAAAACGTACTTTAAGCCCCATATTATCAGCGACAAGGATCTTAAAACCTTCGAGGGCCTTCTGCAGCGGATCGAATATACCAATTATGCCATTGACTACGGGCACCCTATGGTGTTTGCCACCGAAGCTGAATTCGTTATCAGTGTCAATGTTACCAGCGTGATATTCGATGCCTATTATCTCAACAAGCCCGTCATCGTATTCACCCAGATTGACAAACGACTTGACGAGCTTTTCGAGGGAAAATGCGAAGCAGGCTCAGCCTGTGATTTTTACATCCGCAGAGATCAGGATGCCCTGACTGCGGTTGTTGAAAAGCTGCTGAGCGGGGAGATTACGGTTAACCATGACCCTGCCTATCTTGCAGAAAACTATCCCGACACCCCGGAGGAGTTCTGGGGATTCTGGCGTCGGCAGATTCAGGGCCCTTAACTGCCAACCGTTTTAATAGATGATCATCGAAAAAATTCAGAAAAACAGTTCTGCCTGTACTTTCAACTGGGCCTATTTCGACTCTGCCCGCACCGGCCTCAAACATCTGTTTCGTAGAAAGGACCTGCGCGGCAAAACGGTTCTTTTGCCGGCCTATATCGGCTACAGCACCCGCGAGGGTTCTGGTGTTTTCGACCCCGTACAGGCAGCAAAAATGCCGTATGAGTTTTACCGCTTAACAAAAAGGCTTTTTATAGACCTTGAGGATGTAAAGAAAAAAATACGCAAAAGCCGAGGCCAGATACTGTTTCTCATACATTATTTCGGCTTCCGTGATCCAAACCTGCATGCCGTTAAGGTTTATGCGCAAAAATACGGCCTTACCGTCATTGAGGACTTTGCCCACGCCTTTTTTACCTTCTGGCAGAACCCGGCCGTTACCTTTGACTACGGCGTCTTTTCAATACACAAACTTTTTCCGGAGAGGGACGGAGGCATGGTTTTAAGCCGCAACAGACTGCGGGGTGACGGGACCCGCAGATATGATCTTTTTAAATATGACATGCCGGCAATCGCCGCCCGGCGAATTGAAAACTATTCCCGAATGCTCAAGCGGCTGCGTTCCTGCGCCAAAAAATATGGCATTACCATCCTCAGGCCGTCTCTGCACGGCAGCGTTCCCCAGACCCTGCCCATTTTGGTAAAAAGCGTGGAGCTTCGCGACCACTTGTACTTTACCCTGAACAGGGATGGCTACGGCGTAGTGAGCCTGTACCACAGCCTGATCGATCCCATCGACAGCTCCTACGGGGCAGAGCAGGAGGTGGCCGGCAGGATTTTGAACCTTCCGGTCCATCAGGATGTTTCCCACAAGCATCTTGACCCCATGCTGGACCGGATGCTTGAGATCATTTCAAGGCAGCGCACGTCATGAGCGGACAGTGCGTTACAGTTCTGAGTTCCGGCGATACAACTCGTTGGCGTGACTTTATGAGCCGCCTCCCGGCAGAGCAGCAGGATGTGTACATGCTGCCGGAATACCACGCTCTGTTTGAGACCCCCTCGATACAGGCCGCGTGTTTTGTTTTTGAAGCGGACGGTGAGGTAGCCCTGTACCCTTATCTTAAAACCCACATATGCGATGTTGTTTCTTTTGAGGCTGATGAGCGGCTCTATGACATTGAAGGTGTCTACGGCTATAACGGCATTATTGCCAGCACGGCTGATCCTGCTTTCCTGGAACAGTTCGAGCAGCAGTTCAAACAGTACTGCCGGCAAACCGGCATTATAGCGGAGTTTGTCCGCTTCAGCCCGGTTCTGAAAAACAACACTCTTTCAGGTTATCTGGAAAAGACGGTTTTTAACAGAAATATCATTGTGGACCTGCACCCGTCAGTGGAGGAAATCTGGCACGGGTCCTATGAGCAGGCAGCCCGAAAAAACATCAACAAAGCGCGCAAAAACGGTCTTCAGGTTGTCTGGTTGCGCGGCCCCGACATGGCTGAAGACTGGCTTACGGCCTTCACCGCTATCTACCACGACACCATGGACAGGAAGGGTGCCGAGAGCTTTTATTACTTTGACCGTGATTTCTTCACCACCCTGAGCAGCCGCCTGGCCCAAAACTGCCTGTTCTTTTTTACTCTTCAGGAGGACCGGCCTGTTTCATGCGAGCTCGTGCTGATGAGCAGAACTACCGGATACTCTTTTTTAGGGGGCACCCTGCCGGATGCGTTCCCCCTGCGTCCCAACAACCTTCTGAAGCACGAGATCATTCTGCAGCTTAAGCAGAGGGGTTTTGTGCGTTTCTGTCTCGGCGGCGGCAGCACTATGGGCGACGGGGTCTACCGCTACAAGAAAACATTTTCAAAGAACGGTGAAACCGATTTCTACATTGGCCGCTGCGTTCACAACACGGATGCCTACCAGACGCTTTGCGACGCTTGGGAAAAGAAGTATCCGGAGAAGGCGCCGAGGTATAAAAACTTTTTTTTGAAATACAAACAATAACTATCGAGACACAGCATGGTTCCATCACCAGCAGACCCTCACCACATAACCATTATCGCCGAAGCAGGTATAAATCATAACGGCAGTCTGCAGATCGCCCGGGAGATGGTGGATGCGGCACATGAGTCAGGCGCTGATTTCATCAAGTTCCAGACCTTCAGGACTGAAGCCGTTTTGAGTAGACATACCCCTAAAGCAGGCTACCAGATGGAAACTACAGACCCCGATGAATCGTTTTTCGAGATGGCAAAAAAGCTGGAGTTGAGTTTTGATGATTTTGTGGTCCTTGAAAAGCATTGCCGTACCCGGGGTATCCGTTTTTTTTCAACGCCCTTTGATTTTGACTCTATTGAATTCCTGATGAGACTGGGCCTTGATACCATCAAGGTGCCCTCCGGCGAAATAACCAACCTGCCCTATCTGCGCAAGGTGGGTGGTCTGAAGAAAAAGATTATTATGTCCACCGGCATGGCGGAGCTCAGTGAGATCGGCGATGCCCTGAACGTGCTCTATGCTGCCGGCACGGCCGGGGACGCTGTCACGGTCCTGCACTGCAACACGGATTATCCCACGGGTATGGAGGATGTAAATCTCCGCGCTATGCTCACCATCCGTGACGCCTTTAATGTACCGGTGGGTTATTCCGACCATACCATGGGCATTGAAGTACCTATTGCCGCGGCCGCCCTCGGCGCAATGGTTATAGAAAAGCACTTCACCCTTGACAGGACCATGGAAGGCCCCGATCAGAAAGCCTCCCTGGAGCCGGCTGAGTTTACGGCAATGATCAGCGCGGTCCGTAACATTGAAAAGGCTCTTGGCAGCACTGCGAAAGTCCCATCGCCTTCCGAATCAAAGGTGATGCCCATAGCCCGCAGAAGCATTGTGGCTGCCCGGGATATATCGGCAGGCGAGGTCTTCACTGAACAAAACATTGCCGCCAAGCGCCCCGGCACCGGTATAAACCCCATGCGCTGGGATGAGGTCGTCGGCACGAGAGCAAAAAAAAATTTTAACAAGGATGAGCTGATAGAGCTATGAAGAAAAGAATATGTGTCGTAACCGGTTCACGTGCCGAATACGGTGTTCTGTACCACACGATCAAGGGCATTAAAGCATCTCGTGACCTGGAGCTTCAGCTTGTTGTTACCGGTATGCACCTTTCAAAAGAATTCGGCTACACTGTTCAAGAGATCGAAAATGACGGCTTTGCCATAGCGGACCGTGTGGACAACCTGCTTTCGGCTGACAGTTCCATCGGCATCGCAAAGTCGGTCGGTCTCGGCATTCTGGGATTCACCGACTGTTTCAGGCGGCTTGATCCGGATATCCTTCTCATTGTTGGCGACCGGTTTGAAATCTTTGCTGCCGCGTCAGCTGCCATGCCCATGAACATACCCATAGCCCACATCTCCGGCGGCGAGCTGACTGCGGGTGCAATTGATGAGCAGATACGCCATGCCATTACCAAGATGAGCCACCTTCATTTCGTTGCCGTGGAGGAGAACGCCGCCCGGGTCAGACAGATGGGTGAGGAACCGTGGCGAATCCACACCGTGGGCGGTCCCTGGGTCGACAATATCCGTACTATTAAAAAGCTGTCCCGGAAGGCTTTGCGCAAATCCCTTGGCATCTGCCTTACCGGTCCTACGATTCTCGTTACCTATCATCCGGAAACGCTACAGTCTGTCAAAACCTCCTCCCATATTAGAAACCTGCTTGATGCTCTCGATAGATTCGACGCGGAGATTATCTTTACCTATCCCAACGCCGACACAGGCGGACGGGTTATTATCTCCGCCATCGAAGGGTTTACCGCTTCACGGCGAAACGCAAAAGCATTCAAGTCCCTGGGCTCTCTGCGTTATTTAAGCCTGCTGTCCCACGTCGACCTGCTCGTAGGCAATTCTTCAAGCGGCATGGTGGAAACCCAGAGCTTTAAACTTCCCACCGTTAATATCGGTAAACGCCAGGAAGGACGACTGGTCACCGAAAATATTATTTGTACCGGCCGGAGCTGTAACGCTATTGCCGCCGCAATCGAAAAAGGGCTCAGCAGCTCCTTTAGGCGTTCCATCGCCGGGATGGTCAACCCCTATGGTCGCGACGGTGCTGCAAAGAATATTGTAAGGGTTCTGACCGAAGTACGCCTCGGCTCACGACTTCTTAAAAAAAGGTTTATATCCAGCTCTAAATCAGAGTAAACAAACCTTTTCCGAAAAACCCCTCTCGGGGAACGACTGCTCCTTAAAGCCGTTACCTCAACGCCTTAAGAACAGAAATGATTAAGAGAATACTTTTTATCTACCCGCCGGTCACCCGCCCCGCAGATTTCTCCGCCACAGCGGTGCGGGTAAGCTCTTTTCTGCCCCTGGGCATTGCCTACATTGCAGCGGTGCTTGAACAGGCCGGAGGATATGAGATAGAAATCCTTGATGCTCTTATCAGCGGAGATATGGATGAAGGCACACCTCTTTCAGGAGGTGCATCGATACGCTACGGGCTCACTGACGAGGCGATTTCGGAAAAAATAAGGGAGTTCAACCCTGATGTCGTGGCGGTGCCCTGTCTTTTCTCGGCCATGCAGGCCGATGCGCTGCAGGTATGCCGTCTGGCAAAGCAGCTGCGCTCCGGTATCACAACGGTTCTGGGCGGCGCCCATGCCGGCGCGGTGGCCAGGGAGATTATCGACAACAGCCCGGAGGTCGATTTTGTTATAATCGGCGAGGCTGAAGAGACCTTTGTAAAGCTGCTCAGGGTGCTTTCCGGCAAGGGAGCATTATCCAGCCTTAACAACGGAATTGTGTTTCGCAAGAACGGAAACACCGTTTGCATTGCAAAAACCAGCTATATCCAGGATCTGGACAGCCTGCCTTTTCCTGCCCGGCATCTGTTCGACATGCAGAAGTATCTGGACAATGCCAAATCCCACGGGTATTACCGTGCCGCCCCATATACCCAGATGATAACCTCCCGGGGCTGTCCGTGCAAATGCACCTTCTGTGCCCTGGGCTCCCACTGGGGAAGCCGCCAGCGGCTGCGCAGCGCCCGCAATGTCCTGGATGAAATCGAGCACCTTATCACCGCGTACGGTATTAAGGAGATCCACTTCGAGGATGATAATGTCATTGCGGACAAAAGGCGGGCCAACGAGCTGTTCGACGGTATGATCGAACGCGGCTTCAATATAAAATGGCATGTTCCCAGCGGAATTGCCGTGTACACCCTCAATGAAGAGATTCTTGGGAAGATGAAGGCCTCCGGATGCTATTCAGTCACCATGGCAATCGAAAGCGGTAACCAGGAGGTTGTGGCAAAACTTATGAACAAGCCGGTTAAGCTGAAGCTTGTCCCCGGCCTGGTAAAAAAAATCCGTGAGGCGGGCCTGGATGTACGCGGGTTTTTTATAATCGGCTACCCGGATGAAACCAGGCAGACCATTCAGCAGACCATTGACTTTGCCCGGGAGATCGAACTTGACTGGAGCTACTTCTCGATTGCATCGCCTCTGCCAAACACCGACATGTATCGCCTGTGCATTAAAAAAGGCTACATCAAAGAGGGCGATTTCGATCCGCTACGCAGCTTCCACCGCAGCATTATCCATACGCCCGAGTTCGATCCCGAATACCTGTACCAGGTCCGTGAAGAAGCGATTATCGATACCTGCTTTCGCAACAACCCAAACCTGCACAAGTATAACATCGACAAAGCCATTGCCGATTTCAGCGATGTGGTGGAACGCTATCCCCATTTTGACTTTGCCAACTTTTATCTGGGCGAGGCCTATCGTAAAAAGGGTGATCAGGCCAAAGCCCTGCAGTCCTACAAAAACACCCTGGCGGCAAACCCCGCCCATGAGCTTGCCCGCACGCGCCTTGGTGAGCTTGAAGAGCACGAGACCGAACAATGACCTGGGACACTGTCTGGGAAAAAATCTTTCAAAGCCAAGAGTGGGGTAAATACCCCGCCGAAAGTCTGATACAGTTCGTGGCCCGAAACTTCTACAAACGGGACAGAGCCCAAACCCGTATTCTTGAAGTGGGTTGCGGCCCGGGACCGAATATCTGGTATCTTGCCCGGGAAGGGTTTCTGGCATACGGTATCGACGGGAGCACAACCGCCATAGCCCAGGCAGAGAAGCGCCTCAGCAGTGAAGGCCTCTCTGCCCGACTTGATACCGGTGACATCTCGTCACTGCCGTACCCTGATGTGCACTTTGATGCAGTAATAGACAATGAGTGCATCTACTGCAACTCCCGGAAAGATACAGAAAAAATTCTTTCAGAAATAAAAAGGGTATTGAAGAAGCAAGGCCTGTTTTACAGCAGAACAGTATCAAGCGAGATGCACATCGGCAAGAGTCACAGGAAGCTGGGTCCGTTTGAATACACCGATATCTCCGACGGGATTTTTAAAGGCAAGGGATTTGTCAGGCTCATTGACAAACCGGGAATTAATGATCTCTACGGTAAATACTTCACCATCCGCTCCATCGATTCTCTTACCTACACACAGTACAACAATGAAATTATGGTAAAAGAATGGATTATCGTTGCGGAGAAGTGAATTGTTTTCATATGTGTCTAAAATAATCTCAAAAAGGGGCAGACTGCCGGGGCTCCGGGAAGTCACTGGCAACCACGGGAGCAGAGATGGAACGGCATGGACTAAAAAATTCAGCAGTTCCAAGGTCCTGGAGATTGCTGTATGTATAAACCGCTGCAAACTGCCTGTCTCGTTGAAAGTTTTTCAGCACCAGGGCCGTCAATGAAATAAGGTTTAAATTTGCCAGAGGCTTCCCGGAGCCCCGGCAGTCTGCCTCTTTTTAACAACGAAAGAAACTGTTTTGGAAAGGTGTGAATTGTTTTATTGTCACATACTTATTTGGAAGGAAATCCCATGAAGCTTATTGCTGAAACAGCATGGCACCATCAGGGCGACTTTGCATTTATGCAGAAGCTTGTTTCATCCCTCAGTGCAGAGGCCAGCGCTGATGTGCTGAAGCTGCATCTTACCCTTGACCAGGACGAGTATATGCTTTCCGACCATCCTCTCTATGATGCCGCAGTTAAGTGGCTGTTTGAAAAATCCCAGTGGCAGGATATAATCAACATTATTCGCAGCGGCAGCAAGGAATTTATGGTTCTGTGCAATGATACCAAGGCTATTGAATTTGCCATGTCCCACAGCCCCGCCCTGGTGGAAATACACTCGGTCTGCCTTAACGACATTAATCTCCTGGATGCTCTTAAGCAGAACATCGGGCCCGATACCCGCGTGGTTTTTGGTATCGGCGGATCAACGCTGGACGAAATCGACAATGCTATTAACCTGATCCAGACACCCAATATAGTGCTCATGTTCGGATTCCAGAATTATCCGACCCGCTATGAGGATGTTAATTTCAGTAAAATGCGCCGAATCATGGGCCTGTATCCCGAATACTGCTTTGGGTATGCTGACCACACGGCAGGGGATGAACCGAACAATCTGCTCATAACCCTCATGGGCGCCGCTCTGGGAATGGACTATATTGAAAAGCATGTGACAATCGCCTATGGAGAAGAGCGAGCCGACTGGTCTGCAGCAATCAGTGTTGATATGTGCAATGAGCTGCGACGTCAGCTCGATCTGCTTCAGGCCTGTAACGGCAGCGGCCGTTTGGCGCTGAACCGGGGCGAGCGGGCATACTCGGTATTCGGCATGATGAAAAAAGCTGCGGTTATGGCCTGTGATGGAAAAAAGGGCGACACCCTCGCCCGTGATATGCTTCTGTTCAGGCGAACCGGCCAGAGCACCGACCTCTCACAGGTCGATGCCCTGCAGTGCATCGGCAGTCATCTTAGCTGTGATATTAAAAAGGGACAGATACTATCCCGGCATCACGTTGCAGCTGGTACATCGGAGCAATCAAAATGAACATCGGCTTTCTTATAACAGCACGGCTGAAATCCAGCCGCCTCAAGCGCAAGCTGCTCCTGCCCCTGAACGGCCATATGGTCATTGAGCGGGTGATCCAGCGGGCTAAGGCGGTTATTGATAACGGAGAGGTCATCCTGTGTACGTCAACCCTTGGGCAGGACCGGCCCCTGGTGGATATAGCTGCCAGGCACGGCATTCACTGCTTTACCGGCCATCCCGAGGACGTGCTTCAGCGATTGCAGGATGCCTGCACCAGGTTCGGTCTGGGCTTTTTTGTGGGCATAACCGCCGACAACCCCTTGTTTTCAATCGAGCACGCCCGCAGGCTTGCCGACATGGTCCGGCAGGACCCTGAAATAGACTTCGTCTACACAATGGGTATGCCCGTGGGTATTGATATCTATGCAATGAAGGTAAAAGCGCTCCGGACGGTCTGTGCCGTTAAAGAGCAGGTCGATACCGAAATATGGGGTTACCTGATCAACCAGCCGGGGGTTTTCAACGTCAGGGAGATCCCGGCGGAGCCCCAATACATCCGTTCCGATTATCGCCTCACGCTGGACGAGCAGGACGATTACCGTCTGTTTCAGGCCATCTATGACCATTTTAACCCTGATGATGTTGTAGATGTTCTCAGCGTTTATGCTTTTCTGGATACCCGTCCGCACATCGCCGCCCTGAACCGTCATGTTGTCCAGCGGGACCTTGACCTTGCTACGATAGAGTCAATCGATGAGTACTACCGTAAAAACAGAAACTGGATCCTTAAGATCAAACAGGACATCTATCACCGGACTGGCTAACTTTTTTCAAAATCACCCCAAAAAACATGATTACCGACATTTCAAATCTCTGTATATCACCGGAAACATCCCTTCGCGATACCATAGCCTGCCTTGACCGCAGCGGCAAAGGTATCGCACTGGTCGTCGATCCTGAAAAGCATCTGCTTGGCACCATTACCGATGGTGACATCCGCCGGGAAATCATGGCCGGGTCCGACCTCGGGGAGCCGGTGAGCAGACTCATGGAGAAGAAAAAAAGCGGCGGCGCCCGGGAGCCCATCACAGCCCGGGAAGGAACCGGCAGGACCGAGCTTCTGCAGCTCATGCAGGAATGGGTTGTGCGCCAGGTCCCCATCCTGGACCCCCAGGGACACGTAACGGGTCTGGCCACCTGGGATGATCTGCTGCCCCATGAAGCGGCTTCACTTCAGGCCATTGTCATGGCAGGAGGCCTGGGCTCCCGGCTTCATCCCCACACCAAAGACACGCCAAAGCCTATGCTGCAGGTGGGAGATAGACCCCTGCTTGAGCGCATTGTGGGCCAGCTGAAGCAGTCGGGAATACAGCAAGTAAACATCACCACGCATTACATGCCGGAAAAAATACGTGAGCATTTTGGTGACGGTCACGGTTTCGGTGTCAACATCCAGTATGTCAGCGAAGACCGGCCCCTGGGAACGGCAGGTGCCGTTGGATTAATGGAAGAGACCGACAGCCCCCTTCTGATTGTCAACGGCGATATACTCACAGATATTGACTTTAGAGTCATGCTGGCGTTTCATATCGAGCATAAAGCAGACCTGACCGTTGGGGTGCGCCAGTATGACCTTCAGGTTCCCTACGGCGTCATCGAGAATGACGGCATTAACATAAAACAGGTCCGGGAAAAGCCCCTCTACACCTTCTTCGTCAATGCCGGTATCTATCTGCTTGACCCGGGGGCCCGCAGCTACATACCCAGCGGCCGGCGCTTCGACATGACGAACTTGATAGAGCTTCTCATCGCAAAGGGCCGGTCAGTGGTAAGCTTTCCCATTATCGAATACTGGCTGGACATAGGAAAACCCGACGACTACAAACAGGCCCAGTTAGATATACAAAACGGGCGGATTAAACAGTAGAGCATACAACAAAACACGTACCCGAATAACGATGCAGCACCTCACCGGCAAATACCTTTTCCTCCTGATTCTGATTCTGTTCTTTTTTGCTACAGCCCTCCTGGACGGTATATCCCGCTATGAGGCCCTTCTATGCGTTATCCTCGTAGTAGTTTTAACAGCAGTCTCGGCTGTGGTCAGGGGCCTGCTGCGGGACTATGGAGGCGCGCAGTATACCACCTTCACTGCCGTTCTGGGTCTGTGCCTTGTTGCCGGGGCCGTGCTTTTTTTCATACCGGCAATCAAACTGTACCGGCAAAACGCCGCTGCATCGACGCTGTTTTTCATTATCCTTACATGGGGCTGGGTACAGCTGTACTGCTGTTCATCCCGCAAAGGCGCTCTGCTGAAAGAGACCTGCCTGCTGGTGTTTTTCGTTGCAGCACTTATTGCCTTTGCAGAAATCTGTTTCAACCTCTATGCAAACATGCGGTTTACCCAAAAGGGGCCGGTTATAGCACAGGAGCTACCCCACCCCTATTTGACGTTTTCAAACAACCCCGCTCATCCCCAGATCAACGCTCTGGGGTTCCGCGGCCCGGAGCTTGCTATGCCCAAGCCTGCGGGCCGGTTCAGAATAGCCTGCATAGGGGGGTCCACTACCTACGGAACGCGGGTCAATGCGTACGAGGACAGTTATCCGTCTCAGCTGGGGCGCTATCTTGCTGAGGCTAAAAGGGATGTGGATATTGTTAATGCCGGCGTACTTGGCTATTCATCTTTTGAAAGCCTTATAAACCTGGAGCTGCGGGTGCTGGAAACCCGGCCGGATCTGATCATAATCTATCATGGCGTCAATGACATTCCCCCGCGCCTTGTGGGACCCGACTATTTTTTCTCCGACAATAGGGGGTTCCGGCAACACTGGCAGGGTGAAGAGCTCGATCTGCCCTATCCCCGCTTCAGGCTGTTTGCCTACTTCTTGCGCCGTCTGAACCTGCGCCTGCTGTCATCAGGGCGGGTTATCCGGGATGACGTGCCCATGTATGATCACAAATTCGTTCAGGAGCAGCCTGATGTATATGCGCGGGTAGGCCTGTCGCCCGAGCAGGTTTTGCAGAAAAACAGCCCCGGTTATTTTAAGAGAAACATTGAAAACATGCTCAGCGTCTGCCGTACTCACCATACCCCGGTTCTGCTCCTGTCATTTGCCTGGTCTGAACAATATCAATGTGACGATGTTCTAACCATAGCGCCCCATCTCATATCTGCGCTTAAGGAGCATAACCGGATACTGGCGCAGCTGTATGAGGAATACAAAACCGAAAATGTTGCCTATCTTGATTTTGCGGGCAGCATGCCCGCAGAGCGGCACTACTTTGCCGACCCGGTCCATTTCACTGAACCGGGAAACCGCAAACGTGCTGAGATCATAGGACAATTTATTCTCAAGACCTATTTGCACTCATGACGAAAAACGATAATCACCCTTCCCAGGGCATTCCACTCTGCGTCCCCGAAATACGCGGAAATGAGTGGCCCTATATCAAACAGTGCCTGGACACTAACTGGGTGTCATCCGTCGGTTCATTTGTCTCCCGGTTCGAGCAGGAGATTGCTGCGGCCGTGGGCAGCCCGCACGCAGTTGCCACTGCGAGCGGAACAGCCGCTCTGCACGTGGCCTTGCTCGCCGCCGGTATTCAGCCCGGAGACGAGGTGCTGGTTTCCACCCTCACCTTCATTGCACCGGCAAATGCCGTGCGGTATGTGGGCGCACAGCCCGTATTCATAGATGCAGAGCCGACATACTGGCAAATGAACCCTGAAAAGCTGACGAGCTTTATTGAAAAGGAGTGCCGGTGGAAAGAAGGCCGACTGTACAATAGGAAAACAAGCAGACCGATTACTGCCATCATACCGGTACATATTCTGGGGCATCCGGTTGACATGGACCCGGTAATGGAGCTGGCGAAAAAATACAATCTTACTGTCATCGAGGACGCTACAGAGTCCCTGGGGGCCAGCTACAAAGGACGCCCTCTGGGAAGCAAGGGCGATGCCGGCTGTTTCAGTTTTAACGGCAACAAGATTATTACCACCGGCGGGGGAGGCATGATGGTATCCTCACACAGGGCTCAGGCGGAAAAGGTGAAATATCTCACGGAGCAGGCCAAGAATGACCCGGTTGAATATATTCATAATGAAATCGGTTATAACTATCGCATGACAAACATCCAGGCGGCCATGGGGTGCGCGCAGCTTGAGCAACTGCCGGATTATATTGCCGCTAAGCGCCGTATTGCTGCTGAATACCAGCGGGCCTTTTCGGCTGTGCCGGGCATCACCTGTATGGCTGAAGCCCCGTGGGCGAAGAGTATTTTCTGGATGTATACCGTCCTTGTGAACGAACAGGTTTACGGTATGTCCAGCCGCACGCTTTTACGGCAGCTGCACAAATCAGGGATTCAGACCCGTCCGCTCTGGCAGCCGCTGCACAGCAGCCCTGTCTATAGCAATTCCCCGGCAACAGACTGTACGGTTTCGGAATCGCTGTATGAAAGCGCACTGAGTCTGCCCTGTTCGGTGGGACTGCCGCCGGACGATCAGGCCGTCGTTATTGAACAGATCATCGCACATGCAGCTTAAACACTTCTGAAAGAAAGAAGACATGCGGTGCATGTAATAATTCTGGCCGCGGGAGCCGGCAAACGCATGAAGCACCTGTCCGATGTTCCCAAAAGCCTTCTAAAAATAGGCGACACAACTATCCTAGCAAGACTGTTCTCCCAGCTCGACCACGCGGGGTTTCATGACCTCAGCATCGTGGTGGGCTACCGCAGCGAACTGGTTACTGAAGAAGTCAGACGGTCTGCCGGCCGGGAAGTGAGAATTGTGGAGAATGACCGCTTTCGCCAAGACACCAACATCCTTTCCCTGACAATGGCCCTGGGGGACAGGACGGATCCCTTTCTTGTCATAGAAGCTGATACGATTTTTGATAGCAGGTGCTTCACTGTTTTTCAGGAGCACCAACATGCCCGGCGCTCCATATGGTATACCCGGGGCTATTTCCAGCCTCACCAGGTAGGCGGCATTCTCAAAGCGGATAAGCAGGGCGTGATTTCTGAAATCCAAATCGTGCCTGAATACTGTGAAACCCTTGCAGGCCACAAAAAGCTGGCAAACCTGCTGCTGGTGGGCCAAGAACAGGCCCCGCTGTTCACAGCGCTTCTGCACGAGGCCTGCTCCCAGACCATAAAGCAGTACTACCTTATCCCGTGGATTGACAATATCGCTCGGCTGCCCTGCTATGAACATGATCTTGGTACCGACAGTGTCGTTGCTTTCAACACACCCGAGGAATATCATGACGCGGTGATGGACATTCAGGCGCGAGAATCTCAAACGATATGAGTGAACAGGGAACAAACAGCATGGAGCTTATCAGAATCGAGCTGCTGCGGCCCATTGAAGGCCACAGCAAGAAGCGTGTTAAGTGGCTTAAGGACAAGATACTAGAAGAGGGCATCTGGTCAAAACCGATCTGTATTGAGAAAAACCACTTTCTAGTGCTTGACGGTATGCACCGCTTTGAGGTTGCCCGGGAGCTGTGCTGCGCGGTTGTTCCCTGTGAGCTTTTTGACTATGCAGAGGTTGACGTATGGAGCCTGCGTAAAACCCACGAAGTATCCCGCCGGCTGGTAATCCAGAAGGCCCTTGCCGGCGATATCTATCCATACAAAACGGCAAAACACCGTTTCCCCCGGGATATCACCAGGTGCGGGTTCAGACTGGATGAACTCAAGGGGAACATACAAGAATAGGGGAGAAACTATGAGAGTCATAATACTGGCTGCCGGTCAGGGATACGAGCTGGGCGGCTTTCCTAAAATACTGATCCGCGATCCTGAAACCGGCCAGCGCATTATAGACCGGTACCTGGAGACGTTCAGAGATAGGCAGATAACCCTTGTGGTGGGGTACCGGGCCATTGAGATCATGCACCGCTATCCCCGGCTTCATTATGTGTATAATGAGGACTGGAAGGTCACCAACAACAGCTACAGTCTCGGCATAGCACTTGACGGCACCCCCTGCTATGTGGTTTCAAGCGACCTGATCTTTGATCCCGAGATAATCCGTATCATGGATGCTGCGGGGCCCAATGCCATGCTTACCGACAACACGGAGAACCGCACCCTTAACGCTCTCAACTGTATGGTTGAGGACAGAGGCAGAGTAACGGAAATATACCAGGGGGAATCACGCTCAAAAACCGATCCTGAATCAATGGGGATATTCAAGGTTAGCGACCCGGTTATCATAAAGCTGTGGAAGCAGTGCTGCCTCGAGCACAGCAACCTCTTTGTAGGCCAGAACCTGCCCCTTGACATGGAGCCCATATATGCGGTGGACAGGCAGGGGCTGCGCTTCGATGAGATAAACACACCCATGGACTACATCAGGCTGCTTGAACAGATCAACCGGGGCTAGGAGAAAGATGAATATTAGAACAATCACGGCATTCCTGGACTGGGAATCAATTAACAAAAAAGAGTTTTCAGATCTGGAAAAATTTTTCGAGGTTGCAACCCGCAGCTACACAACTGCCGGCTGCATGCTGCGGACGAAGCGCCTGTGCCTCTCCCCCATAACGCTGGCAGGCGATCTGCACAGAGACGATATTGCCCCGGTGGTCAAATTCGTCTCCCGGCAATGTCAGGAGACGGATATCCGCTGGTTCTGTGTTCCACTGAACGCTCCCGGCGCCATGGACCTGCGGGAGGTTAACGATGTGGCCCTTGACATTGTAAAACGATACAAGAACGCCTTCATCAACTATATTGTCGCCCAAGACGGTACCATCAGCATTAACGGCGCCCATGCCGCAGGCAAACTCATCAAGCTTGTATCCCGCCTGAGCAATAACGGCTATGACAATTTCAGGGTGGGCGCTTCATGTAACGGCAGCCCCAACACGCCCTATTTTCCCTTTTCCTACCAGGCGGACAGCCGCGGATTCGCCATCGCCCTGGAACTTGCCCGGCCCTGCATGGATATAATCCGCCAAAACCGGGGCAGTGGCCTCGATGCAAAGCGCTCCCGAATTATCCAACACCTGACCCCCGAGCTGCAGCAGGTCCATGAAGCAGCCCTTGCCGTGGAAGCCGCTACGGGTATGACCTATCATGGAATCGACATATCCCTTGCGCCCTATCCTGATGAGGCCAACAGCGTAGCAGCCATCGTTGAAGAGCTTGGTGTCGATGCCTTCGGGTGTGCGGGGACGTTGTTTATCACCTCGTACCTTACGGATATCCTGCGCGCCCTGATCGCACAGAGCGGGATCAGGCCTGCCGGATTTAACGGGGTGATGTACTCGCTGCTCGAGGACACCCGTCTGGGCATTAACAGCAATTACAAGGAGTTTTCCATCGACTCCCTGCTCTCTTTTGCCTCGGTCTGCGGCTGCGGCATCGATATGGTTCCGGTACCCGGCAACGTGTTTGAAGAGGAGATAGCTTCCATACTGCTAGATATAGCTGCTATGTCAAGCACTCTCCGCAAGCCCCTGGGGGTTCGCGTTCTGCCTATTCCGGGTAAAAACGAGAATGACTTTACGGATTTCAATTATGATTTTCTTATAAACTCCCGTGTAAAAGGCATTAGAAACAAGGGCTGCCTGCATACCCTTTTTGATGAACCCAAGCCTCTGGGATACCTTTCACCGCGGGGCTCGGGAGGCCATCATGCCGGTTGATTCACAAAGGGTTAAACCGTTCTGGGAGTCCCGGGCTAAACGATATGGCGAGCTGCCCCTGGAGAGCATAACCAACCTGGAAGACAATGAAGAGCTTCTGAAGCTGAAACTGCGTTTGGAGCGGGAACGTATTTTCAGCAGTATTGCTCTTACCAAACATATGAAGGTCCTTGACCTGGGAGCCGGTACCGGAATATGGAGTGCTCAGTTTGCCCAGCAGGTCGGGCAGGTATACGCCGTTGAATATTTAACCTCCCTGATAGATATCGGCCGGCAGCAGCTGCAGGAAAAGGGTATTAAAAACGTCACCTTCATTCACAGCCTGGCTCAGACGTTCCGCAGCGATATTACATTCGATTTCATATTTATTTCCGGACTGCTGCTCTACCTGAGCGATGATGAGTGCGCGGAGCTTTGTGCAAACATTCCTGCCTATTCCCGGGACGGTACTATCCTGCTGCTTCGCGACAGCACAGGGCTGCAGGGACGCTTTGAGATTAACGATAAATACTCCCCGGCTCTGAAAACCTATTACAGCGCCATGTACCGCACCAGGGAAGAGTACATAGAGATGTTCAGAAATATCGGCTTTAGCCTGCTCAGCGACGGGGATATGTTCCCCGGCGACTGTGAGCTAAACAAGTATCCTGAAACCCGGCTGCGCATGTACCTGTTTAAACGTTAACGCATGTCTTCTCAGGAAAATATCATCATAGGGCTTTTTCGAGAATTCGCCGGCTTCTTGAACAGCCTGGGTGTTGCCTACTGGATAGACAGCGGTACACTGCTGGGCGCCATTCGCGAAAAACGGATCTTTCCCTGGGACACCGACCTGGATTTCGGCATCTGGGCCCGGGACAGCGCCGTATTGTTTGAGCGAATCTTTCAACTGGAAGGCAGGGGCTACAAAGTCCGGGTTCAGAAATCCTGCCCCTTCGCGCAAAGTCTGGTGCAGGTTCGCCTGCCCGAGGAGGTTACCCGGGGAAGCAGTCTGGAGCATGTGGATATTTACCTGTGGAAGCGTTTCAGGGACGAGGCCCGGCTTCGCTGGCTTGAGCGGCCCCGGGGGGCGTTCGCCGCACTGCGCCAGAAGTATATCTCACGATTCATACAGCTGGACCGGTTTTTCGACAAGCGTCTGGCTGCACAACCCTATCTGGCCGGCCCCCACAGGCTGAACCGCCTCCTGTTCCGGCTCTACTGTAGCGGTTCTCTGTGTGAGCAGCACATAGTGCCAGCGGCACACTTTTCCGGGTTGGAACGCACAGAGCTTTACGACATACAGGTGCCCGTACCTTCGCAGCCTGAAGCGTACCTGACGCTTATGTACGGAGAAGACTGGCGTCAGCCTAAGCCGGACTGGAACAGATACCAGCCCTCTCGCACCATAGCGCCGTGTCTGGAGGCAGGGCCCGTCAACTGGTACTCCCGTCACCGCAAACGTCTGGAACCATGAGCAGATGCCTGATAATAGTTGAAAGTCCGAACAGCTCTGTGACTGAACCTGACTGGGAACCTCTGTTTGCCGCGGTTCCGCCTTTTCAGGATGCGGAACTGCTGTGGATGGCCGATGCCCCTTCTGAAAGTGCTGTACGCAGCCTGACGAAACGGGACATTCAGGTAAAGGTAACTGCAGCGGGCCCGCTTCTCCAGCGTGAAATGATGTCTTCGGCAGCCTTCATGGAAAACCTTCTGGCAAAGCTGAAAGAGACGTTCAATACTCTGCCGGACTTGTGGCTTTCGCGAATCTCTGAACCGAACTTTGCAACCGTACCCTGGTTTGCCCTGATCCGCTTTTCAGCATGCCGGGCAATGCTCGATACAGGGACCTGGAGCTCATGTATCGCCATAGCAGGCTCCTCACTCTGTGGGCTGCTTTCACGGGCATGCAGCACCAGGGCCGTTCCGTTCGGCAGCGCTGCAACAGATAAACCCCGGAGTACGGCATCAACATTCTGGTTTCTGCTGCGCTGCTGGTTTCGAAACCTCCGCACAGAGGTTTTGACATTCCTGGCAACACGAAAGGTGCGTAGCGCTGTTCAGGCTGATCATCTTATTTATGCCCGCTTTCCTGCAAATTGGTCAAAGAACAGCGGAGCGGCTTCGTACCGCTACTCAGGACTTCTGCCGGAGCGGCTCGCATCACGCTCAACAACCGGCGCATACCTTGTAACCCTGGCCCGTAAAAACGCTTTAACCCTGAAACCGGCCCGGGAAGCGGTTGCCGATGGGAAAGCCCTGGCCGCGCACCAGGCCGACCTGCCCAGTGTGCCCGTAGAACAGTTCGGCAGTATTACCGATCTTTTAATAAGCTACTTCTACCCCAGGGGGCTCTTCGCCTGGCTTGCCGGCTGGAAGCGCCTTTGTGCCCCAGGAGCACTGCAGTGGCAGGGAACGGATATCGGTTTTCTTTTTAGAGAAAAGATATGGGCCACCTTACTGCTTGACTGGCCCAACACGCGCTACCTTGCCCAATGCACCCAGCGGGCGCTGATTGAAACCGGGACCAGGGCCTTAACCGTACCGCTTTTTGAACTGGTAGAGGGACGCGCAGTGGTCAGGGCCGCGCATCAAAAACAGGCGAGGGCCGTAGGCGTTCAGCACGGCTCCGGCGGCTGGGCACACCGGTGGCGCATTATGAGCCCGGCCGGTTCAATGGCGGCAAGCACGCAGCCCCATAGTGTTTATGCCCCCCATGCAATCGGCGTTGACGGCAGTGAGCCTGCCGCATGGCTTTTGCAGTCAGGATATCCTGAAACAAACATCCATATCATCGGTGCTGTCCGTCAGATAAAAAGCATTCCGGATGCAGACCTGCAGCAGTGCTCCCGCACCGTGCTGACCCTGGGTGATCTGCACATGCCCGAAACGCTTTTTAGGTGGGTGCTTCAGGGGCTCTCCTGCCTGGGTTACGCACTGATACTGCGGCCTCATCCATCCCGTTACAAACGTACCCAACAGTGGCTTGCAGCGCTTCCTGAAAAAATAAAAGCCGCCGCTGAAATCAGCCCGCCGGGCACATCCCTGGAGGAGGAACTCTCGCAGCGCCGGCCGGCCTGTCTGCTGGCGGGATGTACCGGCGCGGCAGTCGATGTTGCCCGGGCAGGTTGGCCCATAGTAATAATTCTTTCAAACTGGCTGCCCGACTACAGCCCGCTTACTGCTGTTGACCAGGGGGGTATTTTATCAAGCGGCGATCCCGCCGTGGTCAGTCAATGGATTCAGCGCCTTCACGATGACCGGGCTTTCAGAAGTGATTACAGCCGATCCTGCAGCCGTGCCGGCCTGCGTCTTATCAATGCCGTCGCCGAAGAGTCAGCGGAAAAGCTGGCCGGTATTATTTCTATGCCCACAGCCATAGCATAATCAGTGAAAATAATCTGACATGAAGACGTTTCTTTTTCTCATTCGCTTTCATTACAGGATTATCGGCAGAAAGCTGTTCCTTCTTTTTGTGTTCATGGGATCGGCCGTCTTTTTTCAGGGCCTGGGCCTGAGCCTGTTTCTGCCCA
This sequence comes from Thermodesulfobacteriota bacterium, assembly GCA_028278025.1. Lineage (GTDB taxonomy): Bacteria > Desulfobacterota > WTBG01 > CAIYCZ01 > CAIRTM01 > JANQFE01. Next base: position 36,895 of record JANQFE010000072.1, on the reverse strand, counting down.
TTCTCCAGGGAGAGGACAGCGACAGTAAGCTGGCCCGTCTGCTCAAACAGGCCTTTGCCACGGTGGGCCTCGAGTACACGCTGCTGTCTTGTCTGGTGCTGCTTGTCCTGTTTTTCTTCATCCGCTCGGGATTTCTCATGTGGGTGGACATATACGTGGGAAAGGTTTCAGCCTACCTTCTGGCCCGTCTGCGCTGCAGTTTTACAAAAAAGATATTTGAACTTGACTACCAGGCCTCCCTGAAAAAATCCTCCGGCTACCTCAACAATGCCCTTGTCGTTGAGATGCCCGCTGCGGTTTCATCCTTTGAATCACTGGCAAACCTGATTAACGCGATCCTGTTCTTTTTGCTGTACCTGGGAATCCCTCTCATATTCAACCCGGCCCTGGTCTTGCTGCTGTGCGTTGTCGGTATACCGTTCCTGCTGGTTATGCGATGGATCAACACCCGCACCAAGCAGGTCAGCTCGGAAAACTCGGCCTGCTCGGCCGGCCTCCAGCGGCTGTTGATTCAGGCTCTGAACAATTTCAAATACCTGAAGGCAACCGCTGAGCATCCCAGCCTACTGCGCCAGATTTTCTCCAAAAGCTGGACCCTGGGAAATCTGCAGGTAAAGCAAAAAATACTGGGCACTTTAGCATCACGGGGGCTTGAGCCTTTTGTTATTCTTATCGTGGCGGCAATTATCTTTTACACTGTGGAAATGCAGAGCAAAAGCATTATCGAACAGTCCTTCTTTTTATACCTGCTCTACAATGCGCTGAACCGTTTTGTATTCATGCAGACCGGTTTCAGAAAGCTCCTGGCAACTTGGGGCAGCATTCAGGTGTTCCAGAACCTGGAAAGGGACCTGGAGCAGTTCACAGAAGAAGCACTCCAGCTGAAACAGTCCAGAGCTGTTGACTTCAACAGGCCTATCCGGCTCGATCATGTGGGGTTCAGTTATCAGGACGGCACAGAGGTTCTTCGCGATATAAACATCACTATCGAGCCCAACTCAACCGTGGCCATCGTGGGAGGCTCCGGTGCCGGCAAAACCACCCTGGTCAATCTAATCATTTACCTGCTCAGGCCCACCAGCGGTTCCCTTTTGCTGGGCGAAACCCCCTACGCAGAAATACAGCCCGAGCGTATACGTAAAAGCGTAGGATATATCACCCAGGAGAGTGTCATCTTTCAGGACTCCATCCTGAATAACATTACCCTGTGGAAAGGCGGTTCGCCGGAGCAACAGCTTGCCGCGGTAAAGGCGGCTGCTAAAAAGGCCCACCTTGAGGATTTCATCAACGGCCTGGAATCAGGTTATGAGGCTCTTCTGGGGGAAAGCGGCTTGAACGTCTCAGGCGGACAGCGCCAGAGGATCGGCATTGCCCGGGAGCTGTATAAGGATGCAAAAATAGTAATATTTGATGAAGCGACCAGCTCCCTTGACAGCCAGACCGAAAAGGAGATTCAGCGCAATATCGATGAATTCAAGGGCCAGAAAACCATTATACTGGTCACCCACCGCCTCTCTACGGTGCGCAATGCCGACAGAATCTACTGCCTAAAGGACGGTGAGGTAGCTGAGGAAGGAACCTATGAAGAGCTGTGCAGCCGCCAGGGTGCATTCAGGCGTATGGTCGACCGACAGCAGGTATAATGAAAAAAGTCGTTATACTCTCACACAATTCCCGCATTGCCGACTTTACGGTCTACCCCCTCAGAAAAAACAGGCGCTGGCTGCGCGAGCGGGGCTACCACGTCAAGGTCGTCTATAACCCCGACCCTCAGGTCGTAGAGGCGGACATTCTGTGTCTCAGTTCAGTATGCATCCGCAAATGGTGGAGCAGGCCTGAGCGCGTATTCCGGTTTGTTGAACAGCTTAAACGGCACTGCAACAGGTTTGTCTATTTCGACGAATTTGACAGCACCGGGGTTACCCACTTCGAGATACTGCCCCATGTTGACCGCTATTTGAAGAAACAGCTCCTGAAGGATCGAGGCTTGTACACCAGGTCCTTTTACGGTGACCGCATATTCACCGATTTTTACCACCGCAGGTTTGCCGTATCCGATGACACACCCGGACACCAGTCCAAGCCCCTTGACCCGGCGCTGGCACATAAAGTCGGTCTGCTGTGGCATATCGGCCTGGGTGATATGGCCGGTGACATACTGCCCCCCTGGGTAAAGCGTATCCGAAGGCATCTGCCCCCTTCATACCCAGCGGCGTTTACATCTCCGGAAACGGATCGCCCCATTGACTTTATGTTCCGGGGCAATCACGCCGGTTACCGAAACACCGCCCGTTTTCACCGGGAAAAAATGTTAGAACTTCTGTCCGGCATTCCCGGTCTGCACGCGGCCATGCAGGGCCGGGTCTCCATCTCCCAATACAAGCAGGAGATGCGCAGCGCAAAGCTGGTGGTAAGTCCCTTCGGCTGGGGTGAAATCGGTGTCCGTGACTTTGAGGCCTGGTTGTACGGGGCGGCCCTGCTCAAGCCGAATATGAGTCACCTGGAAACCTGGCCTGATCTTTTTATAGCGGGCACGACCTACTATCCCATCAAATGGGACTTCTCCAATCTTGAAAGCGGCATCAGGGAACTTGTGGAGAATCGTGAAATGAGAACACGGCTTGCCGCAGACGGCCAGGCTGCGTACCGGGCCAGTGTTTCTGCTGAGGGCATGGAACGGTTCTGCGACCGATTTGTTCAGCTAATGGAGCAATAACCCTTTTGAAACTGTCCCGGGAAATGGATTGCCCGAGGGGTGTGTCATCTTTTTAGTACTATTGCTCAGTATCAGTGCGCAGCCGGTAAATAACCGTTGTACGCGCAATGAGCGCCAGCAGCTCTCCCTTGAGCCGGTAGTGAACACCGAAAAGGCTGGGCGGGGGGTAGGTCTTGACAGCTTCATACAGCGGCGCGATGCTTTCGGGAATGGAGCTGTTTGACTGAGCGATAAGCACCGCAGGCAGGTCAGGACTATCAGGGGTGAGGCTGTGGTAGTCAACAAGCCGGTAATTGTGGTAGTTGAACGGCACACAGTCCCACAGGGAAGGGGGAAAGCGTATACCGATTGTGGTTCCTGCAGAGACATTTTTATTGATCCAGTGGCCGGCCGCATCATGATTGGAAGCCGTGAAATTGACCAGATAATAGGTGGAGCGCCCCACGGGAAAGATCAGAAACAGCACCAGGGCCGCTGCAACAGCCGCAGCCCGCACGTTTCCCGGAAGCCTTCTATAAAGGTCTATAAGCATACGGGCGGACACAGCCCCGAGCACAGCAACGCCGGCATATACATAGGGCATATGGGCGTTGGTTATGAAGTAAGTGATAACCGCCGGTACGATGCAGGACATCAGCAGGATCATTGTCCGGCTTCCCCGGCATTTTAAAAGGCCGTAGATTATAGCAACACAGAAAACAATGAGCAGGGGCCAGCTTAGCTGGGAATCAGCCCACAGTTTCATCCCCTGAAATAGGTTCAGACCTGTTCCGCGATCAAGGGCTTTAGACAGCCCCTGCAGGTTGAGCAGATAAAAGGGATTTAACAGAAAAAACGCTGCCAGCGACACAGCGGTATACAGGCACAGGTGCTTTAAAACGCCCGGCAATGAGATGCGCTTCTGCTTCATGTTCAGCAGCAGTGCCATAAAAAACGGACAGACAATATACAGTGAAGTTGCCTGGGTGCCGATGGCAAACCCGGCAAAGACAGCTGCCAGAACATGGTTCCGGGTAAGACCACCGGACAGGGAGCGCAGGCAGCCGCATAGGGAGAGAAGAAAAAGCGGTAGCACAAAGATATGAGGCTCGGCTGTGTGGGTAACCTGGTGCGTCAGGGGCATACCCATCAGCAGTATCCAGGTGAGCAGCCCGACCCCTGGACCGAAACACCTTCCTGCCAGCCACCACATGAGCATAATGCCAACAGTCCCGAACAACACCACGGCCAGCCGGAAAACATAATAGGCTCTGCCAATCTGTTCAGGGTGTGTTTTGTAATAGTCAAAATCACGAACGATTTTTATATAATTGAGCCACGCAGCCAGCTGAAGAAAAGCAGCCTCTGTATAAATAAATCCACCACCGTACATATAAAACCGGGGATCAAACTGCAGCTTTTTCGGATCTAAATTTTTTATACTCTCCATAACAAAATGTTCATCCCCGGCATATGAGTATTGAACAACCATATTCGATCTACCGTGGACCATTTCATCATAGTAGATCAGGGTGCCCGCTGCTTGCTTTTCTTTATATTCTTTCTGTATGCGGTGGAAGTTTTCTACAGTGCCGAAGACCTGAATAAACCGGTCGCGGGTTTGAAGACCCCAGTCCAGATTGATAAGGCCTGCAGCCAGAGTAATACAAAAAAGCACGTAGGGGGTCAGCTTGTTCATGGTCTTCCTGGTGTTTAAAAATTAATAAGGGGCAGCATATGCTGCTTGGTTTTCCGCGTCGAGCAGTATAGTATAAACATCCCGGTGCGTCAATAGCCTTAGGCGCCGGTGACCGCTAACACATCAAACCAGATGCAGGAGCATCGCTTTATGTGCATGGACATGTAGTGAAGAAAGGGGGCTTATGAAGGTATCACTTATTATCCCGCTCTACAATGAGGAAGAGAATATTCAGCCATTGATGAGCAGGCTGAAAGAATTTTTCGACGAAAACGACTATACCTATGAAATTATTTTTGTCAATGACGGTTCCAGTGATACAACAGCACAGCTTCTTGATGAGCAGGCTGAATCAAACGACTGCTATAAAGTGATCCACTTACGGCGCAATTTCGGTCAGACCGCGGCCATCATGGCGGGCATTGACCATGCTGGTGGAGATATACTGGTAACCATGGACGGTGATCTGCAAAACGACCCCGCAGACATACCCCTTCTCATCGCAAAAATCGAAGAAGGCTACAGCCTCTGCTCGGGTTGGCGCAAGGACCGCAAAGACAACCCCCTGACTCGGACCCTTCCCAGCCGTATAGCCAATATGTTGATATCAAAAATATCGGGAGTCCACCTGAACGATTACGGCTGTACCCTCAAGGCATACAAGCGCGAAATCATTAAAGAGGTAAAGCTGTACGGTGAAATGCATCGATTTATTCCTATTTACGCTTACTGGTACGGCGCTCAGGTCGCTGAAATACCGGTACACCACCACCCGAGAAAATACGGCACCTCAAAGTACGGCCTGGGAAGAATTTTTAAAGTGATTCTGGATCTCATGGTCGTCAAGTTCCTTGCCAGCTATTCACAGAAACCGATCTATGTGTTCGGCGGATTCGGTCTGATCAACTTCCTGCTCTCGTTTGCCTGCTTCGGCCTGATGGTATATTTTAAGTATTGGGGCGGTAAAACCTTCATCCAGACGCCGCTGCCCCAGCTGGTGGTGCTCTTTTTTATCATGGGCTTCATGTCCATTCTCATGGGCTTTACGGCTGAAATCCAGATGCGTACCTATTACGAGTCCCAGAGCAAGCCAGCCTATCTTATAAGCAGAACACGCAATGTGGAGCAAAAAGACTGATGTGCGGTATCGCAGGCTTTGCAGGGCACGGTGATTTTGAAGATCTGAAAAAGATGAACACGGCCCTGGTCCACCGTGGCCCGGACGACGAAGGCTACTGGCACGACAGCGCCAAGAGCCTTTTTCTTGCCCATCGGCGCCTCTCCATAATCGACCTGAAGGATGGCGCACAGCCCATGTGGACACAGGACGGTGATCTTGGCGTTGTCTTTAACGGGGAAATTTATAACCACCGGGAGCTGCGCGTTGAGCTGGAATCCCAGGGACACCGTTTTCGCACCCACCACTCCGACACCGAGGTGCTGCTGCACGGGTACCGGCAATGGGGTGACCAGCTGCCCCACAAGCTCAACGGCATGTGGGCCTTCGCCCTCTACGACGTCCGCCGAAACCGACTTTTCCTGAGCCGCGACCGTTTTGGAAAAAAGCCGCTCTTCTACACCTTTCAAAATGGAACCTTCGCCTTCGCATCGGAGCTTACGGCTTTGCGGCGGCATTCCGCCGTGAAAACTTCAGTCTCGACCCTGAGTCTGAAGAAATATTTTGCTTACGGTTTTATCCCGGCCCCCGGATCACTCTACCAGAAGATATACAAACTTCCCGCAGGCCACAACCTGAGCGTTGACCTTGACGATTTCAGGCCCGTGGTGCACAAATACTGGGAGTTTCTCCTCGATCCGTGCCAACACCTTCCCCGAAATGCCGAACAGGTCTGGTCAGAACAGATACGTGATCTTCTCGAAAAGGCTGTTAGCCGGCGGCTTATGGCAGATGTCCCCCTGGGAGTTTTCTTAAGCGGCGGGATAGATTCATCAGCGGTTACACTCTTTGCCGCAAAAGCCGGATCCGCTCCTCCGAAAACTTTTTCGATTGGATTCGAAGAAGCAAGCTTTGACGAGTCACAGTATGCAAGCCGCAGCGCCAAGCTGTTCCGAACCGACCATCACCTGAAGACCCTTTCCCTGGAACAGGTCCGGGACCTGCTGCCGGCCATTATGACAAGGCTTGATGAACCTATGGGCGACAGTTCACTGTTGCCTACATATCTGCTTTGCCGGGAGACCCGCAAGCAGGTGACCGTTGTGCTCGGGGGCGACGGTGCAGATGAGCTTTTCTGCGGCTATGATCCGTTCCGGGCATTACATCTAGCCGAGCAATACGCCCGCTTGGTACCACGTCCTGTGCACCGCGCAATCCGTTTGGCTGCGGGACTTTTTCCAGTTTCCCACAAAAATATGAGCTTCGACTTCAAGTTTAAACGGGCACTCAGGGGACTGTCTTATGAGAAAAAGCTTTGGAATCCGGTCTGGCTGGGACCCCTCGAACCAAAAGAACTCGATGAGCTTTTCCTGGAAAAAATCGATATTGAGGAGGTCTACTCAGAAGCCATTGATTGCTGGGACTCATGTTGCCTGGATGATATTGTCGATAAGACGCTGCAGTTCTATACCAGACTATATCTGCAGGATGGCATTCTGGTGAAGGTGGACAGGGCCAGCATGATGCACTCCCTGGAGGTTCGAGCCCCCTTTCTTGACAGGGATCTGGTCGATCTGGTCAGGACAATCCCTTCGGCATACAAGTTCCGCAACGGCCAGAGTAAGTATATTTTAAAAAAAGCCCTGGAGCCGTTACTGCCTGCCAGTATCATTCATCGATCCAAGAAAGGGTTCGGCGCACCCATCGGGAGATGGTTCCAGCAGGGGGGGCTTGACCTGAATCCTGACAGCGGCCCGCATGGCCTTAATAACACTTTTATCCGTAAATCCATTGAAAATCACCGAAACCGGTCCCATGATTACCGGCTGTTCCTCTGGAACGCATGGGTGCTTGTAAAAACAGTACCGGAGCAGTAAACCTGTGGATACTAACATGTCTGACACACAGACCGCCCAGGCGTTTGCGACTTCCTGGAACAACCTACCGGAAGGTTCTGTATATACCTTTGAGCAGTTCGAAGACTGGCTTGCGCCCTTGAGCTCTCAGGATGTTGCCGGCAAACGCGTCCTTGAGCTTGGCTGCGGAAACGGCAGTTTGCTGCTTCACATGGTTCGCTGGAAACCGGAATACCTGGAAGGCGTTGACCTGGGTGATTCCGTTCTGGCGGCTCATAAAAATTTATCACAGACCAACTTTACAGACTATCATATCACCCAGTCGGACTTGACACAGTTTCAAAGCGCAGGATTTGATCTTGTATACTGCATCGGTGTGCTGCACCACCTCAAGGACCCCCGCAAAGGTTTTGCCGCTGTGCTGCGCAACGTAAAGCGCGGTGGGAGATTTCACTGCTGGGTATATGCCTGGGAAGGAAACATGGTGATCAGGCTGCTTGTAGAGCCTCTGCGAAGGATATTCTCTCGTTTTCCCTGGTGGTTTACAAAATACGGGGTGGCAACCCCGCTGGCAATACCCTTTTATCTATATGCAAAGTTCATCAGCCTGGCAAAGAATCTTCGTATCACAAAATGGCTTCCCCTTCGTGACTACTGTCTTTGGATTGCAAAAAGGGAATATGATTTTTTCAGGCATGTTGCATTCGACCAGCTCGTAACCCCCCAGACCGTGTATCTGAAAAAGGACCAGATCCAGAAATGGCTTGATAGTTCTTCCGAAATAGATAAAGACAGTACGTATCTGATTTTTCGAAACGGCAACTCATGGAAATTCGGCGGAAAGAAAAAGCCTGACGAGTAAGGGCCAATTGCAGCGTTATAAAAAAAGAGAGTTCTGCTGATATCTGTAGCGTTTAATCCATTTGTTCCTATACGTATCTAAAGAACAACAATCATGAAAATAGCTGTTTTAGCCTTTTCGTTTCTACCGCATCTTGGCGGGGCCCAGATTTTTACCTACAACCTGATACGCCACCTGCAGAAACGAGGTCATGCTGTACACCTGCTGGTGCCCTTTTATTGGTACCGGCGATATAAAGCACTTGCATTACAGGACGGCCTTACTATTCATCCGATATGCTGTAGGGAGATGAGTCTTCTGGACAGGTTTCCGGGTATTATTTCTTTCTCCCTTACATGTCGCCAGCTTATTGCGCGGTATGATATCTGGCAGGTTATTGGAAGCTACCCTGCCGGATACGTTGCCGGCAGCTTAGCCGACAGGGTTCCCCTGGTCCTGCGTTCATACGGTCAGGACATTCAAAAAGATGAGAGCATCGGCTATGGTGACCGCCTGCAGTCCGGTGTTGAACAGAAAATCAAGCATGCTTTGTCAAGAATGACCCGTCTGGTAGCCTTAACACCTACCGTAACTCGGGATTATGCTGCCCTTGGTGTGCCGAACAATAAGATTATTGAGATTCCCAACGGTGTTGACCTTGAAAGGTTCCGGAGTGAGGTTGACCGGGAGCGGGTGCGTAGACAATACGGAATTGCCGATGATGAAGTATTGCTGCTTAGCATCGGCAGATATCACAAAAAGAAGGGCTATGAGCTTATCCCTGAAACGGCACAACGCCTGATCGAGCGGGGGTGCAAGGTGCGCTGGCTGCTGGTCGGCAACGGAGTTGAAAGGATTGCGCATCTTGCTTGTGAAAAGAACCTTAAAAAAATGCTGATTTTTCAACAGAAAGTTGTAAGCTGGCAAACAGACAGCTCTAATGAGCATTTTGGCTTTCCGTCCCGTGAGCTTATTGAAATCTATAAGGCGGCTGATGTGTTCGTGATGCCGTCGCTGCTGGAAACGTTCGGCATGGTTTTGATTGAGGCCATGGCCGCGGGCGTTCCGGTAGTAACAACAGACGCGCCGGGCTGTCGTGATGTGGTCGAGCATAATCAAACCGGGCTGCTGTCCGAGCCGGCTAGTCCTGTCAGTCTTGCAGACAATATTGAGAAGGTTATTACTGATACAGGTCTAAGACAAAAGCTTTTAAGCAGATCACAAACAAAAGTGGCGGAATTTGACTGGCCGAACATAGCCGCTGCTTATGAAAAACTCTATTGTGAAATTCTGGACGCATAAATCATGAGAGTTTATTATCATCATAAACCATTACAAGCTTATCAGTAAAAAATCTCTACTCCCGTTTTGCTCATTATAATCACAGGATAACTGCAGATTGTCGGACATAGCACTGGTTATTGACAGTTTGAAAGCCGGGGGCACAGAAAGGGTTGCGGCAACCCTGGCCAATACCTGGGCCGAACGGGGCAGGTCAATCTGTGTAATTACCTTCTCGGATACAGACAGTGATTTTTTTGAACTTGATCCCCGGGTCAGACGTATTGCAATCGGAATGCCCCTGCGTTCTTCCGGTGGTCTGATCTCGTTTTATAAACGCATACGTTTGCTGCGCCGGACCCTCAAACAGACCGGCGCAGCGGTAGTCGTATCATTTCTGCCCTTTATTAATATACAGTCTATTCTGGCCGGTTTTGGCTGCCGCTGGCGCACCATTATCTCAGAGCGCAATGATCCGGCCCGCCAGCTCCTGGGCTGGCCCTGGGAGCATCTGCGGCGGCTCCTGTACCGCTATGCAGCCCTGGTGACCGCCAACAGCCGCGGTGCTCTGGAAACCTTAAAAGAATATGTTCCAGCCTCTAAACTGCTTTTTGTTCCAAACCCGGTTCCCATGCCCCGCTCCCCGGGACCGATTGCACATACAACACCCTCCATCCTGAATGTAGGCAGTTTAACGTTTCAGAAAGCCCAGGATGTGCTCCTTTCAGCTTTTGCTGTTGTCAGTTCCCGGTTTCCCGAGTGGCGGCTGACCATTATTGGGAAAGGACCGAAAAAAGTAGAACTGCGTTCCCGGGCTGAGCGACTTGCTGTTGCGGATCGTATTGACTGGGTGGAAAGTGCTGCAGATCCTTTTATCTATTATAACGCGGCTGATATATTTGTACTGCCCTCGCGGTTTGAGGGAACACCAAATGCACTGCTGGAAGCAATGAGCTGCAGTTTGCCTGTGGTTGTCAGCGATGCCTCACCGGGTCCGCTGGAATATGTGGAGCATGAAAAAAACGGCCTGGTTGTGCCGGTTGATAACAGCAGGGCACTTGCTGAAGCGCTTGAGCGCTTTATGCGAGATGAAGCCCTGCGTGAGCGCCTGGGCAGTGCGGCCCGCAAACGCCTGGCAGAGGAAGACACAGCACAGGTCATGCAGCAGTGGGACCATGCTGTAGGTCTGCCTGCATAATGACAGGGCCGGTATTGTATATTCTGTAATGGATAAAAATAAGAAACCCATAAAGCTGCTTATCATAACGCAAAAGGTTGACCGTAGTGACGATGTGCTTGGTTTCTTTCATGCCTGGATTGAAAAGTTCGCCGCGCGGTGCAGCTCGGTGGTGGTGATATGTCTGCAGGAGGGTGAGCATGATCTGCCGCAAAATGTAAGTGTGTTAAGCCTGGGTAAAGAGCAAGTACGCTCACGGGGGCGGTATATAAAGAATTTCTACCAATATATTTTCAAAAAACGCGAGGACTATGATACTGTCTTCATACATATGAACCCTGTCTATGCCGTGCTGGGGGGGCTGCTGTGGAAACTGTGGGGCAAGCCGTTTTTTTTATGGTTTAACCACCCCCGGGGAACCCTTTTAGCACGACTGGCAATTGCCGTTTCAGGCCGGGTGATGTGCACATCACCTTTTGCCTTTGCGGCCCGGTTTGCTAAAACCAACGTTATGCCGGCAGGAATAGACACGCAGGTTTTCAGTAGGAGCGATACTGCAGAACGGCGGAAAAATTCTATCCTGTACCTGGGAAGAATTTCACCGGTAAAACAGATTGAACATTTACTTGCGGCGGCTGGGATTCTGGATGCAAAAGGGGTTGATTTTAAACTGCATGTTATCGGATCACCAATGACCGATTCCGATAGACCCTATGAACAGCAGCTTCATGATAGTGCCCTGGAACTGCTGGGAAAAGGTAAAGTAATGTTTTCTCCCAGGGTAGAAAATTCGGAAACCCCGGTGATATATAACACGCATGATGTTTTCGTGAACCTGACTCCCACAGGGTCATTTGATAAAACCGTTCTGGAGGCAATGGCATGTGAAACCCCCGTGCTGGTTTCCAATAAGTCTTTTGAGCATGCTGTACCGTCGCAATGTTTGTTTCGAGAAAGTGATCCGCAGGATCTGGCTGATAAGCTGGAACAATTTTTTACATTGAGCCGTGAAGAAAAGCAGCAGTACGGGCAAAAGCTGAGGGACTATGTTGTGCAGGAGCAAACCCTTGATAAGCTTATCGAAAAAATTTTAAATTAGGTTGTCATTCCGGAATTCGTCTGTGGCGAATATCCGGAATCCATGGATTCCGGATTTTGCGGGAATGACTAAAAAGGGGATATGTCGATTCATTATAAATAATGGTGTTATAAAGGCACATCAGTGGTCAGAAAAAAATTTGAGCTTGTAAAAGATATTGTTGCGCAAAATGCCGTGCAGCACAAGAGTCTGCTTGATGTCGGGTGCCGGGATTGCGCGCTCAACGAGTATGTGCGGGACATGGTAAGTTATAGTGGAGTTGATCTGTTTCAGAATGAGCGGGGAACAGTAGAATTTGTGACCGATATTGCAAACGGCCTGCCGGTCGATGATGCTTCATATGATGTCGTGGTCGCTCTGGATGTGCTGGAGCACCTTGATGATGTGCATACCGGGATAGCGGATCTTTTGCGGGTTGCCCGCAAAACAGTCATTATAAACCTGCCCAACATGGCCTTTGTAATGCAGCGGTTCAATTTTTTTCTGCGTGGGCGCTTTAATACCAAAAAGTATGATCTGGTATATAATCCGAGAGAAAAAAACAGGGACCGCCACCGCTGGTTGACCGTTCAGCCCCAGACGGATGTGTATATGCAGGACCTGGCACGTGATAACAGTTACGGACTTGAAATCATCCGGGTGTTTGAAAGCAGAAAAAGAAAGTTCTTTGCCGTCTGCTGCAGGCTCATCGGCTTGCCCCCATCCTGGTGGGTACCATCCTCCCTGTATGTGTTAAACAAGAAGTAGAATGGGTGAAGCGTAACGCAACCCATCAATTTTTTCACAAATATGATGTAGCTGTAGGGCGGGTGATTAAAAGCGAATTCCGACAATTGATCTCTTTTTCAGTTGATCTGCAGGCTGCGACAATGGCCGTATGATTATAATTTTATCTTTGACTATTTTACCAAGTATGTGCTTTTATATTGGATATGAATGGATGAAAATATCTTAGTAGGCAATCAACAAAATTAAATGCAGACAAAATATAAATTTACCGAATATTTTGAGAAAGAAGTTCTGCGAAAGCGGCCATTAATTAAAAAGAAATGGTGTGTTCAAGTCGTTGAAAATCCCATTCGTTCAGAGCCTCAAGAAAATAATCGTTACCGCTTTTGGGGTAAAATTGAAGAGCTCGAAGATAAAGTTCTACGTGTGGTGACACTTGAGGACAAGATTACGATACATAATGCATTTCCAGACAGGAGGTTTAAACAATGAAACTAAATTATTATCCTGATACAGATTCTTTATATATTGATTTGTCATCAAAAACGAGCGTGGACAGCAGAGAGATTTCACCTGGGGTTGTACTAGACTATGACGGGCGTGGTGACTTGGTTGGTATTGATATTGATAATGCCAGCAAAAAACTTGACCTTCATGATCTCACCATAAATCACGTTCCAGCCGAAGTGCATATAAAATCTGCCTGACTCCCCCACTGGAGAATCGATGCAAAAACGCTACGGCGTTTCCAAACATCTCAGCTTCAGCGTGCAACTCGGAATGATTAAAAACGAATTCCGACAATTGATCCTAAAGGCTCCACAACTTTTTGTCTCCTTGGCTATTTCGCCATTGGCTAACTTGAAGGAAACAACTATGGTGCAGGAAGATAAAGATAGACTTCGTAACCATATCAGGCAGGAGATTGAAGCACTGAAAAAGGATATGGTCGCCTTAAAAAAAGGCGCAAAACCCGTTTCGCCCGACAACGCCATCGGGCGCATCACGCGTATGGAGGCCATTAACAGCAAAAGCATCAGCGAAGCATCGCTGCGCAATGCTGAGGCCAAGCTTGCCAAGCTGAAGCGCGCCCTTGAAATGATTGATGATCCTGCTTTCGGCTTGTGTGTCGAATGCGGTGAGCCGATTCCCTTCAAGCGGCTGATGATTATGCCCGAAGCAATTATGTGTGTGGGCTGTGCAGGGCGGAGGTAAAAAATGAAAATTTTAGCATTTAATGGAAGTCCCCGAAAGAAATGGAATACAGCAACATTGCTCAATAAAGCACTTGAGGGTGCAGCTTCAAAGGGAGCAATAACCGAGATGATCCATCTTTATGATCTTAATTATAAAGGGTGCATCAGTTGCTTTGCCTGTAAGATGAGAGACGGCACAAGCTACGGAAAATGTGCGGTAAAAGATGAATTAACCCCTGTTTTGGCAAAAATTGATGCAGCCGATGCCATTATCTTGGGATCGCCTATCTACTTTTTTAGAGTAACCGGAGAGATGAGGTCATTTATGGAGCGGCTCATGTTTCCTTATTTGGAGTACGCTGACCCATGGCGATCGCTTTTTCCCCGGAAGATCAATGTTGGCATTATTTATACCCTGAATATTACTGAAGAAGAAATGCAAGAATTAAGTTTGGGATATTCACTGGATGCGAATGAGTCGATATTAAAAATGATATTTGGTGCTGTAGAGACACTTTATTGTTATGATACGTATCAGTTTGAAGATTACTTAAAGGTTGTTGCTGACAGGATTAATGTTAAAGCGAAAGAAAAAAGACGCAAGGAAGTATTTCCAAAGGACTGTGAAAAAGCATATGAAATGGGCTACAGAATATCAACACCAGCAGTTGGCCTGTAGTATTGTCACCCTCCCATTTAGCATCGACTAGAAAGAATTAAACGGGACAACGGCATTTAATGCTCAACCTTGCTATGGGCTTTTTAACAACATCAGGCCGGTATGCGCATTCATGTCAATTTGCTCTACCGGGGTTCCGTCAACAGTCGTAAAACCCGGACCCGGATCAACAGCTATATTCTGACCGGATGGGTTTACCAGAACCCTTCCATTCTCAAAATTCCTCTGATATACTCCATTATCTTCATAGTAGTCTGCTTCTGGTCCGCCTATTTCTATGGAAAAAATATCAAGGTACGGATGTTCTGTCCTCTCTATCCCATCTATTTTATCATAGACCATATAGGAGAATCCTGAATAGTCGCCCTTTCCGAGCATAAACGTGGCAAAAGTAAACAGAATATGCTGATCGAGTTCTGTTGCACTATTAATAAGGTATTTATCGTATTTTGCGGTTGCTACTATATATTTACGCTTAGTTTGAATAGAGGTCAGCATCCTGATATTCTCTACCCAGTATTTTTCTTCCGCATAGGTAGCGGAATCCCAGGAGATCGGTCCCTTAAATCCTTCCGCAACAACACCGTCTAAGACACTGAGAAAGCGGGCGGCATTCTCTTCAAAGTATCGGTATCCGTTGGTGACGCTGTTCCCAATCAGCAGTTTATCACTGCCAATAGCGGTTTTAACCCTTTCAATGGTTATATACATTTCATCGCGCCACTCTTCAGTGGTATAGGGCTCTTGCGTGGCCGGATACACTCCGTCAAAATCATCGGCCAGCTTATTTACCATTACCAGCTGATCGGCCATGATCCCGTCAAACCCCTCACTGGTTACCGCGTTTAGGGCACTGTCTACCAGTGTTTGCCGCCAGACTTCATTAGAAGGGTCCATAACGATGGAATTGTCGCCGTCACCAAGCAGATCCCTGCAGGGCTCTCCGGCAGGTGTATAAAGGACTGTTTCCGGGTGAGACTTCCGGTAGTTGTCATCGACCACCCTGTATCCGCTTGCGAAATTCATATATTTTAAAATGATCAAGTCTGGGTTGATCTCTTTCATCCGGTTTGTCTGCTTTACAGAGAATTCTGTTTCCCTGCTGCTTATGGCCCTGTAATTAGTTGCCAGTTTTTTTAGATGCTCATCAGACAACTGGGAGCTGTCAGGCCGATCTATCTGCACAATGATTGGAATAAAAAATGTGTTTGAAGCATCGTTTTTATCAGGCAGAGCATCTATCCAGGTCTCAGGTGTTTTATTTTTACACCCTGTCAAAAAAAGAAGTGCGATGATCAAGAAGAGTATCTTTGCAACGTGTTTTAACATCTTGTTTCTCTATTGCTAAATAACTAATAGGTTATCCTGGTCCCATTAACACAGGTATCGCTGTTGTCCGATTGATTCGGATTTGTTATATCGGAGCAGGTGTCGCAGGCATCTCCAATTCCGTCAGGGGCTGTGATCCACACCGCATCGTCTTTAGACGACTCAAAACCTTCAGCACTGTTTTCAGCCTGGTCAGGATTTGAGAGGGCGGGACAGTTGTCACTCACATCTGCTATACCGTCACCGTCGGAATCCTCACCACCCCAGGTAATCAGAATGGGGTCCTGTCCGAAAGTTACCATTACAGCAGAGGGATCACCTGAATCAACAATGCTGGATATTTGACCGTTAGCGGTATGCAAGGCCACGCTTGTATTAACAGGAATTTCCAGAATTTGAGCAATGTCCACGGTAGGACAGATGCCTTCAAAGATGACGGGGTCCCAGGGAGTTTTATCAAGACACCACCCGGCAGCCATCCGTCCATCCGGTCCGCCATCCACCGCGCTGCGCTGTACATCAAAGGAAAACAGGACAGCGTCTCCAAAGATAATGTTATTACCCTGCTTTTGCCACAGGTTTTCCCCTGGTGCCCAGGTCTCCCAGCCATTCGGGCCGTAGAGGTAGGATGAGGCACCCTGTTGAACAACCTGCCCGGTGGGAACAATTTTAACCAGTTTGGCCAGTACGTCGGCCTCCTCGTGGCGAACAGCCCAGGGAATATCCCCCTCTGTCCGGTACAGACATATCGTTTCATCGGCAAGGGGTATCGGGGCATACAGCCAGGTCGGGCCGAAATGCATAACTTCTGTCCGGTAAGCACCAATAAGCCGTTTAAACATGTCACGGGCAAGATACTGCTCCAGTTCTGCTTCCGGCATACCCGATGGTGTCCCGACTGTTCCCAAATCCCAAATGAACTTGCCCGCGGGAAGTCTCCCGCCAAGGTAGTGCATGGCACGGATATAGCCTATATCACCCGTGGGCTCATACAGGGGACGCCCCTCACCGCAGCGCACGCTGATATGATCGTAGTGCTCCGATAGTTTGAGGGCGTGGCCGCCGACTTCGAGATGACAGGAAAGGTAGTCTCTGGCTGCAAAGAAGGCGCTGACGGCATCAAAACAACTATCAGCGGAATAGTCGTCAGTACCGGGAATACAGGTCTGGTTAAGGTTGGCGTAAAAATTTGAAGACAGGGCAATGTCTGTGATGGCCTGTTTTTCGGTCGTTGAATACCCGTCCTGCGCATACGCCTCCAGCGCGTCGTATAGCTCCTGGAGCTGAAAAAACACAGCCGGCACACCCAGAACAAACTCGGCGTTGGGCAGTAGCCGGTACGCATTGGCATCCTGCAGGGCCTGGTAGGCTACGGAGGCCAGGGCTTTATCCAGCTGAGCCTCCTGGGTAGACCTGTCAGGCATAGTGCGTACAATAGAAACCATGTCTTCCTGGGGATCAGGATCGATGTGTCCAAGCAGTTGTTCTTTGGTTCCGGACCAGTAGGGTGAGGCAGCTTCGATCCGGCTAAAAAAATAGCGTACTTCCGGGCGGTCTGCGGTGCTTCCGTCAAAGTGGACAACGACATCAAAAACGAAATCGTACCAGTGCTGCCAGTTGGTCGCAGACGGCGGGCAATCAGCGAGAAAACCGGCTCCCAGACCGCCGCAGAGCGGCTCGCCACACTCTACCCAGGGGGTGTAGAAGGCACCCTTGCTGCTGTTTTGGCCGGTGTTGATGGACAAAAGCACTTCGATACCGGCAGCTTTTGCCTGACTTATCCAGGCGGTGTCCCCGTAATTGCGGGTCGCATTATCGTACTGCCCGGATATCGGGTTTTCACGGGTTGCCCTGCCCCAGTGGACAGACCGGCTCAGCACGCCGGGACCTTCAGAAAGGATAGTGTCTGTCCCCAGGCTCTGCATGACACGCAGGTTGTCCTCCAGTGATCCGGCATACCAGACAAAGCTGTAAAAACTGTTCCCTGAAAAACTGTCACCGCAATCATCAGGACAATTGACGGCATTCTCATCCCCCAGGCAGTAGCCGTCACCACAGGTTGTGGGGCAGTCCTGCAAACAGGTCAGGGGGGTCTCGTTGTCACCACAGACACCGTCCCCGCATTCAGACGGCGGCTGACACCCGGCAATTACTATACCGGCAACCAGTATCCACACCACGACAGTCTTCAAATACATTCGGGGTATCCTACATTTATTTGTTTCTCTTGGAAACACAGGGGTATTTCCCTATGGGCGTTTTTTACTCATTACTGATTACTTATTATCATTATGACCCCACAGTATTGATAACCGCTGCATAGACCTCCTGCAGCGAAGCCTTTCTTTTTAACGCTATCCTGCGGCATTCTTCAAACTCCGGAACGATTCTTTCCTCTTGCCCCTCACCAAGAATCTTCACCTTAACGATCCCAAATTTTGTTTTTACTTTGCCCGTGCGTCTTTTGAGCGTAACACGCTCGGTGCGGTAGGAGCGCACACCTGCCGTGGTTGATTCCTGAAACAGTATGCCGGTAAGCAGGCTTTGTTTTTCCTCTGCGCAGATAACCTGCAGTAATACAGCCGGGCGGTTTTTCTTCATATAAACGGGAATAAATACTACGTCCAGAGCCCCTTCAGCAAAGAGCTGCTCCATGAGATAGCCGGCCCATTCCGGGTTCATATCATCTATGTTTGCTTCAAGCACGCACACATATTCCTTGCCGGTTGCCCCCTGTGATTCACCCAGAATCAGTCTGAGCAGATTGGGAACGGCTTCAAGTTCACGTGTGCCAGCGCCATACCCGATACTTTCTATACTCATAGGGGGCAGGGGCCCAAAGTCTTTGACACAGCTTGTAAGGATGGCAGCCCCGGTAGGTGTAACCAGTTCGGCCTCTATGCCGGATTGATGCACCGGAACTCCCTGCAGCAGCTTGAGAGTAGCCGGGGCCGGAACCGGCAGGGTGCCGTGCTGGCATTTTACAAAACCGTGTCCCAGGGGCACAGCCGATGCAGCACATTGTTCAATACCCAGGTAGTCAATTCCAATTGCGGTACCGACTATATCAATAATAGAATCAAGGGCGCCGACCTCATGAAAATGTATTTCGGTTACTTTCTTTTTATGGATTTGGGCCTCGGCCTTTGCGATCCTGGTGAAGATGTCAATGCTTCTATCTTTGATGGCCCCTGACAGAGAACTCTTTAAAATGATTTTTTCAATGTCCTTAAAGGTCCTGTGCTTGTGGTGCGGCTTTGAGCTGCGCGGTTTTACGGAAACCTGTCTGGCGGATATACCCATGCGCATTGTGTTGGCAACACGCAGGCTGTAGTCTGCAACAGTGAGTTTTGCCAGCTCGGTTTTGAGATATTTCTGGGGCACGCCAAGGTCGATAAGCGCCCCCAGCATCATGTCGCCGCTTATACCGGCAAAACAGTCAAAATAGAGGCATTTCATAATGCAGCCGTTTAATAATTATTGTTGGATATGTATTACCATATAGTAATTTGAGCTATTTGCCAATAAAAGAAAACTCTGGTTGCTGGTGAGTAAGATCAAAAGGCTAAGAGGTAAAGAGGTTAAAAGTCTAAATAATAGTTCTGAGTAATGAGAAAACAAACGAAATGCCTAAAGTGCACTAAAGTGAGCTAAAATGCCTAAAGTTATTAAAACGTCGGTAGCAAGTTTTTTGTAGTCCGTTGTTTTTAGTTTAAGACTCGTTACTCAGCACTTTTTAATTTTCTTGTTCCCTGTTCACGAATGCTTGCCATAAACCTTTTGAAGTTCGCTTTTTAGGACTTTTTGAGCGGCATTG
Organism: Thermodesulfobacteriota bacterium; assembly: GCA_028278025.1. Lineage (GTDB taxonomy): Bacteria > Desulfobacterota > WTBG01 > CAIYCZ01 > CAIRTM01 > JANQFE01. Next base: position 17,380 of record JANQFE010000072.1, on the reverse strand, counting down.
CGCGGCAGGGCGTTAACAAATAAAAAATCGCGTGGGCATTTAAAGCCTGCAAGCTGCTGTCGGCAGAAATCAAAAAGTGTTTTAGCTGTGCAGGACCTGTCCGGCTTCACTACAACCGCAGCAACAATTTTTTCACCCCAGGTCTCGTCCGCGACACCGAATACGGTTGCATCATCTACAGCCGGATGCTGCATAAGGGCTGTTTCGATCTCTACCGGATACACATTTGTGCCGCCGCTTATGATGATGTCTTTTTTGCGGCCCACAATATAGAGAAAGCCCTCATCATCCAGCGTGCCCATATCACCGGTATGCAGCCACCCGTTCCGTAGCACCCGTGCGGTAGCCTGCTCGTTTCTGTAATATCCTTTCATTATATTAGGCCCGCGGCACAATATCTCACCGATCTGGCCTGTCCGGGCCGGTTCGCTTTGATCCTTTAATATCATTATCTCAACGTTGCGCATGGGCATGCCCACACTCTCCGGTTTGCTAAAAAAGTCTGCCGGCTTGAGGATACTGACCCCCGGGGCTGCCTCGGTCAACCCATACAGGTCAAAAAAGGCTGCCTGGGGAAAAAGTTCTTTGAGCTGCTTTTTGGCCTGCGGGCTCATGAGCGATGCCCCGGTTACAACGCGCCGGACCGAACCGGTATCCCGACTTTTGTTTTTTGCAGCAACAAACAGCATGTGGTACATGGTCGGCGCCTGGGTAATGGAGGTGACTTTTTCATTTTGGATAATGTCAAGACACTGCCCGGGATCAAATTTACTGCATAGAATGAATGTGGCTGCATTTGCCACATAGGAGAAGATACGTCCTAAAGTGGACGTGTGAAAAAGCGGTGTAGGGGCAAGCTCAATATCAGCGGGGACCATGCCGTAAGCATCCGTATAGTTTTGCGTATTAGCAATGCAGTTGCCGTGGGTCAGCACAACCCCCTTGGGGCTTCCGGTTGTCCCGGCGGTATAGAGGATAAACGCTTCATCGTCTTCAACAACCTGTATGTCGGGCACATCGGGTTTGCTGCCGGTAAAAAGTGAATCATATGAAACGGCACCCTGTGTTTGCTGGTTGCCGATGGTTATATATGTTGTGATGTCCCTGCTGCCAAAGGGAACCTGGGCCTGCAGAGCCCCATCGTAAAAGAGGGCTGTTATGCCGGAATGTTCAATAAGGGCGGTGATTTCGTTGGCGGTTAAGCGGTAATTGAGCGGTACACAAACAGCACCAAGCTTCATAAGCGCAAATATAATTTCAATATACTCAATTGAATTGTAACAGAGAACACCTGTTTTTGTGCCCTTTGTTACGCCGGAGGCATGCAACGCTCCTGTAAGCAGGCTGACTCTTTCATGTAAGCGCTTATAGGTTATGCGTGCGCGGTCGCAGATTACAGCGGTTTTGTCGGGATAGTGCTGCGCCGTATCATCAAGAAAGCCAAATAGATGCATTGTTTTCCTCAAACCCCGTGCAATCCATGAAAAATAAACATTTACATTTCCGGAATCAGGATTTTAACCAGCCTTGGGATTTTTGTACTGATCAGGAAGCTGAGAATATTTACGGGCCTCCTGGTTTTTGCCCCGTTTGAGACAGCCGTTAGCATAGATTGTACATTTTTTTTTGAGCACTTTATAAGCTTTGGAATATTGAGAAGTGCTTAGCTCCGCATTCTGCATTATCTTGCACAAGGCCTGGATCCTGTACCTGTCGAGGTGTTTGATCTTTCTTGATTGCTGGTCGGCGTGGCCCCCTCTTTTTGTAATCAGGGGTTCATCAATGAGATGTATGGGGTAATGAACAGCGATGCGAAGCCACAGGTCATAATCTTCACAGGCCGGCATGGTTTCATCAAACAGTCCGATTTTATCAAATATGCTGCGGTGAATCATCACGGCAGACGGACTTACAATGCACAGCGGAAGACAGTGTTCAAAGATCCAGCCCGAATATTTTTTATGTTTGTTGCGGGGGTTAACCCGGACCCCGTTGCGTATCCAGATTTCTTCGGTCTGGGAAATGTAATACTCGGGGTTTTGTGTAAAAAAATCAAGTTGTTTTTTCAGTTTGTCCTTTAGCCAGAGGTCATCAGAATCAAGAAAAGCGATCCATTCTCCCCGGGATGCATTAATACCTGCATTGCGGGCTGCGCTGGGACCTCTGTGAAAGGTTGTGATTGTTGAAATGTTATCTGCAAATGCGGACAGCATTTCAGAGGTGTCATCAGTTGAGCCGTCATCCACAACAATAAGCTCAAAGTCCCTATAGGTTTGCGCCAGAACAGAATCTATGGCCTCCTTCAAAACGCAGGCCCGATTATAAGTTGGAATTATAACACTTACCGTTTTTTGTTCATTCATACAGCTAATCTAAAATATGGTAGTTGTTTTTATGACTTTGCAAACATATAGCACAATCTTTATTAGAAACATACCCTGTGGACAGCCTAAATATAGCCTTATTTTTCTTCAAAAATAAGCCAAAAAAAATGCAAATATAACCCGATGGGGCGATTGACAGGAGCTGTTTTTTTGATACTGTGGCGGTAATAATTATTGATGTCCATACTACTGTGTATGGGCAAAAAAGTATAACATTTCAAAAGGAGGGCCCATGATGCAACCCACCAACAAATTATTTACCGTAGTAACAGCAATTATTATTTTTTGTTTTTTGACAATGCCTGTTTTGGCAGCAGAGAAGACGGCATCGGCAAAAAAAGCTGAACAAATTGAGGGCAAACTCAACATCAATACTGCCGATGTAAAACAGCTGAAAATGCTGCCGGGGGTAGGTAAAAAGACCGCGGAGAATATTATTGCCTATCGCAGCCAGCAGGGCAATTTTAAATCATCAGCGGAGCTTGGCAAGGTAAAAGGAGTCGGCAAAAAGACCCTGGAGAAAATCAAAGACTATATTGTGCTTGATGGTGAAAGCACATTGAAAAAAGTAAAGAAATAGCTGCCCCTCCTCGTAAAGGGCAGGGCTTTGTCCCTGCCCTTTTTTGCGTATGCGGAGCATGGGGTCCGCCTAGGGTTTTAATTTAAATTGACACCTTGGCCTTCATCATCAAAGAAGACAACCGCTCTATTATTACTCCGCTGGGGAATATGGTGATGATATTTAGCTATTACGACTCGGGCTATTCTCGGCATACCTTATGGAATTATGTAATCCACTGCTGCATCTCAACATTATTATGGGAAGTCCCTTATTGTCTTAAAAGGTTATTGTAATCTACTGGCTATGTTGTTGAATTATATAAAGACGCCAGAAGTCTGTAAAAAATGAAAGGGGATTTCTATGAAATTTGAGGCCAAAAACAAAACTTTGGTTCTTAAACCTTCTGATAATGTTTCTGAAAAGGTTGCCTATGTTCAGAATCTTTACAACAAGGCAGATGAGAAAATTAATCATATTGACAAATTAAGGCATCAACTCCTTAACTACTCATTGGTGGCATTTTCTGGCTTGTTAGCATTCATAATAAATACTGAAAACGTGGAAATGCAACTCCTCGGTTGCGTCGGTATATTCTTTCTAATGTTAATATTCTGTTTTCGTGATCATACCATGCACAAATATACTCACGCATTCGAGTCTTCGATGTATATTTTCGCTCAAGTAATGGCACACCTGATTGAAAACTCTATGGGTAATGTAGAATTTCAGATATACCATGAGGATGGTGAGAAAAAGGCAGTATGGTGGAAGTGCAGACAAACCTATATTTATATTTCGCTCATGTCCTTCGTTATACTAGCTGCTTTATGTAAATATTTTAAGGTATTCTAAACAAACGGGGTCGGCCAAGCTAACCATCTGTAATATTTTTAAGAATCCCTTAAAATAGGCCCAATAATAAGGATTTTCAGGGTTCAAAAGAGTCTTTTACGGAAAAACCGGGACACTTCCCGTATTGTTTCGCTACTGTATTTTACCATCTATTCTATGATTACTGCGGTCAGGTGGGGTTTCCTTCAACCCGGCCGCCTCCTTTTTACCACCCCGTTTTCTACCAGGTCTACAGAATGATACATGATTTTTATTGAAAAATTATAGGAAAAGTTTATGCTTTATGCAAGCAAATTGTTAATGATGGGTTAGCCTGATCCCGGATATTCCTTTGGGTCTAGTTCAAATAGTTTCAAAACTTCCCCTTCTGTAAGAGCAGGATATGACTACTAAAAAAAAGTTTTATCTCCTTTCTCGTAAATTAAAGGAAGAAGCTCATTATAATGCTGAAGGAAAGAGAGAGGGAATAACCAAAACATACTACAGGAATGGTAGGGTCAAGAAAGAACTGCTGTACAAAAACGGCAAAAAGGAAGGGCCGGCAAGGAGGTTCTATAAAGACGGATCACGTTTTGAATTTGAATGCCGGGATGGCCGGGAAAAGACCGGGAGGTGGAGGAATTACAACCCAAAGGGTTTACTCATTATGGAGAAAATTTACTCCCGGACAAATAATTTGCTCTGTGAAATCTATTATGACTATGGGGAGTACGATAGAATAATCACCATTCAATGGGCACAGTTTTTGGATGATACAATTGAAAAATACCGGCAGCGGACAAGTGAATATGATGAAAACGGTGCTCCGGGATTTCCTGTTTCAGAAAGAAATAACTATCCCCCGGTGGAAACCCCTTCACGTTTTTGAAAGGTGTTGTTCGACCCCATTATGAGCACATCATGTTCCGGTAGAGCCGAAGCCGCCGGCTTCGCGGTCTGAGGGCGGCAGTTCATCCACGCTTTGCCACTCAGTGTTTTCGACTTTATGAATAACCATTTGGGCGATCCGGTCACCGCGCTGAACCTTAAAAGGCTCATCGCCGTGGTTTATCATGATTATTTTTATCTCACCCCGGTAGTCTGCATCAATGGTACCGGGAGCGTTGAGCAGGCCGATACCATGCTTTACTGCCAGGCCGCTGCGCGGCCTGATCTGGGCTTCAAACCCGGTGGGCAAAGCAATAGCAATACCGGTAGGAATTAAAATCCTTTTGCCTGGTTGTAAAACAACTTCTGTATCAACTGCTGCACACACATCCATGCCGGCAGCGTGAGGGGTCATGTATTGAGGAAGGGGCAGGTCTTCACAGCCGGAAAGTTTTTTTACTTCAATTGTGATCTTATCCATAATAAACCTAATACATTGCCTGGAAGAATTTTTTATATTTCATGACTTTTTCAATATAATTGCGGGTTTCCTTAAAAGGGGGGACTTTATTGTATTGCAGTACCGCATTTTCACCGGCATTATAGGCTGCGAGTGCCAGGGTTGTATCCCCCTTGAATCTGTCAAGAAGGTTCCTGAGATAGCTAATCCCGCCTTTTAAATTTTCTCGGGGGTCAAACGGGTCTGATATGTTGAGCTCCCGGGCCTTTTGCGGCATGAGCTGCATAAGCCCCTGGGCACCTTTTTTAGAAACAGCATAGGGGTCGAAGTCTGATTCGGCCTTAATAACTGCTTTAACAAGATTAGTGTCAATACTATATTTTCTGCACAAAGGCTTGATTATATGGTCAAAGCGCTTCTCATTATAACCTGTTTTCCGGCCCTCTTTTAATATCAGGCGATATTTTTTATGCGTAGGGGTATTGGTAAAATGAATAACCCCGTGTTCATCAACAAATTTATAAATGTCGGCGCTGCACCTGCTGTGGGCGACCAGGGCAGCAAGCATACATAAGCCGGTAAAAATTATTTTGTTCATGCAGTATCACACCTTCCTAAAGATAGGACCCTCACCATTTCAGCATGTATCCGTGAATTTGAGGCTGCTACTTCACCCGTGGTGATGTCACAGGGCTTTCCGTCGAAATTTGTTACTGTACCACCTGATTCGGCAACCAGCAGGCATCCGGCTGCAATATCCCAGGGATTAAGTTTCATTTCCCAGAAACCGTCAAAACGGCCCATGGCAACATAACAGAGATCAAGAGCTGCAGAGCCGTCCCGGCGGATGGCCCTACAAACTTTTATAAAGTTTTCAAAATGATTTAAATTGTTATCGTCACTCTCCTGGACATCATAGGGAAAGCCGGTGCACAGCAGGGCCTGGCCAATATCATCTGTTGTTGATACCCGCAGAGGGGTTCCATTCAGCTCAGCACCTTGTTGCAGTTCAGCCGTAAAGAGCTCATCCCGCAGGGGGTCATAGACAGCCCCCCAGACGATTTCACTATTTAATTCACACGCCAGTGAAACACAGAAAAAGGGGTACCCGTGGGCAAAGTTTGTTGTGCCGTCCAGGGGATCAAGGATCCACCTGTAGGCAGAGCGGCTCTGTATCTCGCGGCGCTCTTCGGCCAGGATACCATGTTCAGGAAATTCCCGCTTCAAAAAACCTACAATTGTATCCTCGGAGAGACAATCTGTATCAGTTACCAGGTCCAGTTTCCCTTTGTAGGAAATTTTTTGAGCTTTTCCAAAATTATCCCGAAGGACTGCCCCGCCCCTTTTAACTGCTTCAAGACCGGCCTGAATAATATGTTTATCAACTATTGTGCGTTCCTCCCAAGAGTTTGGATTTGAATTGGTTAAAAACAAGCATTTTATGTTTAATTTCGTCTAAAAACAGAGATACCTATAGCAGAAATTAAACCAATAGCATAAATGCTTTAATTAATAAAGGGGGGAGCGGAGCTATTGGAAAAGGCCTATCTGCTGCGTATACTAAGAGTGCGCCTCATTCAGCATGATTTTTCAGCACCTTTGCTGTTTTATAGAGGGGTAGTAATTCCGGTTTAAGTTATAAGATTTTCTTCCGATATTGGGGTCTGGTTTCCCCATAATGAATAAACATGCGAGAAGTTATATAGAAACCAATATTTTTTTAATTTGACTTCTTAAAGAATTTATTTTATAAAAATAGTTTACTTTAATTAAATATCACATAAATATTATTTTGGAGGCGTGTAATATTATGGCAATGACAAATTTTTTATTCACCTCAGAATCGATAACCGAAGGGCATCCTGACAAGGTAGCCGACCAGATATCGGATTCAGTGCTTGATGCCATCATGGCCCAAGATAAGCGCTGCCGGGTAGCCTGCGAGACGCTGGTTACCACGGGGCTGGCAATGATTGCCGGAGAGATCACCACGGATTGCTATGTGAGCTTTCCCGACATAGTGCGCGAAACCATCAAGGAGATCGGCTATAATGATTCTGCCATGGGCTTTGACTGGGAGACCTGCGCGGTGATGAGCTCGGTTGACAAGCAATCACCGGACATTGCCATGGGAGTGGATGAGCATGCCGGCCACGAGCAGGGTGCCGGAGACCAGGGGCTGATGTTCGGCTATGCCTGCAACGAGACGCCGGAGCTGATGCCCATGCCGATACAGTTTGCCCACGGACTGACCAGAAGGCTGGCATTTGTGAGAAAAGAGGGCACCCTTGATTTTCTGCGTCCGGACGGCAAGAGCCAGGTCACCATAGAGTACCAGGAGAAAAAGCCGGTGCGGGTGGATGCCGTGGTTATAGCCTCCCAGCACACGCCGCAGGTAAAGGACAAGGTGCTCAAGGAGGGGATCATAGAAGAGGTGATCAGGAAGGTGATCCCGGAGGATATGATGGATGAGAAGACCAAGTTTCACATCAATGCCACGGGACGCTTTGTGGTCGGGGGACCCCAGGGGGACTGCGGTTTGACGGGACGCAAAATTATCTGTGACACCTACGGAGGCCAGGGCAGCCATGGCGGGGGAGCCTTTTCCGGCAAAGACCCCTCCAAGGTAGACCGTTCAGCCTCCTATATGGCCCGGTATGTGGCCAAAAATGTGGTGGCGGCAGAGCTGGCCACGCACTGCGAGGTGCAGCTGGCCTATGCGATCGGGGTGGCCCGGCCGGTATCGGTGATGATCAACACGTTCGGTACCAGCAAGATACCCCCGGATGATATTGCCAAGATACTGAACGAGGTATTTGATTTCAGACCGGCCCAGATCATAAAGCATCTGAAGCTGTTGCGGCCGGTATTCAAACGGACGGCGGCCTACGGACATTTTGGGCGCGAGGAAGAAGGGTTCACCTGGGAGAAGACCGATATGGCCGATGCGCTCAGGGAAAAAGCCGGCATCTGATTTCCAAGGACAGGGAACTATTACAAGGGGTTTTAAGTCGCACAGACTTAGGCCCCTTTTTTGTTGCCGGTAAGCCCCGGTTTTTTTATTAAATTTTTTCTTTAGCTTTGACCTTTCCCTTTGAACCTACTATCATATACGCAGTTCTCATAATGGGTTCTATAGCCGATAAGACCTAACATGTTTTATTAGAAGCAGTGCTATGTGCGGTATTTGCGGAAAAATTTATTTTGATTCGTCGCGCAGTGTTGCTCCCCCGCTTATAGATAAGATGACCAGCATTTTGGAACACCGGGGGCCGGATGACAAGGGTGTCTATACTGACGGGCATGTCGGCCTTGGTCACCAGCGGCTCAGCATCATTGATCTTTCGCCGGCCGGCCATCAGCCTATGTCAAATGAAGATAATTCCATCTGGATTGTCTTTAACGGCGAGATATATAACTTCGAACAGTTGCGGCCGGAGCTTGAGGCCCGTGGACATATCTTTAAATCCCATTCCGATACGGAAGTAATCATACATCTTTACGAGGACGAAGGACCGGACTGTGTCAACAGTCTCAGGGGAATGTTTGCTTTTGCCATATGGGATGCAAACCGGCAGCAGCTTTTCGTGGCACGCGACAGGGCCGGCAAGAAGCCGCTTGTGTATGCTGTTGTAGACGGGGCCTTTCTGTTTGCATCCGAAATAAAATCACTGCTGCAGGATGATACTGTTAACAGAGCAATAAATTATGAGGCCATGCACCATTATTTAACCTACCAGTATGTTCCCGGCCCCCAGACCATATTCCAAAATATTGCAAAGCTTCCTCCCGCACATACGCTTGTTGTGCAGAACGGAAAAATCACTACAAAGCAATACTGGCAGATATCCTATGCCGACAAACTCAACCTCGGCAAAGAGAGTGATTACATGGAACACTTCCGGGAGGTGTTTAGCGATGCAGTAAAAATCAGGCTGAGAAGTGATGTGCCCCTGGGGGCTTTTCTCAGCGGCGGCATTGATTCAAGTGCGACTGTTGCCGTCATGAGTCAGCTTACCCGAACACCCGTTAAAACCTTTTCTATCGGCTTTGAGGAAGCAGATTATAATGAGCTGCAATATGCCGAATCAGTTGCCCATATGTTTAAAACAGACCATGCGGAGTTTGTCGTAAAACCTGATGCAATACAAATTCTGCCCAAAATTGTCTGGCATTATGATGAACCTTATGCCGATCCCTCAGCAATTCCAACCTATTATGTGTCCCAGCTTACCCGGCAGCATGTAACCGTGGCGCTTAACGGTGACGGGGGGGATGAATCCTTTGCCGGCTATGAGCGCTATAGTGCAAACCATCTGGCCGCACACTATATAAAGCTTCCTCGTTTCCTGCGGGAACGTATTATAAAAAGAGCTGTTAACCTACTGCCCCATAGAGAGTATCGGTGGAGCATTATCAGACGCCTGCAGCGATTCATTAATGGCGCGTCGGAAGACCCGGCACGCTGCTATGTTCACTGGCTTTGTTATTTTACTAATGAGATGAAAACACATCTTTATTCTGAACACTTTTTAAAACAGGTTGCCGGGCATGATTCTGTTAATCTGACGGCGGATAGGTACGGTGCATCAGACGCAGACAATCTCCTGGAAAAACTTCTTTTTGCCGATGTAAGCCTCTATCTTCCCTATGACCTGCTGGTAAAAGTTGATATTGCCAGCATGGCACATTCCCTGGAGGCCCGCTCGCCGTTTCTTGACCACAAGGTTATGGAGCTGGCTGCCAGCCTTCCACCAAACCTAAAGCTGCACGGCAGGCAGTCCAAATATATCCTTAAAAAAGCATTTGAGCCCGTGCTGCCGCGAGATATTCTCTATCGTAAAAAAATGGGCTTCGGTGTACCGCTGCATCGCTGGTTCAGACAGGAGCTGAAACCGGTTGCTTATGAGATTCTCCTTGATAACCGCACCCAAGAGCGGGGCTATTTTAAAAAGGATGCGGTTAAACAGCTGCTCGATGAACATGTTGCCCTGCGGGCTGACCACAGCTACCGGATCTGGGCGTTGCTGATGCTGGAGCTGTGGCACCGGATGTTCATTGATCAGAGCACGGTTCTGGGAATTTAGATAGTTCACCGCAGGCTGACGCTGACACAGGCGGACTTTTTCCTCCCGCGACACTGCGGGAGGAAAACCCTCACGGCCCTTCGGGCCTGGATAGTTGGAACATACCTGATGCAACGTTACGAATTCTTAGATCATACGGCCGATATCGGAATCAGGATTTTTGGGAAAAACCCTGCCGAGCTTTTCCAGAATGCAGGCTGCGCGCTTTTTGATAGTATAACAATTCTCAGCAAGGTAACTCCTAAAGCAACCCGCAGGTTCAACCTGCAGCGAGACTGTCTGGAAGAGCTATTGGTTGAATGGCTGGGAAGTCTTCTCTATGTTTTTGATACCGAACTGTTTCTTTTCAGCAGCTTTACCGTAAATAAAATTGATGACAACTGCCTATGTGCCGAGGCCCGGGGTGAACCCTTCAATAAAGATATCCACATCATCAAAACAGCAGTTAAGGCGGTGACCTATCATAACCTCAGCATTTCAAAAAAGAATGAGATCTGTGAAGCCATAGTTGTACTTGATGTATAGGGGATGTAGAAGGCAGAATGAACATATAAAGGCTTTTAAATTATCGCCAGGACAGCTATACTTACGTGAGGCAGGAATGAGAAGCTGAGGGAAGGATTATGAACGAAAAGAGTTCTATGCCCCTGGAGCAGCTTGATGAAAACAGATGGCGCATAAAGCGGCACGGCAGCATGAATACCCACGGCCTTGTTTATGCAAGTTCTGCCATGATGTCTCAGATACAGCAGGATCAGAGTCTTTGGCAGGTTGCCAATGTAGCCTGTCTGCCGGGAATTGTGGGCAGCTCTATGGCCATGCCCGATATACACTGGGGGTATGGATTTCCCATCGGGGGAGTAGCTGCTTTTGATATGCAGGAAGGCATCATATCGCCCGGCGGCGTGGGTTATGATATTAACTGTGGTGTCAGGCTGTTGCGAACAGGATTGCACAAGAACGATGTTGTCAAATATATACAGACACTTGTTGAAGGGCTTTTTGTTAATGTTCCCGCCGGTGTGGGTTCAAAAAGAAAAGATCTGAAGCTAAGCATGCAAGACCACCGGCAGGTTCTGGTTAAAGGCGCAGCCTGGGCGGTTGAGCATGGTTTCGGCAACTCTAACGACCTGCTCCATATTGAAGACCAGGGTAGTATTGCCGGGGCTGACCCTGATACCATTTCAGATAAAGCCTACGAGCGCGGCCGTCCACAGCTGGGCACCCTGGGTTCCGGAAACCACTTTGTTGAGATTGCTTATGTTGATGAAATCTATGACGATGCGATTGCCCGGGTTTTGGGACTTTATAAGGATTATATTGTGGTTACGGTACATACCGGATCACGAGGTTTCGGGTACCAGGTATGTGATGATTACATAAAAAAGATGCTTAAGGCATCTCAAAAGTATAATGTCAGTCTTCCAGACCGTCAGCTGTGCTGTGCCCCACTGAGCTCCACTGAGGGCCGACAATACCTTGCAGCGATGGCCTGTGCTGCTAATTATGCCTTTGCCAATCGGCAGATAATCGGCCACTGGGTGCGCGAAACGTTTGAGCAGGTGCTTGCGGTCAGTCAGCGTGAGCTGCAGATGGGGCTGGTCTATGATGTTGCCCATAATATTGCCAAGGTCGAGGCCCACACTGTAGATGGTGCCGAAAAAAGGGTATGCGTCCACCGCAAGGGTGCTACCCGTGCATTTCCCGCCGGCCACTCCCAGGTTCCGGAAGATTTTCGGACTGTTGGGCAGCCGGTGCTCATCCCGGGGGATATGGGCCGGTATTCCTATGTGCTTGTGGGAACCGACCGGGCCATGGCGGAAACTTTCGGCAGTACCTGTCATGGGGCCGGAAGGATTTTGAGCCGCAACCAGGCTAAAAAGGCTTCCCGCGGGCGTTCTATCTCCCGCGAGCTGGAAGACAGGGGTATCTATGCGCGGGCTGCCGGTAGATCAACGCTGGTTGAGGAAATGCCTGAGGCTTATAAAGATGTCAACATGGTTGTGGATGTTGTCCACGCCGCGGGGGTCAGTAAAAAAGCAGCGCGCCTTAAACCTCTGGGGGTTATCAAGGGCTAGTTAAAAAAGGGTAACAGATACCTTTTTGCTGGCTGTTTTGACGGGATTAACAGGATTTACTGGATTCCTTTATGATCGAATATAAAACAGGCACTGACACAATCGACTGGGAGGCAATTACTGATCTCTATGGAGAGGTTGGTCTGGTTGCCGGGCTGGGCAGGAGGAGAGACCTGGAAAAGATTCGGGAAGCTTTTGAACATAGTTATAGGGTTGTGACGGCATGGGAGGGAAACAGACTGGTAGGCGCCGGACGCCTGCTTTCAGACGGTGTGTGCTATGCAATGATTTGTGATCTGGGCGTGCTGCCGGCATATCAGAAACAAGGTGTTGGAAGAGGGATATTGAATGCATTGCAGAAAGACAACGAGCATCTTTCTTTTCATTTGACGTCAACCTTCGGCAATGAAGCCTTCTATAAAAAGCTCGGATTTAAGAAACACAAGACCGGCTATGCAAAATATCCATATGAATCTGAATACGTAGAAGACTAACAATACCAGAAACAAAGCGCTTCAAGGGGCGGTGCACCTCCGCAGCTGTCCCAATTTTATTTAGGTCCCTATTTGAGTTATTTGGGAGTATTGTGTTGCCGGATCCTCTTTGTGTTTGGTTGCCGACCAAAGGGGATACCTAGCTTTCTCATTCTGTGTCTCAAGGTACCTGGATTCACTCCCAGGAGTTCTGCAGCTCCACTCTGTCCTTCCACCCTACCGCCAGTCATATCGAGGACTCCTCGAATGTGCCTGCTTATAACCTTGTCCAAATTCAGAAATGCACCATCCACAGTACTTGCAGGATGATCTATCTCTTCAGATGAGAGCGGGTGAAGATCTGAAAATGTAAGAGGCTCACCTTTGCTGAGGATTAGTGCTCGTTCCACTGCATTTTCCAGTTCGCGCACATTGCCCGGCCAGTGGTAGGCCTTAAGCTGGTCAATAGCGCCTGCAGCTAAGGGAGGAATATTCCTGAGACCTATCTCGCGGGATTTTTTCGTAACGAAGTTCTGGACGAGCGCAGGGATATCACCAACACGCTGTCTCAGCGGTGGAATGGTTATAGGAAAAACTTGAAGTCGGTAGAAAAGATCTTCACGGAATCGGCCTTCCTGGATCATTCCTTGAAGATCACGGTGAGTCGCTGCTATGACCCTGATGTCAACCTTGATGGGTTGAGTCCCACCTACTCGCTCGACCTCCTTCTCCTGTAACACCCTTAAGAGTCTCACCTGTGCCTCAAGAGGAAGTTCTCCGATTTCATCGAGAAATATTGTGCCACCATCGGCTCGTTCGAAGCGCCCGCGTTTCTGTGAGAATGCGCCGGTAAACGCTCCCCTTTCATGGCCGAAAAGTTCGCTGTCCATTAATGTTTCCGGAATAGCTCCACAGTTGACTTTGATAAAAGGGCCTTCCCGGCGTGTAGATAGGTTATGTATCGCACGGGCAATGACTTCTTTGCCTGTCCCTGTTTCACCAAACAAAATGACAGGACTGGCCAGAAGCGCCACCTGCCGGACCATTTCCATCACACCTTTAAGGCCAAAATCGGCCCCAACTACCTCCTCACCACTTAGCTGTTTTAGCTCGTCTTGAAGGTATCGATTGTCATCGGCAAGCAATTCTTTGAGTTTGAGAACTTCTTGGTACCTCAGGCAGTTGGACAGGGCGATAGAAGCAGGTTCCCTCAGCGAGGCGAGAAGGCTGGCGTGTTTTTCAGCATACCTGCTCTGGCCCTGCGATATGACAGTCAAACCACCTAAGAATTGTCCTTCCAAAACAAGACGTACAACAATCATTGAGGGTTTTTCAACTTTGACAAACCTGACTGCGAATTTTGCAACAGGGTGCGTTTCAGGGTTTTCGACGATCATTACATCTGGAAGGTTGTCCGTCGTTGCAAAGGTCACCGTTTCTTGAGGTAGAGGTACCAGGAGATCGGATCGCCTCCCACCCTTTTCATTTGCCTCAGCAAGGAATTGGATCCCCCCTGTGTCAGATGAGATGTAACTGAGGATCATGAGGTCCATCGGAATAAATACCCTAAGGTACATGAAGCACTGCCAAAGGGCTCTTTCTATTTCCAGGCTGCTGCACAACCTGAGAGTAGCCTCCCAGAAAAACTTTTTCTCATCCACCATTATATTGTTCTCCTGCCCAGGTTAAAAAACTGTCATATATGTTACTATGCCACAAAACTGTTAAATATGTAAGTAGTTTCTGTAAATTTTCACAGAAATAGGCCCCCATGGTCATTCGGTTATCCAGTATCCAATCATGTAACCTACTGAAATTAATTAACTTATCCTCGATAAACTTTTCTGGGCACAAATATTGCGTTGTTGAATAGTAACCAGAGCGCTGCAATTCAACATTTAATCACTCAAATGTTATTCTCATAAAACAGATAATAGTCATGAAATTCGGATACAGAGGAAAGATTTTAGAAGTGGAATTAAACGAGAGTACATCCCATGTAAAGGATCTGCCTGAAGAAGATGCGGTCAGATTTATTGGTGGTGCGGGTCTTAATGCTTGGCTTTTATACCAAAACCTTCGACCTTCAACGCAAGCCACAGACCCGGAAAATCCACTCATATTTGGCGCCGGCCCGTTGGTGGGAACTCCTTTTCCATCCTCTGCAAGGGCAACCTTTACTGCTATTAGCCCTCTCACCGGGGTCTTCGGCGACTCCAACGGAGGGGGCTTATTTGGAGTTCTGGTTAAGAGGGCTGGTTATGATCATTTGGTCATACGAGGCAGCTCGGATAAACCTTGTTACATTTTTATTGCTCCAAACGGTGTCTGCAAAATCGAAGATGCTACTGATCTGTGGGGAAAGGACACACTTGAAACTGACAAAACATTAAAGGAAAGACACCCCAAGTCTTTGGTCGCATCCATCGGTCCAGCAGGAGAGAACAAAGTCAGGTTTGCCACCATCCAATGTGAGCAAAATGCCAACTCTTTTTCACGGGCTGGAATGGGTGCTGTGATGGGGGCAAAAAACATAAAAGCTATCGTAATACAGGGTGGAGAAAAAATCTCTGTCAAAAATCCGGAGGAAACGAAAAAAATTTCCAAGATAATCAAGCAATGTACAAAGGAATTTGCCTTACCTAAACTGTTTGCTCAGTATGGCACTCCGATGTTTATCAATATGGTCGAATCCTTAGGGCTTATGTATGGGAAAAACGGGAGAAGAAAGATTAATCATGAAGACATAACATCTCTGGACATTGCTGCCTATTATGATGCTGCAGAATCAAAACCTCATGGGTGCTTTCGTTGCCCACTGAGCTGTGGTAAGCACTGGCGCATCAAGCGTGGAGCGTATAAGGGAGAGGAAGGTTTTAAATATGAAGTGGCCTTCATTATAACCTTGGGCTTAACTTTAGGCATTAGAGATGTTACTTCTATTCTTCATATTGCTAACAAGTTAAACCAGATGGGGATAGACATCAATGAGTTCTGCGGTACCGTCGGTATGGCCACTGATGCCTTTAAACAGGGCATCCTAAATAAAGATATGACCGATGGATTGACCTTCGATTGGGGCAACGTAGAAGCATATGAATCAACAATTGCACAGATTTCTCATCGTACAGGATTTGGGGATATCCTTGCCGAAGGCACGAAAAGGGCAGCTGAAATTATAGGAGGTGGGGCGGAGAAATATGCACTTCATATGAAGGGCATGCACTGGCCGGCTCACTCTGCACCACCCTTTGTTTTGGCCTTTTCTTTGTCAACAAGAGGGGGTGACTTCCTTAAAGCGTTTCCGCATCTTCTTTTGCAGGCAACCAATAAGGAAATCTGCCAAAAACTTTTCGGAGCTGGATCTGAAACCATGAATATTTATTCTCACCAAGCAAAAGGGCGTGCGGTATGGTGGCATGAGAACTACAAATTGCTGATTGATAGTTTAGGCATCTGCTTCTATTTGGGACTTTCTCTGTTACCTCATGGGCGTTTGCTTCCAGAGGATCTTGCAGTTGCTTATAGAGCTGTTACGGGTGTTAAAGCAAACGGGAATGACCTTCTGAAGGCTGCAGAACGGTCAAATCAAATCGAACGCTCTATAAACGCGATGCAGGGGCTTGATCGAAGAGATGATTCTTTTACTAAAAGACCGGAGCAAGACAGTTGGGCTCAAGGTATTGATCTCGACCTCCCGGGTATGTTGAAGGAGTACTATTTATATCGTGGACTTTCTCAAAGAGGATTTCCAACTCGGGAGCGTTTGCTGGATGCAGGATTACAAGAACTTACTTCTGATTTAGGTAAAAAAGGTTTGTTGGATAGTTGTTTAGACTCAAAAGACTATCTGTCATTAGAAAAAATCATCAAAAATCCCTTCGCCGAGGATATTGGAAGGAGTCTTAAGGCAAGGGTCCAAAATAAGCTCAAAAAACATATAATGAGAAAGCTTGCTGAAGATCCTCTAAGGTATCGAGAGCATTTTAGAAAGATAGGACTTAAGAAACACAACGAAATGAGGTGTAAGGAATAAAAACAACCTTAAGAACATATTGTTTCTTACAGTAGAATTTTGAACTTTTTTTATTTGACCAATAATGAATGCTCTAATTTTTGAGTAAAAAAATCAATAGAAGTTGTTTTATGCGTATCGCTGAAGGAAAAGGACATACTCCCTGCACCAGTGGACCTTATCACTATGTGCGACATCCTGGCTACCTCGGTGCCATCCTGTTTGATTCGGCGACACCACTGATGCTCAATTCGGTGTGGGCGTTCATTCCAGCAGTGCTGACGATTTACGCAAGTGTTATCCGCACGTCGCTGGAGGACAAGGTGCTTCAGAATAGGCTCAGAGGCTACAAGAATTATGCCCAACAGATACGCTATCGATTGCTACCCAGAATATGGTAATTGGGTGTTCTTTTTATCATCCACGCCCCAACTCTACTTTAACCCTAGCCCGCATTATTCATGATTATTAGCGGCCGGCCTGCGGCATCGGGCTGCGTGCTTCAGGCTATGTGCTCGCAAAAACAGCTACTTTCTTGATTACCAGACATCGCTCGCACCGCCTTTGCAGCCCCATCCGATGCCACAGGCTGCAGGCGTGCC